>JBBSVV010000011.1:6120-16830 GCA_038046625.1 archaeon | reverse complement strand
GAAAAAGCACCAAGCTATAGCAAACCAATAAAGTAATTCAATGGATTTAATGGTTTGCTATCTAGCAAACCACCATAAATGCCGAAAAACTTTCGCAATCCGCCATAACACAATAAAATCACGGAGATAAAAAAGCTTTTCGGTGCGCACAAACTTATTACGGCACGCAATTTGGCGAAAAAATCACGCAAAAACAGAAATGTGCAGTGGGGCAGGGGCGGCCGGCTCTTCACCGGCCAAAAAAACCCCGAAATCAGTTATTTTTCTGGAGTTCCTTTATCCTTTCGGAAACTCCCTTCGCTTCCTTCTCAAGGTTATCCTTGTACTCGGTGAGAAGCTCTATTTTCTCCTCCTTTGTAAGGAAACTCCTTGAACTGTCGTATCCTGAACCGCAACCGCAGCCAGATTCGTAACCCATTCCTAATCCCTCCTTTTGGTGATGCCCGAGGTTATCGGGTACACGATATGTAAACAGCCAGCCTTTTATATGTATCGGGCACCAAATATGTAATAAACTGGTTAAGCAGGGGGATTTTTTGATGGAGTCAAAATGGGAGAAGATGCCCGGTGAAAAAACAATAAATGAGACCATGGAGAATATTCGCGCAAGAGGGATTGATGTAACTATGGTTGAAACACGCAAGGATGCTTTGGACAAAATAAAGGAACTTATTCCAAAAGGCTCAGAGGTTATGAACGGTTCCTCGACAACACTTATGGATATAGGCTTTGTGGATTACCTAAAATCAGGGAAGCATGGTTGGACAAATTTGCAGGAGGAAATACTAAAGGAAAAGGACTGGCCAAAGCAGCTGGACTTGAGGAGAGGGGCTACTACTGCGGAATACTTCCTAGGTAGCGTTAATGCAATTGCAAAGACAGGGGAACTGGTTGCTTGCGATGCAAGCGGTTCGAGAGTAGGGGCATATTTGTTTTCAGCAAAGAACCTTGTATTGGTTTCCGGCGCACAGAAAATAACCGGTTCTTTGGAGGATGCCATGAAGCGTGTAAGGGAATATGTTTTTCCTCTGGAAGATCAAAGAGCAAGGAAAGCGTATGGAATGGGGAGTGCGACAGGAAAATGGGTAATAATGGAGAAAGAAGGTGCGCCTAACAGGGTGAAGCTCATATTGGTAAAGGAAAAGCTTGGTTACTGACAAACCACACATTACAGCAAAGGACAAAAATACGGATACAAAATTTGTCGTTTCAAAATTAATGTCTTTCGATATTAGTTTATTGCAACTTACCCGAAAGGTAGAAATTAATAACATGAACAAACAAAAGCATATTATTGATCCATAAGGAAATTGAAATGAAAAAATACAAAGAAGGCGAGAATTGCTGCGACATGCGCGGCATGCTGGGTTTTCTGATACTTTTCCTGCTCTCGAAAAAAAAGATGCATGGGCAGGAACTGGCCGCCGAACTGGAAAAAAGAAAGGGCTGCAAGCCGAGCCCGGGCACGATTTATCCTGCGTTGAAAAATTTGAAGGAGGCGGGGCTCATAAAGGAATCCAGGAAAGGAAAAACCATCGGCTACAGCCTGACAAAAGAAGGGAAGGCGGGCCTTAAGGCGGCAAAGCAGAAGTTCTGCCGCATCTTCATCGGCGTAATCTGATAATCAGAAAAAAATCGGCCGGAACGGAAGCATTTATAAGAATTACTTAGGCGAACCTTATGCATGAAAGCCAAATTGCTTGCAATCCTAGTTTTGGCCGCAGCCCTTTTTCTGAGCGGCTGCACGCAACAGGCTGCACAGCAGAATGGCGACGGCGCCACGGCAGAAAACAAGAATCCGCAGACATACATAATTGAAATAACCGCGGACGGCTTTTCGCCAGGCAAAGTCACCATAAAGCAGGGAGACACAGTGAAATGGGTGAACAATTCATATGAAACCGGCAGGTGGCCGGCTTCGGCAAAGCACCCGACCCACACGGTTTACCCGGGCTCCGACATCCAGAAGTGCGGAACTGCAGAGCAGGAAGGCATTTTCGACGCCTGCAGGGGCATACCGCCCGGAGAGAGCTTCAGATTCACATTCAATGATAAGGGAAGCTGGGGATTCCACGACCACACCGATGCCACAAAATTCGGGCAAGTAGTGGTTGAGTAAAGTCTCGAGCCAAAAACTATTTTTTATTTTTTCTTTTTACCATATCCGCCGCGGCCCACAAGAGCGGATAACTGCAAGAGCCCCGCAAAAAACCTGTTTTTGCCAAAAAGCACTACTATGCAAGATTTAAATAATCAAAAGTCTTTATTGTAGAAGCATTTATTGAATGCAAACTTTTTGGGAGGACTAAAAAATGGCAAAACCAGCATTTGGCGGATACAACATCTGCTTCAAAGGATGCACGGACAGCGTGGAATCGGTTTTCGGTTCGGGCAAAATAGCGCCCTCGGAAATGACGAAAAAGCTCTGGGTATACGTGAAAAGCAAAAAGCTTTCAAGCAAGTAAAATTGCTTGAAAGCCGAATTCATTTTTGGAAAAATAAGCATAACTGTGCGCAGCATGAAAATGAGCGCCTTCGGTAGGATTTGAACCTACGACCACCCGATTAACAGTCGGGTGCTCTACCTGCTGAGCTACGAAGGCACAATTGTAGAAAGAGCATTTCCTTCTCTACTAAGTGTTTTCGAATACCTTTTTAATACTTAACCAGCGGCCCGCCGGCAAAGCATTTAAACATCAAAACCGTTTATAGAAGCTATATGGAAAAAGGCCCGGAACTCCGTGAAATGGCCGCAATAGCCCTTGCAATAGCGCTCTCAATAGCCGCAAGCGCCCTGCTTTTCCAGTCAACCGGGCTGAACGCTTCCGCATTGTTCAACCCGAATGATGGCTTTGCAGGCATAATATCCGCCATTACAAGTGCGGGCTTCATTGGTTTCGCGCTTTTGTTCCCTGTTTCCTTTGGCGTTGTTTCAGGGCTGAGCCACTCGCTCGAAAAAAAGCAATTGCTCATGGCATCCATTGCAGGAACCGTGCTCGGAATAATTGCAATGCTGGCGCTCTCGGGCTTTTCCGTGGAAAAAATTTTTGTGGCGGCTGGCTTTGCGGCCGGAATTATTGCTGCGGTGCAATACAGCTTTGTGAAGAAAGAGGAGTTCAAAACATTAGTGGTTTACAGGACGGGCTACGCTTCCGCAAAAACAGGCTTCCTCATTTTTGGGATTTTTTTGTTTGTTGCGGTTGCGTTCGGCCTTGGCACGAACAATGAAGCGGGCTCGCAGGACTTCAAGGACGCGGTAATGGGGATGGCTTACTCGCCCGCAAATGTTGACGCGATTTCAGGGCAGTCAGCGGACATACTTTTGAACGCGCGGAAGCAATCGGTTTCAGATATAATTTCAACGCCGGAATTTGAAGCACTGCGGGACAACAATGACGCGGAGTCGAAAGGTTTCGTGCAGAGAATGGCGCTTATAGAGCAGAGCACAAACAGCGCGGAAACAAGGCAAAAACTGGTTCGGCAAATCAGGGAAAAGCAAAATGGGCAGCAGCTCGTTACCTTCGATTCCATTGCGGAGCGCGTGCCATACCTTGCCTTCCTCGCAAATTATTACTGGCTGTTCGCATCCTTTGCGGTTTTCACGACGTTCATTTTCTTTGCGAACATTGTGGCGGCAAACCTTGCCGCACTATACGCATCGGGAATCGGGTTTGCGGCAAAAAAGCTGAAAAAAAGCGCCTGAGCACCGCGGGGCCATTTTGGGGTTGCTGAGGGGCTTGCTTTGCGCGGGAAAAAGCTTATTAAGAAAAAAAGCTTTCCTGTGCTATATAGGTGATTTGGTTTGCCGGAGAAGCATTACAACGAGTTCAGGGAGAACATTGTGAAGCGTGACGAGCACCGCAAAATTGCCGAGGAAAAGAGACGCAGGAAAAGCAAAATTCCGGGCATAAGCGCTCTCGAAGACTGGCTTGTTGCGCGCCACGAAAGCAAGGCGGAAGGACACGAGCGCAAGGCATTTGAGGCCGCAGAAAAGCACGCGCAGGCGCTGAAGGAAAAGCACAAAGAGTGAACGCAACTAATTTATAATTCGCGGGACATTTTCTTCATGGTAATCAGAAGGGGAAAGGCAAACAGGCTTTCCGGAAGGGATGCTGAGCCACGGCTACTGGGCAAAATACAAGCCGGGGACCCCAGGGGCAAGACTTTTATTCGGTACTCGTCTTTTGGGAGACTGGGAAAAAGGCCGGTCATTGCGCTTAGAACTTCCCATGACACAAACACCCCGGATGAAATTCTGAAAATATCAAAGAGGCTTTCAAGGGCTGGGATATTAGTGCCTGAAATAGTCGGTGTATCGAAATCCGGAGTTATTTCTTTTTCCAGGATTGGGTCAAGAAAAAAAGGCGTTTATGAAAATAGCCTGATGGGCGCGTTAAGAAGACTGTTATCTATTCAAGGAAAGAATCCTTCCGCGAACAGGCAGTTGAGGAGACTGCTCTCTTCAGCGGCAAGGACTATCGGGACAATGCACTCAATTGGAATACTCCATAACCACCCTCACTTCCTGAACCTCGTGGCATCAAAGTCGCGCATCGGGGTAATTGATTTGAAATATGCTTCCGAAGTGAAAATTGATTGGAGAAACCCGAAGGAAGCGGCAAAGATATTGTCTGAAGACTACAGGTGGATTGTGACAAGCTTCAGGGAATTGGGAATACACGGCAAGTCCTATGACCGGGCATACATACAAAGGTACGCTGAATTGTCAAGAAATTTCATACTAAAAATAGTCAGCAAGTATCCGATGGATGAAAGGCGAAAGGATGTTTTCATCTTGGAAATAGCCAGGATGACACAAACCGGGTTTGAGTAGGCGCCTGAAAACTTTCACTCTTTTAATTAGCTAAGTACAGCGCGGCGGTTCTTTTTCTTTGCTAGTCGACTCCGGCATCTTTTCTTTTAGTGCAGGTTCCAGCAGAATCAAAGATTCTGCGTGAAAGTGCAGTGGGCACTCCCTAAAGTGGATCGAATCCGGAGCTGAAGCGTTAACCCAAGCCCGTCCTTGCTTCCGTTTGCCTTAAGCATTGAAAAGCAAAGTTACCGCTGCACCCTTCCGGGCCTCACGGGGTTGGCTCGGCCAAGCAATCTCAAGGGACAGAAGGTCATTGTAAAGGGTTGGCGCTACAGCCCAGAATTGACCGCCCCTAGGGATTCGGTTCCTGCTAAAGCGGGATTTCAGGCAACAGGGGTACCGCTACTTCCCCAACCTAGCCCGAAATATAATGGGCGCAACCACTATTTAAAACCAAAACACCAAAAAAATTGGAAAAAAACGAGAAAATAAAGCAAAAAGACGCCCCAAAATCCAATACAAGAGGATTTTAACACTTTTTTTGCGATAAAGAGCTTATGTTAAGCCATATTAACATTTTTTGGCAAAAAATGAAAAAATTAACAATTCTACATAAGGAAAGGGGCTTGTTTTCGGCACCTGTTGTAAAAAGGAGCGTTATGCGGGTTCTATACATAAAAGTGAACGTATATTAAGGAGGTTTGCAGCAATGATAGTAGAATCAAGCTTTTTTCTGTTGAAAATGACAAAAGCCAGATAAAAATGGGGTGAAACCAATGAAGTCTATAGTGGAAAATGCAGTGAATACCGCCGCCGAGAAGAAGGATGACAAGCTCGAGGAGTTTGGAACGCCGAAAATAATGGTTATCGGAGCGGGAGGAGCCGGCTGTAACGCAGTCAACAGGCTCGCAAATATGGGTGTTGCGGGAGCAATGCTTGTTGCAGTAAACACGGACAAGCAGCACCTGGCAATAATCAGCGATGAACTAACCAAGATACTAATAGGAAAGTCGGTAACACGCGGTTTGGGGGCAGGCGGTTACCCCGAAATAGGCGCAAAGGCGGCAGAAGTATCCCGAAGCGCCTTGGAAGAAATCCTTGACGGAGTTGACATGCTGTTCATAAGCGCGGGAATGGGCGGGGGAACAGGAACAGGCTGCGCGCCAATCATAGCGGAAATCGCGAAGGAACAGGGTGCAATAGTAATTGCAATAGTAACCTATCCTTTCGCGCTTGAAAAAGCAAGGCTAATCAAGGCTGAGGAGGGAATCGAATCATTGCGCGAAGTCACGGACACTGTAGTTGTAATTGACAACAACAGGCTCGTGCAATTGGTGCCTAACCTCCCGATCCAGGATGCATTCAAGGTGGCCGATGAAGTGATTGCGAGAACAGTGCGCGGAATAACAGAAACAATCACGCAGCCCTCGCTCATCAACCTCGACTACGCGGACGTGCGCTCAATAATGAGCAACAAGGGCCTTTCAGTGATTGCTGTTGGCGAATCAAAGTCAGTCGACAGAGTCAATGATGTTGTCGAAGACACTTTGAAGAACGCACTCCTTGATGTCGACATCGGGGGAGCAACAGGAGCGCTCATCCACATAACCGGGGGCCCTGATTTGACTCTCGGAGAAGCCAACCAGATTGGAGAAATGCTCACGGAAAGAATCGATCCTAAAGCAACTGTCATCTGGGGTTCGAGGGTTGACCCGACATTCGAGAACAAGATTGAGGTCATAACAATCTTCACAGGAGTCTCCAGCCCGTACATCAAGGGGCCAAGTTCGGCAGCGGCCGGAAAAGGAAGCGGAAGGAGCTCCGGGGTTGACAAGGACCCATTCGACCTGGATTATTTGAGGTAAAGGCGGCTTTCGCCTTTACTTTCTTTTTCTTTTTTTCGCACAGAATTTACACTTTTCTTTTTGGCACAGCAGAGCAGTTCCTTTTCTTTTTTACACCTTTCTTTTTGGTACAGCTTTTTCTTTCCTTGTTAAAGGAAAGAAAAAGGTGTTAGAAGAACAGCGGCAACGCATTGATTATGAAGAGCGCGAGCACCAAAAACAAAAAGAATTTGCCGATTAGTTTCTGCCTCTGCTCTTTTGTTTTTCCCGTGAATGAAATGTAAGGCGCGAACAATATTTTTGCCATGCGCCCGCCGTCAAAAGGGCTCATGGGAAGGAAATTGAGTGCGGCCGCCGAGAAATTCAGGAACAACAGCCAGAAGAAGAACTCGACAAACAAATCAACCGCAGTGGCATACGCTGAATAGGATTCGGGGACCTGCAGCGATTCATTCCTTATGGGTTCGGGAACGAAACCGAACTGGCCGAGCGCATTCGGCTGCAGCGCCATTTCAATTTCCTGCCCGTTCCTTTCAAGCAAAAAAGTTTTTGGCATGAGCCGGTTTTTCTGGAGCTGTTCGACGAGCTGCCTCGGCCCGGTTATCGCAACGCCGTTCACTTCTTTTATTGTGTCCCCTGTCTCGAATTTTCCGAACGCTGAGGACGGGAAAACCGAGCCGCAGAACTCGGTTTTTTCAAGAACCTCGCTTATTTTCACTCCTGTAAATGCATTGTCCAGAAGCCCTGGGTAAAAATTATTAGTGAGCGGAACAACCGCAGCCATTGAACCCACAACAACCACAATGGAGAAAAGCATTACAACAATGTTAGCCATGGGCCCCGCAGCAAGGAAAGGCAGCACCTTTTCGGCCTTTGCGCGCTTCACTTGGTTCTCGTCAGGTTCAACAAACGCCCCTATAGGGAGAAAACCGAGGAGAAGTATTCCTGTTGATTTTATTTTGAAGCCGTGCCTTCTTCCAAGAACGCCGTGCATTGCCTCGTGCACAACCAGAATAATCAGCAGGGAAATCCACGCGTGGAGCGGCGGGCTTATAGGAACGTTCGGAAGCTGAACACCCGGAATCAGTGGCGCGACTGCGGGGCAGCTCCTGATGCCCAACAAATATTTCGAAACAATGTCGGATGCCTGCGCCACGAGAAGCATTAGAGTGAAGCCCGAGAGCCCCATGAGGCCGAACGAAATAACGAGCGGAAGGTAAAATGGCCCCACAAAAATGTTTGATGAGAGCGCGCCGCCGAAAAAATAGTCCAATGCAACCATGAACAGCGAAAGGGACAGGAAGGACGCGAGAAAAAGCGCGGTTCTTTTTGCCTTAGAAAGCTTCCTGCCGAACCAGAAGTCGATTGCAATCGCGCCAAAACCTATTACCAGCCCTGCGAGCGCGAAAAAATCAAGCAGTTTCCGGTTTTTCGCGAGTTTGTCAAATAGGGCAATGGGCTTCTTGGTTTTTATGAGGCTGATTACAAAATACGTGTCATTTTTCGTGAATTTTTTTATGAGGAAAGTGACGAGGACCGAAACAACCAGGAAAGCAACCGCAATAAGCGCAAAATCAGCCATAAATGAAAGAGTTGGATAGCATTGTTTATAAAGTTTCTTCTTCAGAAAGGTTATTGACTAATGAGGCGAACCTTATGGCAGAAGCCAACGTGAAAAAGAGCGGCTCCTACGACATTTACGACTATGTTTTCTCCATTGAGGAACAGCTCAGGACAATGGAAACCGAGAAGCAGATTGGCACCGCGCGCCTCAACCAGTTGCAGCTGGAAATTGAAAGGATGCGGAAGGAGCTCGGCGATCTCAAGACACCTCCTTTGGTTGTCGGGGTTATTGAAGATGTGCTTGCCGACGGAACTGCGGTTGTGAAGAACAGCAACGGCATGGAGTTCCAGGTGAAAATAATCAAGAGCCTTGAGCAAAATGTCGAAATCGGCAAGAGGGTTGCCATGAACCAGCGCAGCTTGGTGATTACGGATGTTTTGCCGGATTCAAAGGACTGGCGTGTGCACGCAATGGAAGTAATTGAAAAGCCGAAAGTCACTTTCACTGAAATCGGGGGCCTCGAAAAGGAGGCACTTGAACTCGAGGAAGCGGTAATTCTGCCCTTGCTGAAGCCGGAAAGCTTTGAGAGATTGGGCATTGAGGCGCCGAACGGGGTTTTGCTGCACGGCGCTCCCGGAACGGGAAAAACTTTGCTCGCGAAAGCCGTTGCGAACAAAACTAACTCCACTTTCATTTCCCTTTCAGGCTCTGAATTGGTGAGGAAGTACATAGGCGAGGGCTCCAGACTGGTTCGCGACGTGTTCAAGCTTGCGAAGGAAAAAAAGCCCTCGATAATTTTCATAGACGAGATTGACGCGGTTGGTTCGCATCGCTTTGCCACGGCAAACGGCGACCGCGAGGTACAAAGGACAATGATGCAGCTGCTCGCGGAAATGGACGGCTTCAATGAAGTCAAGGGAGTGAAAATTATAGGCGCAACGAACAGGATTGACATGCTCGACCCGGCGCTTTTGAGGTCGGGGCGCTTCGACCGCATAATAGAGATTCCGGCCCCGAACAGGAACGCGAGGACAAAGATTTTCGGGATTCACTCGGCAAAAATGGCTTTGGACAGTTCAATTGACCTTTCGGCATTGGCGGAAAAAACAGAGGGCTTAACCGGGGCGGACATCAAGAGCATCTGCACCGAAGCCGGAATGTTTGCCTTGCGCAAGAACAGGAAAAAGATTTCAAAAAGCGATTTTGATGAGGCCGTGAAGAAAATATTCAGGCAGCCGCAGCAGGACGATTCTCACCAGAAAATGTTCACGTGAATTGTTCACGCGTTTTAAGTGAAGCGCCACTTTACTGTTCCGAGGCCATTGATTCCCAATTGGTTGGCAAGGTCTGTGGAAAGGTCTATTCCGGCGCCGTTGCTCTTGTACCGTGTACCGGCATATATTGAAACGCACTCGGGGTTGCCGGAGAGGTCGTCAAGGTAAGAGCCTTTGTTCTTTTCCGCAAACGGGGTTGATGAGCCAAAAACATATTCGTCGTCACGTACGCACCACGGGCCCACATCCAAGACCTTTGACGTTGCGCATTTGGTTGAATTGCACACCTCAACGGTTCTGTTTGTTGCGGAGGTTGAGGGCAAAGCAACGCAGAAGCCTGATGCGCAGCTTCTTCCTGTTGCGGTAACTATGTCGGAAAATACGGTTGCGGTTATTCCTTCTTTCCATATCAAAGAAGCTGTACCTGGGGTTGTTCCCGGTGTTGTTCCTGATCCTGTTGTGCCGCTGCCGGTTGAGCCCGTTGCTGTTGTCCCTAATCCAGTTGAGCCAGTACCTGTAGTTGTTCCTGATGTTGTTCCGCCTGTCGTTGTGTCAATCAAAATTTTTTTTTTGCCCAGGAGGTTTGAAGCCAACTGAATGTCGGCAACGGCGAGGCACTCCATGATTGAATTGCAGTTTATGGAACTTGGATTTACAGTTGTACCGGAAGCTGAAATAATTATTTTTTTATCTGCATTTACTCCGCTTGCCTTCCCAGCGATATCCACTGACATCCTGGCGGCATAGGTCCCTTCTCCAAGATTCTGGATTTTTGAAAGGTCTATTTCAAGGCCGGATTTCGAGGTTTCGGCAGAAAGGTTATTGTAAATTTGTATTGTTGTTGCGCCTTTTTTCTCCAAATATATTATTGCATGCACCGGTGCGCTTGAGAGTTTAGAGTAGTCATAGTTAAAGGATACTTTTCCAAGGGTGCCTTTCGCGAATTCATTCTGGCCCGCAATTTCAAACTTGAAGTCCTTGTTTTTCGGGACAAGGTTATCCCAAACGGAGTTTGATGCCGAAACGGTAAGCTGCTGGACTGAAAATGCAAGCGAAGAAAATACTATGAGTGTGAGCAAAATAGCTGCGGATTTTTTCATCACGCACCACCCCGGAATGCCGTGTCATCGACAGTAAAGTCGGCGTATTTCAATGGTTCATAGTCATCGAATTCAACCCACAGCTGGTAGGTTTTGCCTTTTTCGAACCCGGAAA
>JBBSVV010000011.1:0-6020 GCA_038046625.1 archaeon | reverse complement strand
TAGTCATCGAATTCAACCCACAGCTGGTAGGTTTTGCCTTTTTCGAACCCGGAAAAAGTTATTGTATCATTCGCCGAATCAAGGCTTTTTGAGTTGGCTATAGTGTCCAAGCGAACGCCTTCGGAATCGGTAATGTAACTTCCCCTCAGGATTTCCTGAATACCATAACCGTTGCCGCCGTTATAATTCTTTGTTTTTTCTTTCAGCCTGTCGAGGTCAATGAACTTTATCGCAACTACGCCATTGCTGAGCTGTGCTGTTTGCGTAGGCACAAAGTCTGGATCCCTGATCAATGCAAAGTTTATTTTTGCCTCATTGCGGAGGGAAAAAAGCTCGGAATCTATGTTCAGGAGCAGGCTGCCGTCATCGTAGCCGTAATCGTCAGCAACCGTAAAATTGTATACAGTGTATCCTCCCCCGACAACCGCTGCGGTGCCGAGCAAAACCCAGCCAACGGGAGTAATGCTTATTGCGGTCAATGATGTTCCAGCGAAAGTTCCTCCCGCCAGGCCGGGGGCATGAGCCGAAGCGGCGGCGGCAGTAGTTCCTATGGACATCATTGTTGTGCCTGCTTGGGTGGCAAGCGCGCTTGTGCCGAGGACAGTAAGATTTAAACCTGCTCCGAAAGCCCAGACTCCTGTTGATCCAATAAGGTAAGCACTTTCTGTTGCGGCTCCCGCGGCTCCGACGCCTGTTGCGCCTCTACCGAGCCATTTTTCTATTTCCTGCATTGTCGAGAGCTTATCCCTTTGAACAGTCTGCCAGTTCAATATGGCATCATTTTTCAGCTCTGACCACAATTTGTAATCAGTAACCTTTTTGCTTGTGCTGGGCTTTGCAACGTAAAAGTCGTTTGAAAACTGGTCATTTATGAAGACAACGTAAAGTATTTCGCCATTGTTTGAAATCACGAGGCCATTCTCTTTTCCGGAGCTTTCCTCGTCAAGACTGGTGGGTTTGGAGTAAAGCCTGTGAGAATATACCTGGTTTATTACGACATCATTCGGATTCGAAATGTCCGCAATCCTGAATTTGCTTTTTGATGATTCCAGGGCTGAAACAATCGCGTTCAGATTGTTTGTCGCCAGATAATCAGCTGTTTGCTTTACATTGTTCTGGACTTCCTGGCCGGTGAAGTATATTTCTTCAACCGAAACATCGGTTTCAAGCGCAAGGGTTTCCCAGTTTGCTTGGAATCCTATCCCGCAGACCTGCTTGAAGTCACCAACATCGGCATTGCTGTTGTTCGGCAGAGTTTTTATTGTGCGCCCATTGCTCTGGTTGCAGGGCTTTCCGTCTTTCGTAACAGTGAACACAACATCGGTTCCGCCTGCAGGAGAACGCACCATTGAAATAGAATAAAGATGGCCCAGATAATTGAGAAGTATGGAACGCTCAGCAGCATTGTCAAGATCGAACTTGAACTCTTCTTGAAGGCTCATTAAGTTCCTTTCAATAACCATCTGCAGAGGGTAGGTGTGGTACTTGTCCTCGCCCCATTGCCATGAACCTTCGTAACCAACAGTCACTTCATTTATCTGGATGTTGGTGCCGGAATAATACTGCGGATCTGCGGCGGAAGCGAATTGCAGCGAGGAAAACGCGAGAACCAAAAAAAACAGAACTGATTTTTTCATTGCATCGCCCCGCAAAATCCTTTAATTGAGTCGAAAGAATCGCTCTGGAGCTGAAGCCTGTTTTTGATTTCCCCAAAATCGGCGCCGGTGGTGTTTATGTTCAGTTCTGCCGCAACTTCAGGATAGCTGGAACGGAGCTGGTTCGCAATCAATTCAACATATTCTGCATTCTGCCCGAGTTCCTGTGAAAGGCTTGAAATCTGGGAATATTTCGGAAGCAAATTGCAGGCCGAGTCATTGGAGTTCGAGACCTGGTCGCTCAGATCGGACAATTCTTTCGCGCTCAAGGCGGAATCAAACAAAGCAAGGTAATATTGCGCAACCACTTTCATTTCAGGCGAACTTGTTTTCGAGGAAAAATCGGATATTTTGCCCCTTGCTGCTGAGAGTTGTTCGACGTCGTATTTCAGGAGTTCCTGAAACTGCTCATGCGGAGTTCTGATGCTTATGCCCCTAGAAATCCATGATTCCGAAAAAGACCCGAATTCATTACCCAGGCTTGGCTTCTGCAAAACAAAAAAATAAACTCCCGCAAGCAGTACCGCAATTACAACAAGGATCAACACAGGATTTACTTTTGCCACAAGGTTCACTCTTTACTGTTATAATTATACTTCCCTGATTTTTTAAGGCTTTCCGGCTTTTTAAGGCTTTCTTTTTGAACTTTGAAAAACAGGAAAACCGGAATTAAAAAATAGAGAGAATTTCAGGGTGCTTTTCGAAGCACCCCTTTCCTGCTAAGATTTTATGTTAGAAATCGGGATTAGGCTCACTGTGGATGATACCACAATTAGTATATTGCTCCGCCCAGGGTATATAAAGCTTTCTGTGATCCTGTTGGGAGCGCCGTTACGGAAAAGGCGGGGAAAAATTTGAAAAAAGTGCGGTCACCATAAAACCTGACAGGGCAAAAACAAAATAATCGGGCGGGTTATGACACCCACCACCATAAATGGCGGGTCCCCAACGGGCATCATGGAAAACCGTCAACGGAAACAATCCACGTACAAATATCACGCCATAAATGACGTGGATTGTTTGGGTTGTTCACAACCTATTTATACATGAAAGCCGATTGATTTACTCATGAACAGGGCTGTTCTTGTGTTCCTGATCCCCGCGATTTTCGGGCTGATAATTGTTGCGGGCTGTGTGGAAAAAAAATCAGGCATTCCGGGAATCGCGGAAAACAACAATGCGCAGCCGCAGGGCACGAACAACAATGGCACTGCCTCGGGCAACGCGAATGCAACCGCGCAGCAGGCACTCAGGGATAAAATAAGCATCTGCCTCAAGGAAGCAACGCAGGCAAAAAAGGATTCGTGCTTAACCAATCTCGCAAAATCCGAAAAGAATGCAGAGCCGTGCGAGAGCCTCCAATTGCTTTCAAAGGACAACTGCTACTACGAGGTTGCATCGGCCGCAAAAAATATTGATTACTGCGAAAAAATAAAGAACCCGGACATACAGGCAAGGTGCTTCGGAAACACCGCGGCACAGGGCAATAGCGTTGAGGCGTGCCAGAAAATCCCCTCACAACCGGACCAGGACACGTGCATCAGCAGCGTGGCGAAAGCCCAAAAAAATCCCGAGTACTGCGCCCTGATTTTTGACCCCGCCGTGAGGGACCCGTGCTATGTGGAAACCGCAAAGCTCGCAAAAAATGATTCGGCGTGCGCAAAAGTCAGCACGAGAAAAGAAGCGGGAAAATTCATCAGGGACAACTGCTATTACGGTGTTTCAAGCAAGCCGAACGGCGAGTCATGCGCATTGCTGCTCGAAACAGCCAGGAGGGCGGACTGCTTTTCGAATGCAACAAACAAGCCTTCCGGGGGAATTGACTGCAATTTCAGCGACGAGGCTTCGGGAAACAACTGCAATTACTGGGTGGGCACTAAAGGCGGGAGCATTGCAAACTGTTACGAGCTCACGAACGATAAAACAACGGCTTGTGTGGAAACCGGGATAGATGCAAATGTCACCGCGGCCAACTGCGCGAATGTGCAGTCCTCGGAATTGGTGCTAAGGAACGACTGCTATTACAATGCGGCAAAGAATGAGGCGGACGAAAAAACATGCGAAAGCATAACCTCGGACCCGAAACAGAGGAGCGGTTGCTTTGCACAATTGGCTTCACTGAAGCAGGATGAAAAAATATGCCAAAAAATCAGCGACATCGCCGACAGGGATTCCTGCTATTCCGCGGTTGCGCTGGCGAAGGGCGATTACACGGTTTGCGAATCAATAAGGACCGATAAGCCTTATTACACGTGCTTTGCGGAAATAGCCTCCAAGTATTCCGCGCCGAGCATCTGCGCCGAAGCCCAGAGGGCGAGGATGCAGAGACTTCCTTACACCGGAAAGGACTACTGTTACAAGGAGTATGCGGTGAAGGAAAATCATGTGCTCTCATGCTACGAAATAAAGTTCAGTTCACTCGTCAAGGAATGTGTTGGCGAGGTTGAAGGTACGGAATAATAAAACCCCGGCATTTTTGGAGCTGCACGGGGAATGTTTAAAATACCTTTAAGCGCTCACAATTATATGGACGAAGCCAATCGCATAATAGTGCTTGATTTCGGGAGCCAGTACACTCATTTGCTTGCTAGAAGGATTCGCGAACTCGGGGTTTACTCGGAAATAATGGCGCCCACCGCTGATTCGGAAGAGCTGAAAAATTCCAAAGGCATAATCCTGAGCGGCGGGCCGAAAAGCGTTTACGAAAAGGATGCGGTTGCGTTCAACCCGAAAATTTTTTCTTGGGGGGTGCCGATTCTGGGGCTGTGCTATGGCCAGCAGCTCGTTGCGCATGAGCTCGGCGGAAAGGTTGAGCTCGGCAAAGTGCGCGAGTACGGAAATGCGATGCTGAGGATTGAAGACAGCGCGTTGTTTGAGGGCCTGCCGCGCGAATTCAATGTCTGGATGAGCCACGGGGACAAGGTGCAAAAACTGCCCAAGGGATTTGAGGGAAAGGCAGGCACAGAAGATTGCGCGTATGCCGCAATTGCCGACGTGAAAAGAAAGATTTTCGGGCTGCAGTTCCATCCGGAGGTTTCCCACACGGAATTCGGCATGCAAATGCTTTCGAATTTCATTTTTTCCATATGCGGGGCGGAGAAAAACTGGAGCATGGAGAATTATTTGGAGAAAAAATCCGTGGAAATAAGGGCGCAAGTCGGGGGCAAAAACGTTTTTTTGCTTTTGTCTGGAGGAGTGGACAGCACGGTTTGCCTGGCGCTTCTCAACAGGGCCCTGGGCTCCGGGAGAATACACGCATTGCACGTTGACACAGGCTTCATGCGCAAGAACGAGAGCCTGCTTGTAAAAGAGGAGCTGGAAAAACTGGGCGTAACGGAAATACACGTGGCTCGTGCCGAAAAAAAATTTATCCGCGCCTTGAAGGGAATTTATGAGCCCGAGGAGAAAAGGAACATAATCGGAGGGCTTTTCATTGATGTCGCCTTGGAGGAACTCGGGAACCTTAATTTTGACACTGAAACGTGGCTGATCGGCCAGGGCACAATTTATCCTGACACGATTGAAACAGGGGGAACGGAAAACTCGAACAAAATCAAGACGCACCACAACCGCGCCCCCATAATAATGCAGATGATCCAAAAAGGCCGTGTCATAGAACCTTTGAACCAATTGTACAAGGATGAGGTCCGCGAATTGGGAAGGCTGTTGGGCTTGCCGGAAGCGCTCGTGAACAGGCATCCGTTCCCAGGCCCCGGCCTTGCAATAAGGATTCTGTGCAGCGACGGAAAACAGAAGGCCGATGCGGAACTCGAAAAAAAAATAAACACGCTCGCAACTGCAGAGGGCTATGAGGCAAAATTGCTGCCGATAAAATCCGTTGGCGTGCAGGGGGACAGCAGGACTTATCGCAACGCCGTTCTTGTCGAGGGCGCATTGGATTACGCCGCACTGGAAAGGCTCTCCACAAAAATCACGAATTCCTTTGACTCGGTAAACCGCGTGGTTTGCCTTTTGAAGCCCGGAAAAATCAGCTCGATGAAGCTTGAAAAGGCCTACCTTTCGGTTGAGAGAACGGAAAGGCTCAAGGAGGCGGACGCGCGCATAATGCGATTGGTTGAGGAAAAGGGGCTTTTGAACGAAATCTGGCAGTTCCCTGTTGTGCTTCTGCCGATTGACTTCAACAAAAAAGGCGAGGGCATTGTTTTAAGGCCTGTTTATTCAAAAGAGGCGATGACCGCAAAATTCGCGCGCATCGGGGAAAGCATCCTGAATGAAATGGTTGAAAAAGTGCTTGAAGTGAAGGGCATCGGAGCTGTGATGCTTGACGTTACACACAAGCCACCCGCCACGATTGAGTGGGAATGAAGGGAGGAGCAATAATGGGGACGCGACGATTCTCGAAAA
>JBBSVV010000010.1:0-12599 GCA_038046625.1 archaeon | reverse complement strand
GGCGGGGGGGGCGCACGCCTCCGGCAGTGCAGTTCTTACTATCGAGCCCAAGCGAAGATGGTACTCGCTCCCCTTGCACCCGACAGGGCGAACCGGCGAAAGGGTTGCTTACAATGAAAACCCGCTCCCGAGGAAATACACAACCAGCCCGCACGGAACAAGGAAGAATGCGTACACAACAGCTTTCCGCTGTTGGTTCTCCGTGAAGGCAACGAAAGCCGAGGCAATCACCGCGTATTCAATGATGTAAATGACGTTCCCGAGGAGCGCGTAATCAAAAAGCTTTTTCCGCGCTTCTTCCCCTGCTCCGATGCCGATTCCGGAAGCGGCCAAAAAATCGAGGCCTGAAACCATTCCCGAAACAAGGCCGAGTATGAGTGGCACCACTAATCCCCCTGCAAACAAAAGAGTGTACTTCTCAATTGCCGCGTTGGCTGTTCTCTCCCTGATGATTGCGTTGGTTTCCATGAAGTCCTCTGCGGTTTCACGGAAAATGCTCTGCATCTTTCCTCCCAAAATAAATGAATTCGTTATCAAATCAATCGCCCTTGAAAGCGAAGCGGATTTGTTCCGCGCCTTTATTTTTTCAAATGCCTGTTCAAGTGGCATTCCGGCTTCCACTTCCCTTTCCGCCGCCGAAAACTCTTCCCTCAGCGGGCTCGGCGAGTGCGTTGCCATGAAGCCCAGCGTCTTGTCCTGCCTCGTTCCCTCCGGAATCGAGGAGGCGAGCAGCAACATGTCAGGAACCGCATCCTCAATGGATTTTTTCCTCTGCTCGAACAAATGCAGGCAGTAAAAATAGTTCAGCACAAGGGGCGCAAAAAAAGCCAGAACCGAGGCCACACTTACCTTTTCACTTTTCAGCACGAACAATCCAAGGTAAAGCACGGCCAAAGAAAGTGCCGCCCCCAGAAAAACCGATAAGCCCAGAAAACCCCTAAGCCCGCCGCCGTAGTTTATTGCGCCAAGAATTTCCGCAAACTCTTTTTTTCCCATTTTCACTGCCTCATGGATTCCGGCATCCTCGCCTTTATGGAGAAAAGGAGAAGCGCGTCCGTCAGCGGGAATAATAATGCAACAATCAGAAGCACTTGTTCCGGCTCAAAGCCCGTTTCCATGAAGCTGCTTCCAACCATTACAAATGCCTGGAACAGCGCAGGAACAATGGCGGAAACCACGATGAATGCGAGCGAGTAAACCGCGGCTTTTCCGTAGAATTCCTTTGCCTCCGCCTTTTGCCTGGAAAGCAGTTCCTTTGCAAGGCTCCTTATGGCCTCTCCGGGTTCCTTCTTTCCGCCCTTCTCATAAATGGAGGCGAGCTGCGCAACGCTCCTTGACAAGAGCCTCGAGCGGTTCCTTTCGCACATCCTGGCAAGGGCTTCCGTCACTGAAACGCCGGACCTTGACTCTATAAGCGCCCTTTTGAGTTCAATTGAAAGGACGCCATAATCTGATTCGGCAATCGAGGAAAGCGCCTTTTCGAACGGAATCCCGATGTTGAGCTCCACACTCAGCTGCATCAGTGCAAAAGGCAGGTGCTTTTCAATCAACCTTGCCTTCCTTTCAAGCCGCGCTTTGGGCCTGCCAAAAATAAAAACGAATGCGCACGTGCCGCAGAGCGCGGAGAATGCAATCCCTTCAACCGGCGCGGAAAAAAACAGGTTCCACAACAGCCACGCGAGAATGAATGCGAGCACAGAAATTTTTGCGGCGCCCGCAAGGTATCCCTTTACGGGTTTTTTTTCCCCGAGTGAGAGCAAATCCTGTTCAAGTTTCCGAATTGCAGTATCCATTGATTTCATCAAGGTATTCTCCCCAGTTTTTTCCGGAAATTTTGTTCAGGAACTCCGCCCTTTTTGATATCTCTTTCCGGATTCCGTCAGGCGCGAGGCCGAAAGTCCTGCATATTTTTTCATTCACGCGCGAACTTTTGCGCACAATTCCTTTTTCTTTTTTCCCGAACCCGTGCGCCGAAAAAAGCCTGTTGAGCGAAAGCCCGCCTTTCACGATTTGCGGTTCGCATATTTCGACAAGCGCCCTCCGCTCCAGAAAATTGGCGCCATGTTTTTCCGTCCATCTTTTCTGCGTCACTATGAGGTCTATGGATGCGGCATCAATTTCGAGTATTCCTAATGCCCGCAACCTTGCGACCGCTTCAAGGGCGGACTGTGCATGAAAAGTTGCGTAAGTGCCCTTTCCCTGGCCCGCGAGTATTGTGTCCATGAATGCCTTTGCCTCGCCTTTTTCCCTGACTTCTCCCACAATTACCCTGTCCGGCCTCATTCTGAGCGTATTCACTATGAGTTCCTGCATGCCTATCTCGATTCCATCAACCGTGCTGAGCTTCACGAAATGCGGATGCGGAACAACTATTTCGGGCGTTTCCTCCACGGAAACAATCCTCTCGTTTTTTGGCACGAAGTTCAGGAGAGAATTCAGCAGGGTGGTTTTTCCAGAGCCGGTGTTGCCGCAAACCAGTATTGAGCAGTCGCTCTGCATCGCCATCCAGAGCAAAGCCATTTCTTCGGCCCCGACGCTCCCCAAAGAAATAAGATTGGAGGGCGTGAACCTGCTCTTCCTGAACTTCCTTATTGTTATTGTCGGTCCCGTGAATGCGGCAGGCTCGATGCACGCGTTCATTCTTGAGCCGTCATTCAGGACGGCGTTCAGTGATGGCTTCTGCATTGTAATCCTTCTTCCTGTGTGCGATGCCATTGCGTTCGCGACCTGCCTAACCTTGTCCGCGCTGGAGAAGTAAATGTTGGTTGCGAGCCACCCAAAGCTCGAATCGAAAACAAAAATCGGTTTTGCTTTTCCTGTTCCGGTAACCGCTATTTCCTCGAGGTTTTCATCTTGGAGCAATTCGGAAAGGATTCCCGCAGCCGCAACACAATTATGTAGAAGAATTGGCATGTATTGCCGCTGCCTTTCGTCAAGAATGATGTTCAGGCTTCTGCAGTGCTCCTCCATTTCCTGCTTCAGTGTTGTTTCGCGCCTCTTTCCTTTTGATTCAAGGAACCTGCGCGTAATTTCAGCGGCGAGTTCTGCCTCCGCTGAACTCAGTTCGGGCAGCCTCTTCACAATGTAGAGCCTTTCGGAGTTTTCAAGCTCTGCAATCTCCCTCAATTCGTTTTCAGAAACCGTTTTTACCTTGTTTTTTGGCCTGTAGATTGCCCAGCCGAGCATTTCGGCTGTTCTTTCCGAATCAAAAATGGCTTTTCGAGGCATCACAAACACACACTTCGTCAATCAACGAATAATGGGTGTTACTTTTTTTAATCCTTCCTAAATGGTCAAAATTATAAAGCTGCAGGGCGTCAATCTCTATATTGCTTTTTTGGAGGTGAAAAATTGAACACAACATTATTTTCGATTGCTACTTTATCCCTTTTAGTTGTACTTGCCGGCTGCGCAGCTCCCGGGACAAGCACATATGTCGGCCCGGATGGCACAACGGTCACAACAAATACAGGCCTTACTTCAGGCTGGTGCACTCCCGGAGCGCAATGGAACGCAGCGGGTCCGCAGGGAAATGCGAACTATACAATTGAAGGCGTGCAGGCTGATGGAAGGTGCAAAGCAAACTACCAAATGAATACCGAGGACGGCCAGGCCACTGTAGAGTACTACTTCGACAAGGATGGCAAAAACGTCTCAATGGTACTGATAGGCCCCGACGGAACGCGCCAGGAATTCAATCTCGGAACGACGCAATGATTTTTCGGGAAAATTTTTCCCGAAACTTTTTTTATTTATCCTGTTATTTCCACTCAAGCTTTTCCCCTAATTTTATTTCTGAAATTTTTTCGGGCTGTAGCTCGACAAAATACTTTGCGGCTTTCTTTGGAGTATAATTCAGCATCCACGGCTTCAAAACAGCCTTATCAACGACTTTTTTCCCCGAATCCAAAAAAATTATTCCAATAGGAAAAAAAACGAAGAACATGTGCACGCTCGCGCCGATTCGCGTTTCACGGGGCAGTTCAAAAACGAGCGCGTAATCAAAATTATCTGCGCGCTCAAACATTAAACCCTTAAATTTTTGAAAAAAAGTTTTTGCAAAATGAACATTTTTAGAAACGGTTTTTCCGCTCGCTGAATTAATTAGTGGCATTTTGAATCAGCGCTTCTTTTTTTCTTCCATTATCATTGCGAGGCTCGGCACCTTTATTTCCTCAAGCATTTCCCTTGACTTTTCAATCGGGATGCCGCCGCTGTACTGCTCCTTTTCTATCTGTGCCCTTATTTCCTCGATTTCGCGCAGTTTCACAACCATGTTTCCAAGAATTTTTTCGAGCTCGTGCTGCTTGTTTTTCGCGGCAATCTGCTTCAGCCCCTCGATGCTCTCGTTGCGCTTGGCCATACGCAAAACTAAGGGCTTTTTTGGTTAATAAGGCTTAGCAAAGCCGCCAAAAGTAGAATTTAAAAATTTTATTTGAATAGTGTAATACTATGGAATTTCCAAAAAATATTGATAATCCATATGCTGCCTCAATAGCGTTTGCCATTATAGGCGGTTTTCTCATCACACAACCAGATTCAATTCCTATGCTAGCTGGAAGCATTTTACTCTCCATAGGTGTGTTTGCTTTTTTAGGTAAATTTATGGATGAAAGGGAACTGGAACGCCAAAAGTTGAACTCTAATATGCGATGGCAAATGCCAGGGCAAAAAATATAGTTTTTTCTAATTTGATTTACTTCTAGCTAGTACACCTCCGCCGAATTTTTTCCTACGTCTAGGCATTCTCGGCTTAAACCTTCGCACGTCTGAACCTTTGCTTTTGGTGCAAAGGATTTAATGCCTGCGAAAGCCCCAAGCCGTCTTCGGAAAAAATTCATTCTTTTCGGAGGTGGCAAAGAATGGTTCAAATCAAAATTCCAACAATAGAAGAACTGGAAGCAATCCAGGAAATAGATTCAGAGTTTCTCTCTGACAGGGAAATCTGGATTCTCAGTCAGTTTGGAGGGGATTTGTAATGATTCCCTTCTTTTTCATGGCTTTGATTTGCGTTGCTCCGTTTGGGCTATATATGCTGACAGCAGATGAGCGTTTGATTGATTTCGGCTCTCATACGGCAATATTTTTTGCCGGCTATACTTTTGCTCAGGTGGTTGTTTGAGCGCACCGGCAATGAACCCTCAAAGTTATTTAAAGCGCGCAAAGCGTGATTCTTGCATGCAGAATTCACTATCGATTTTTGATGCTCCGTCTGATTGGCTAAAAAACGATGTAATGTTGCATGGAATTGCTCCCGAAGTAAAAGATATTGCTTTGAGGTTAGGCGGAGCGCCAAAAGTGTCACGTTTGATTGGGGTAAGTTATCACGCTTCCAAGGAATGGACACTTGGCAGAAGGCCAATTTCTCTTGCGAACTTAAATAAAACTCTCAATCTTTGTAATGAGAATTTTCGTAAGGAAATGGTTCAAAGAATAGATTCAAAGGAAATTTTTCTAAGCTGCAAGTATTCTCCGCATAAATTAAGGTTTCCAAAAGAGATTTCGCCTGACTTGGCTTATTGTGTGGGTGTGATTCTTGGTGATGGCTCTCTTGCAGGAAATATTTCAAATGAAAAAGGTAACTGGAGAGTTGCAGTGTTTTTTGATAATTTAGAGCATCGAGCACTCTATGACAGTATAATTAGAAAGGAATTGGATTTAGTCCAAATACATCGTCTTTCCAGTGAGCATTGTTATGTTTCATTGTGTTGTTCCAAAGTATTTCATTGGTTTTTGAGAAGCTATTTTGGAGTTTGCAATGGGTTCAAGAGCAGCAGGATATTTGTTCCTCAAAATCTATTAGATTCAACGGCTATTGAAGTCAAAAAAGCTTTTTTGCAGGGCTTGTTTGACACTGATGGAACAATAACTAAAAGAGGCTATGTCAAGTATGCTAGTACCAGCAAGGTTATAATTGACCAAGTGAGATTGTTGCTAAATTCTATTGGGATTGAAACGAAGTTCGGGCAATGGCTTAAAGCGGAGAAATTCCTTCCCTTATATACCGTGGAACTGCGCTCTAAGGATAGTGTTTTAAAGTTTGCCAGATTGATTAATTTCAGGCATCCAGTCAAATTAGCCAAGTTAACTGATGCTAATAAGAACGTTTTAGTAGCCCCGTCGTCTAGTGGCCAAGGATTCGACCCTCTGGGATTCTAAAGTTGATTTTTGATTTAAAAATTAAGAAGAATGGAGCAAGGTCGAGACCCCGGTTCGAATCCGGGCGGGGCTATTCAGGCAGCGGGTTATAGACATTGTTGGATTTGGAGCATTCTTTTACGTAATTTCTTAAATCGTTGGATGAGTATAATAATGCAAAAGCTTAAAGTAGCATATTTGCATAATGCAACAATGAAGTCGGCATTTTACTTAGTAGTTTTATTTTTATTTTTTGGATGCATTAGTACCCAGCCAAATCAACCAGATGGTACTCAACAACTTAATTCCGGAATTGCCCCTGAGCAAGCATCTTCTAATGAAGAAACATTGCAATACTATGGTTTAGAAAACTATGAAATACATGAAGGACAAACTGGAGGAAGATTCCTTGTGTTCCCTTCACACAAAAACAAGAATGGGTGGATATTCACAACTGAAGGAAATGATATTAGAAGTTATCTATGCCATATGGGTCAATCTACAGGTGAAAATATCAATTACTTATATTGTGGCTCCAACCCAGTGGTTCCCGAACTAAGTGCTTATAAGCAAAACATTTCCTCAGACGGAACAATTGGAGAGAAAATGCGTATAAATTTTTCATTCATATTTGACCTTAGCAATACAACAAAAATACCACAGTACAAAACAAACGAGACATTTGGAGGGCAATATTTGGATGACTATTTATTGGAAGGTGCAAAAATTGTATCGGTAAAAGGTTACCGAGAGTAGAACTTCTACAACGGACAGTAACCAAAAATGACGCTGTCTATAACCCGCTATTCAGGCAGCCTTTCTTTTTTTATTCCCAAAACAAATCTATAAAAAGTTCGGATGCGCTAATCTCTATGGTTTATATGGAGTACAAAGTTGTTTTGGCCAAGGATGCAGAAACAGGCTGGTATGTTGCCGAGATCCCGGCTCTGCCCGGATGCGTTTCCCAGGGCAAGACAAGGGCTCAGGCTCTCAAGAACATTAAAGACGCAATCAAGGGTTATTTGGAGAGCATAAAAAAACATCCTGAAGAAAAAGTGTTCAAAAGAAAAGTGGAAATCGATGCCGTTTCGGTAGCCTGACATTATTCCGGTTTCTTTTATTTTCAGTTTTTTTGGATTTAGTGGTTTTGATGAAACTGCCGGTTCTGTCGGGCATCAAAGTGATAAAGGCCTTGAAAAAAGCTGGGTTCGAGGTTGACCATCAGACCGGCGGGCATTTCATTCTAAGGGAAAGTAAGGAGCCATTCAGGAGGGCGGTTGTCCCGAACCACATTGTTATTGTCCCAGGTACCTTGCTTTCCATCCTGAAACAAACCGGGCTTTCAAGGGAAGAATTCCTGAAACTGCTTTGAATTAGTGCCTGCCACAAATCCGGGCCGGGCTATTAAGCGGCTTCAAAAATTGTTTTTGGTATCAAAACCTCCAACGCATACAAATAAAAACACAAAACCGCTGATTTATACAACAACTACTTGAAAGGAGGTTAAACTTATGGCTAACGCAACAACAGCAAAAACGTCCATCGGCTTAGAGGAGAACGTTGCGGGCGCGGTGGCATACCTGCTGGGCCCAATAACGGGAATAGCACTTCTTCTCATGGAGAAGGACAACAAGTTCATCAGGTTTCACGCAATGCAGTCCACAATACTTTTCATCGGTGTGATAGTGCTGAACATAATCCTCACTATAACCATAATAGGGTGGATTCTCCTGCCTTTCGTAGGCCTTGGAGCCCTTGTGCTCTGGATATTAATGATGTACAAAGCCTACAGCAAGGAAAAATACAAGTTGCCCATTATCGGCGACATGGCGGAAAAGAATTCATGAATTTTTGCGCGGAAATATTTTTTTTCTCCGCCGAAAACTTTTTTTTCAAAAATCGAAAAGGCTCTTCTGTTTTCTGGGTTCCTCAAAATTGCTTATGCGAAGCCCGAACCTGCGCGCAACAAACCCTTTTTGCGCCGCAAAAAATTCCGTGAACAATTCGCGCGCAATATCAATTATTTTGTGCTCTTCCTGCGTCGCGGCCTCGAGAGTTTTGCTTCTCGTCACGGTTTCCAATTTGTCCGAAATCAGGATTATTGAAACGGTTTTGAACGAAACCCTGTTCTTGAGGGCCTTTTCCGCGAGGTCCCTGGCAAGCGCCTTTGATTCCGAAAAAACTTTTTCACAATCGGAGGTATTTTCCTTGAGGGTTGCGATGCGCGAATACTGCTGCTTCTCACGCTCCTCCACCTCGCTATTGTCCATTCCAAGCGCCTTTTCACGGATTATTCTGCCGCGGTTCTCGCCGAACAGCCCCTGCAGTTCCGCAACGTTTGCCTGAGCCAGCTGCGGAATGTTGCTTATCCCCTTTTCCTTAAGCAGTTCGGCTGTTTTTTCTCCTACCCCGTGAAGGTCAGAAATCCTTTTTGAGCGCAGAAAATCGGTTACTTGTGCAGGCGCAATCACCGTCAGGCCATCCGGTTTTTTCACGGAAGAAGCCATTTTCGCAATCAATTTGTTCGGCCCTATTCCGACGGAGCAGGTCACCTTCTCCTCCTCGAGAATTTTTTTCTTCGCCCCTTCAGCAATTTTTCTGGCTTCCGGAAAGCTCCCGCCGCTTTGCCGGGTAACATCCACATACGCCTCGTCAATGCCGACCTGCTCGAACTTTTCCGAGAATTCGCGGAGCAAATCCATTATGCGCGAGGAAACCTCGGAGTAATGCTCCCTGTCGGCAGGCAAAAAAACCGCGTTCGGCGCTTTCCTCTTCGCAAATGCAATCGGCATTCCGGCATGAACCCCGAATTCGCGGGCCTTGTAATTCGCGGTCGCAACTGCGCCGGAATCCTGGGTTCTTCCGGAGAACATGCACACGACAACGGGCTTTCCCTTCAGTTCAGGCTTGCGGAGCTCCTCGAGCTGCGCATAAAAGTAATCAAGGTCAATGTGCATTATGGTCCTGTTCATAACTGCAAATTTTCATGTCCTGAAGAACTTCACTGCCTCGGGGAAAAGGCGCCACATTGAAGGTTTCGTCATTATTTTTCCCACGAAGCGCGAGGGCTTGTCCATGTCGCCGAACTGGCTCAGGAATTCCCCGACCTTTGCCTTGTTCATTTTCCTGAAAAGCGCGTCCATCTGGTCCTCGTTCTTCTGGTTCATGTACTGCCTTATTTTCCAGTGCAGCCTAAGCTCGTTGTTCAGCGTTGAGCAATTCTTTTCGTAATTCTTCAACGGCGCATTGTTGCGCAAATGATTGTCAATCGAGTCCGCAAGGATGCGCGCCGCCTCGATGCCCAAAAGTATTCCGCCCCCGCTCGTTGCCTTTGTTTGAAAAGCCGCATCACCCACAAGCGCCATGTTGTCCTTCACAATTCCCTTCAAAGGTTCTCCTATGGGAATCAAGGAACTGCACTTGTCGCAGAGCTCGCCTGAAATGTTTTTTTCGCTCACGAACACGCTGAAGTCCTTCCTCACGTTTCCAGAGGTGCTGGCCAGCCCCACACGGGCGCGCTCCTCGCTCTCCGGAACAATCCATGCGAAAAAGTTTTTGGAGTAATCCCCGAAAAAAACCTGCACATACTTCGGGTCAAATTTTCCCGTGGCAACAACCTGGTACGCGTGAACAAAGTCCTTGAACGCGGTTTTGATTCCCATGATGTTCCTCGTTTTTGAGTTGACGCCGTCAGCGCCGACAACAAGCTTTGTTTTCACTATTTCGCCCCTGCCTTTGTGCTCCACGAACACGGTTTCGTTCCTCACGTCAATGAGCTTCGTGTTCAGCCTTAATTGTGCCCCGGCTTCAGTTGCTTCGCGGGCAAGAACCCTGTCGAAATTCCCGCGGTTAATCACATACGCAACGGTCTCGCTCCTCTTAACCTCAACCATTTCATGGTTCGGGGAAAAAATCTGTGCGCCGCGGATCTTGTTCATGAGGGTTTCTTCCACTTCCTTCCTAAGGTTGAGCTCCTCAACTCCTGAAGCGCTTATGAGGCCGGTGCAGTTCACGGGAATTCCTACCTGGGAATGCTCCTCAAGGATAATCGTGTCCCACCCTTTTTCCTGCAGCCTTTTTGCCGCAGCCGTTCCTGTGGGGCCTGCACCCGCAACAGTAACCATGTTAGCCAAAAAATACCTTCTAAAAAATTGAGCCTCAAATGCTTAATATGCCTTTTGGAAACTGAAACAGGAAAAAAATCCGTTCATTTTCCCTTGTAGCCGAACCTTCCGGGCTTGTCGTAATTTTCATATCCCTTGAGCGGGCCTCCAAAGCTGCCTGACCCGCCGAAACCGCCGCCTTTCTTCCTGTGCCTGTGGAGAAGGAAAGCCCCGCCGCCAATCAAAACAAGGAAACCCAGAATAAGTATTATTAGGATAATCACGCCTAGTATAATCAAAAGCATGTCCTTCTGGCCAAGCGAATCAAGCGGGCCTTTTCCATTTTCTTTTCCGCCCGGCTCTTCCTGCACGGCCTCATTGCTAACGGTGATAGTTGCATTGGACACTGATTTGTTGCCTGCCTTGTCCTGCACGCTTATTTCAACACTATGAGTTCCGTTTGGGGTTCCCGCAGAATTCCAGTCAAGCACATAGAGGCCGCCGCTTTGCCTCAATTGCCCGATGCTCTTCCCGTCAACAAATGCCTCGGCGCTCTGGATTCCCGTTCCATTGTCGCTTGCGCCAATTTTTATCTGCACGATTCCAGAGGCTATGGAACCGTCCTGCAGCGACTCCGAGGAAATCTCCGGCTTTTCCGAATCAACCGTGAACTCCTCGTTCTTCTGGCACGAGTTGCCTGACTCGTCTTCGCCGTCAACAGAAACTGTCGCGCTTCCGCTCAAATTCTCCGGAATCAGGTAATCATACCCGAATGATGTTCCTGCCTGCCCGATGAGAACCGTTTCAAAGCTCTTTCCCGGCATCTTCACTTTAAGGCCCGCGTTCACGATTTTTCCGCCTGTAGCGGTTACCTTGATGCCTGTGCTTCCGCCTTTCGCATTCTCCGGAACGCTAATTGTTATCTGGATTGCGCACGAGCCGCTCTGCGGGTTTGGTTCGCCGCCGGCAACGAACCTCTTTATTGAGCTCAATGAGCCCTCGTTGCCCGCATTGTCAATCGCCTGAACCATGTAGTAGTATGAAATGCCTGTTGTGAGGCCGTTATCATCGGTAAAATTTGTGCGCGTAATGTTGCCAAACTCCTTTACGCCGGAATCCGAAGGCCTGAAATCGCGGTTGCCGACAAGCTGCCTGAGGTTCCTGTAAACCACGTACTCTTTGATTCCCGAGTTATCGCTGCCCGGGTTGTCTTCGGGCGCTACCCAGGAAATGTAAATGCTTCCGTCGCTCTGGCCCATGCCTGAAATGTTTGTGATGGCCTGTGGGCCGCTCTCGTCAATCTTTATGCCATAATGGTCTGTTGAGCTGCAGCCGTTGGCGTTGCATGAAGCCAGGTGGAACCATTTTCCGCCCTCGGAAATGCCGCTGTGGCTCTTTGATGTGCCGCTTGTTGACTCGCCATTGCCTGAATTTATTGCAAAATCGCTCGTCGTGTTCAGCGCGTACCTGTATGACGTTGCATTTGAATCCGAGTCCCACTTGAATTCGGGATTGTTGCTGCCGGTCCAGCCATCCTCCTCATGCGTGTCCGACCTTATTGCGGGCTTTGATGGAATAGATGTTGAAGTGAAATTCACGTTCTTTACAACCGAGTTCGTATCAGTGTTTCCTGCATTGTCGGTGACGCGAACCTCGAAAGTGTGGTCGCCGTTTGCCAAATCATTGAACGCGTGGCTTGCCGATGTTCCCTTGTCTATATAGGAGCCGGAGTCGACGCGAACCTCGTATTTCAGGAGGCCGCTGTGCGCATCAGCGCCCGAGTAAATGACAGTGGCGCCATTTTCCGAAACCGTGCCGTTAATGCTCGCAGTAGGCTTTGTGGAGTCAACTCCAAAGTTAACATCCTTTCCGCCCGTTGCATTTCCTATTGAATCCTTGCAGTTGTAGTAAGTGGTTATTGTTGTTCCCGTTGTCTGGCCTCTCGTTCCCAAGTCACAGGTTGCATTGTTGCCGGATGTGGTGCAGAGCGTCCCGAATGACGCGTATGAAGCGCTGTTCGTGTCATTCCACTTGCATTCGGCGCCTGCCTCACCAGCATTTATCACGAGCTTTACCGCCGAGCTTGTGGTTGCCCAGTAAGGCGCGGTGGTGTCGCCATTCACATCCTTCACGCTGGTTGAGGGCGGCGTAGAATCAACAGTGAAAGTCTGCGCAATTACTGAAGAGCACTCGGAGTTTGTGTCGCAAATGAGCGCGTTATAATCTTTCGTGCCGACATCTAAAACGGTGGTTGTGTATGTGCACCCTAATGCGGTTGTAGTGGTATTCGAGTCTGTGCACCACGTTGTGCACGAACTGCTGTTCCCGTCCTTGCATATGTAAATATTTGCTCCTTTT
>JBBSVV010000009.1:0-14172 GCA_038046625.1 archaeon | reverse complement strand
GGAACCAGGCCCGTGAACGGCACAACCATTGTGAGCACAATCGTCTGGAAGCCGTTGGCATAAATCGAAACCGTGTGGAAAGGATAATCCTTCAATTCACGGGAAGTTATTATATCTCCCGCGTAAGTGAGCGCTGCAATGAAGCTGAAAACAAACCCGAGGTCAAGCGAGAGAATGCTTTCCGGGTTTGCAATGAAGAACAGCCCGAGAATGGTGAGGGCCAAACCAAAAACCTTTTTCGCTGTCAATTTTTCGCCGAGCAGAAGCACGGCACCGACAAGCACCCACGCAGGTGCAGTATAAGCAATGAAGTAAGCGTTAGAAAGCGTAGTGTAAACAAGCGAAGCGAGGAAAAAAAGCGGGGTAAAAAGCGCAAAGAGGCCGTTGAGGAGAATCATCCTCAGCTCCTTTATGTCAGTTACAACCTCGTGCTTAATCCCCTTGTAATCAGAAATGAGCCAGACCGAGATGAACCTGAAAATGTTGGAAAGCCACAGGATGAATATGAAAGAAAAACCGAGTTCTATGAAGAATTTTGCGGCAAAGCCCGAAATGCCCCAGATTGCCCCTGCAATGATGAGGCCGATGATGGCGGCTTTATGTCCCATGGAACCAAGTAAAGCGATTTAGAATAAAAGCGTTTACCCTACAATAAGTGGCCCATTCTCTGTTTCTTGGTTCTCAGGTATTTCCTGTTGTACTCGTTCGCGTGCACCTTAATCGGAACTTGCGCGGTAATTTTCAATCCGAAGCCTTCCAAGGCAGCCAATTTTTTCGGGTTGTTAGTGAGAACCCTTATGCTTGTCAAGCCCAAGTCGCAAAGAATCTGCGCGCCCGTACCGAATTCGCGCCTGTCGCTCGGAAGCCCCAAAGCAAGGTTTGCCTCAACAGTGTCCTTGCCCTTCTCCTGCAACTCATATGCGCGCAGCTTGTTCAAAAGGCCTATTCCCCGGCCTTCGTGATGCGGAATGTAAAGAACAACGCCCCGGCCCTCGGCATTTATCCTTTCCAGCGCAATGTGCAGCTGCTCATTGCAATCACATCTCTTGCTGTGGAACACATCCCCGGTAAGGCAGGCACTATGAACCCTCACAAGAACGTTTTTTTTGCCGGCAACTTTTCCTTTCACAAGCGCGAGGTATTCATGGTTTCCCGCAAGATCAAGGAAGCCGACAGCCTTGAAATCCCCGAAATCGGTAGGAAGGTTGGCCTCCGCAATGCGCTTAATCTGCAGGCCTTTCCTCAGCCTGTACTGAATCAAATCCTTCAAAGTCACAAGCTTCAATGAGTGCTTCTTGGCAAACTTCCGGAGTTCGGGAAGGCGCGCCATGGAGCCGTCCTCATTCATTATCTCGCAAATCACCGCAACGGGCTTTAATTTCGCGAGCTTCACCAAATCAATTGCGCCCTCTGTATGCCCGGCCCTCTGCAGAACGCACCCTTCCTTTGAAACCAGGGGAAAAACGTGCCCCGGCCTGTGCAAAGACTCCGGTTTTGAAGAATCGCTGAGAATTGTTTTGATTGTCAAAAGGCGGTCCTTGATGCTTATTCCTGTAGAGGTTCCCGCGGCATCAACCGAAACAGTGAAAGGCGTTTCAAACTTGTCCTTGTTCTGGGTCATGCGCGGCAAATCCAATTGAAGCGCCTTTTCCTGCGTAATAGGGACGCAGATCAGGCCGCGCGCTTCACGCGCCATGAAATTCAGGTGCTCCGCGGTAACCTTTTCCGCCGCAATAACCAAATCACCCTCGTTCTCGCGGCGCTCATCATCAACCATGACAACCATTCCGCCCTTGGCAAGGGCACTTGCGGCGCTTTCAACTGAATCGAATTTAAAACCCATGAGACCCACTATTAATGAACCCCGCAACAATTACTTAAAAGCGTTACGATTAACAAAAATGAGTAAGGTGTTTTCCGTGGCAGAATCAAAGCATTATGCAAGGGCTCCAAAAATAAGCGAGCTGAAGCGCGACATTAAAGGCGGCGTTGATGAATTGCGCATGCCAAAGAGCGCGTTCGAACGCATGAGCTTCTCGGCAAGGGCAATGGTAAAGGAAAAGAACGTGAATATGCTCCTTGAAAGCGCGCGCGGCAGGCCTATCGGCATTCCCGTGCAGAAAATGGCTGAAATAATAGAGCTTCACAGGGACCACAGGACTTTCCGTGAAATAGAAAGGATAACCGGAATTCCGAAGAGCACGGCGCATTACCTCATTGCGTATGCGGAGCGGCAGAAAATCCGCGAGGGAAACAAAATAGTTTACCTGTAAAAATGAAAAGTGTTAAATAGCCTGAAACCCATTCTCATGCTGCATGGACCTGTGGGAGCAAAGGCTTTTCGAGATGATTAAGCGCGGGCAAAAGGACCGCATCAAGTACCTCAATGACCTCCACAAATCAATCGTCCCTTCGCATGTGAGGCGCATACAGCAGAACGACAAAACCGTTTTGAAAGAGCTTGTCCTGCCGCCCTGGCTGAACTGGGATTTATTGTACGAGTGGAGCCAGCAGAGGCGCATCATGGAAAACGCGAGGGAATGCATACTCTGCAATGAGCTCAGCGAACATGGCATGGATTTCAAGGAAAAATTCATCTGCGATAATTGTTTTCTCAGATTAAAAAATTTGGAATGAAGGCCTATCGAGTCCAAACGAAGATAGCCGCCCTGCCGCCGCGGGCCTGCGGCGTGGGACAATTGTTTTCTCAGGTTAAAAAATTTGGAATAGAAAGCCCTGAATAAAGGCATTTAACCTCTCAAAGCACCTAATTCGGGCGGTTTGCCCCATACAGGTTTAAATACCAGAAAAACAGTAAATTCACTGGTTTTCATGGATTTGAGCGGCCCATCCGAAGAACTCAGGCTCGCGCTTTTGAAGGAAGAGCTCAAGCTGCGAAAGAAGCAGCCCGAGCACTGGGCAAAAACAAAATACAGGAAGTACGCCATGCTGCTCTCGCGCACTGAAATGAAAAACCTCAACGCGGCCGAGGAAGAAGTGCAGAAAGCCGCGGCCGCAAAACCGAAGCGCCCAAAAAAAAGGAAACACAAAAAAACCGCGGCAAAAAAAAGCGAAAAGAAAAAAAGCGGAAAAAAAGCGAAAAGAAAAACAAGGAAAAAATAATTTTTGAATTCGATAGGCAGTTCCCGAATTTTATGGGTACTCTTTCAGTTCGGCATTCTTCTCATTCCTTGAATTGAATTCGTGCGCAAGCGCAATGCACTTCTCCAGCACCGGCGCTATATTGCCGCCGGAACCATTGAAGCCCGCCGCGCCGGGATGGCCCCCGCCCTCGCCCTCAAAGAACTCTTTGAGGCGGTTGAAGACGTCGCGCGCGAGGTCAAACTTTTTTTCCCTCAGCCATGAATTGTTCACGCGCCCGCTTACGCGTATTTTGCCCTTCTCGGCATAACCGCAGAAAGCAACATCCGCCCCGACCCTTATCAATGCGGTTGCGGAATCCGCCTCAAAGGCCCCGACATCCGAGGAAACAAAAATTGATTCCCGGGACTTGTAAATCCTGCACCTCCGCGCGGCTTTAAGCGCCGCAATTTTCTGGGATAAATCCTTTTCAACGGAGAAAAGCGAAACCAGCGAGCCATAAGAGATTCCGGCCGCGCGCATCACTTCCGCCATTATTGAAAAGGTTTTGTGGTCGGCAACCAAAAAGCCCGCGGAGTCAGTCACTATTCCCGCGGCAATGCACTCGAGCGCCTTTTTCGGGATTTTCATGCGCGATTTTTTAAGCAAAGAGTAAACCAGTTCGGTCGTGGAAATGGCATCTTTGCTCTGGAGCGAATTTTTTTCCGGAGCAAGGCGCTCCTTTTCAGGGACATGATGGTCTATAAGGAATTTTTCCCCTTCAAAAGAATCGAAAGCGCTTTTCAATGAGCCGAGCATAGACGCCTTGTTGTAATCCAGGCACACTATCGCACCGAAATTCCTGAACGGGGGATTTATTTCATAATCAGCGCGGATGCGCTCCGCAAATGCCTTTGAGGGAAGGTTCAAATGGTCAGGAACGCCGATGACTGCATTGGCCTTGCCTTTCAATGAGAATTGGATTGCGGCGGCGCTTCCAAATGAATCAACGTCCGCGCCCGAATGCGTCAGGAGAAGAACCTTTTTTCCGTAAAGCGGAGAAAGGCTCTTCAGCGGCATCCGGATTACTCTTCCTTTTCACTTGATTTTGATTCGGCGGGCTTCTGGAATCCTTCTATGTCCGCCTTGAGCTTGTTCAATTTGTCAAGCATTGCCTCTTCCTGCTTCTTCAGGGTTTTGACGCGCAGGTCCATTGTTTCCTTTTGTTCCTTTAGTTCCTTCTCAACCCTTTTTGCGTCGGAAAGAATGAGGATGTTTCCCGCGGCCTTGTAAACCTTCTGTTCCTTTGAGGCCTTAAGCTCGGTAATGGCTTCTTCAATGGCCTTGGACTGTATCTCCATTGACTGCCTCTGGCTCTCTATTGCCGAGAGCTGTATCCTGCCCCTCTCGAACTCCTGAATGGACTTGTTAACGTCCGCCATTTTTTGTTCCCCCCATAAAAGAAATTCCGCTGCAAAGCCCTAAGAGCCTTTCAAAAGAATGCCTTGAAGCCTTTAAAGCGCTTTCATCCAAAGCACTAATCGTGAGGTAAACAACAGTTTTATTGGTTTTTATTGAGGCCCTCGAGCGCCTTTCAAAGCCATGCTTAAGCTCAACCTTTAATGACCTTGCCGCGTTCCCCGCACTTTTCGAATCAGGAAAATCGGCGGTTATTTCTGCCGAAGGCATCATCTCGCCCGAATAGTTTTTGTGATAGGTTCCCTTGTTTTCGAGAAAATCTTGTACCCGCAGCCCGGGCACCTTATGGAACCCGCAACGAGGCTCTGGACTTCCTTTCCGCATCTCAAGCATTTGTACATCTTCACTCAACCCCCTTCATCAACTTCTTCCGCAGCCTCTTCGAGCCCCTCTTTTTCGGCTTCCTTTTCTTTTCCGCGCCTTTTCTTTGCACTCATCACTTTTTTCGGTTCGGCCTCGGTTTCCCCTTCTTCCCTATTGGATTCGGATTCCGTTTCCGCCTTCTGCCTCTTCTCCTCAAGCTCATTCAGGAGCCCGAAGTTCTTCTGCAAAACCATTTTCCCAATGATGCCGCCTGTGAGGGTCTGCGGGAGATACGCGCCCCCGATGAACTCGTGCCTGCACTTGGAGCAAAGGAAAATTCCCTTGCTCTGGCGCCTCACCTTTCGGGAACCGCAATTGGGGCACAAGTGCCTCTGCACCTGCGTTGGCTCGATTTTGAGCAGCCTTTTCCTTATGCCTACTCCGTATCTCGAGCCGTAACGGCCTGTTGTGCCCACTTTCTTAAGTGCCATGTTATATAACCAATTCTCTTCACAATAACTTTCTTATTTGTTTGCTATTTTTGATTGCGGTATCGATTGTGCCGTTTATTTCGCTTATTGTGAAAGAGCCCGAAAGGCCTTTCTGGTAAGCGCTGATGCCGTCATCATCCATTATGCACACGGAAAAGCGCGCATTCATGGCCTTTTCCTCCGAAAGTGCCGGGTCAACAACAATCACATTGCCGACCTTTGCGAAAGTATTCAGCACGGGCCTGCATTTCAGGGAAAGCTTGCCCTTGTACTCGCCCTTCACAACCTTGTTGTTCTCGAGCTTTGGCATCTTTGTCTCCAGCAAAGCCGCGACAGCGGCAATGCTGCACGCGTCAAAGAGGTTCCCGTCATGGTTGATTGCGTAAATGTCCACAAACCCAACCCAGCAGGATTCGCCCCCGACAATGCTGAGGCCCTTGAAATCAACGGCCCCGCTTTCGCGTATTCCCCTGTCAACCACACGCGAGAGTTCAATTGCCCCTTCGCGCGGCGGGCCGAACTCAAAATCAGGGGATGCGAGCGGCAATAATTCCGCGCCCACGCTTATGCTTCCCTCGTCCGGAGAATCAGGGTATGGTTCGCCTACCATCATTTTTACTCCGGCAACAACATCTGTGTTGCCGAGCTTCACCCTTGCCGAACCATCGGCATTCTCGCCGATTCCGCGGATTACCTCCAGTTTCCTGTACTCGTCAATTTTTCTTGAATCGCCGCGCCTTCCTTCCTTTAACTCGGCGATTACCTTGTCCACTCTCAAATCCCATAGCTGTGTGCTCATTTCTCCTCAACTCCGTTTTTAGCATACTTTGCCTTCAGGGCGTTTTTCTGCAGCTCATAAACCTGCATTATGGCCTTTTCACCAAGCGGATACACGTCTTCCCATTCCTTCTTGGTCATTATTCCGTCCATCTGAAGCAGGACTATTTCCTTTGAATTAGGCAAAATCGCGAGCGGAATATCCACCGCGTCGGGGGCATCCTCCTCGGCCTTGTTCAAATCCACTAGCATCTTTCCGCCGGCCCTTCCTATGCCCGTTCCCGTAACCATGTCGCGCATCGGGATTCCCGCGTCAGCCATTGCAACCGATGCCGCGGTCAGGGAAGCTATCCTGGAGCCCGCATCTGAATCAATCACTGCCACAATGACAACTATTTCCGTGTTCGGGAACCTTTCAACGAAAATCGCCTTTTCAAGCGCCTCGCCACAGACCTTTGAGATTTCAATCTCGCGCCTGCTCGGCCTCGGGTTTTTCCTGTCCGGAACGCTGAACGTGGCCATCTTGTAGTCGAACTTAATCACTGCCTTGTACGGGGATGCCGTGTGCTTCGGCAAACAGGGCCTTGGCCCGTGAACCGCGGCAAACACCTTGTTCTGCCCCCACTCAAGATATGCCGAACCGTCCGCGCTCGGGATTACGCCCGCGCGAATCTTTATCGGCCTCAATTCCTCGACTTTTCTGCCGTCAAGCCTTTTTCCCTTTGAATCCACGTAAACTATTTTTTCTTCAGTTTTTTTTGCCATCAGTCATCACCTTCATCCATATTCTCCATGTTTCCATCATCACTTGGGGGCTGCATTTTCACGCCGCCGTTTTCCTTGTCCAAAAAATCCGTGATTCTCTGCGTAAGGCTGTCCATGTGCGCCTCGGCATTTATCTTGTTGATTGCCCTGCGCAACAGGTTCACGTCTCCGCCCTTCGCCCAAATCCTCCCGTTCCTTCCGACAATAATGTTGCTTTTCGTGCCGTTCTTCAATACGTTCAGCATCGAGCCTTCCCTTCCGATTACGCGCGGAATCTTCACAGCGGAAACCTCAATCAGTTCCCCGCCGAAGAACGAGCGTATTCCGCCCAAATCAACCTCGTTGAACTCGTTCACCTTCATCACCTTTCCGGAAATTATTGTTCCGGGCTTGAGTATTTCGCGCAGCTCCTTCTTCGAAATCCAGCTCGAATAAAAGCTGTTTATGTCAACCTCGTAGACCGAAAACTTTTCGTCCACAATCACGCCTATTATCAGGTCGTTCTGCTCAGGGGTATACTTCCCCTCCAACGGAACAACCGACGCGAAATCCGACTCATCATTCACCAATCCCATTGCGTCGGAATATATTTTTCCGTCGCGTATGAAAACGTGCGAACCCAGTTTTTTCCTCTCTTCCGTCACCAATTCTCCCGGAATAACCAATCTTTTTGACACTGTTTTTCACCCCTTGTTTCCAAGTATCTTAGACTCAACTTCACCGTGCGTCAGGTGATTAAGCTCATTGAACAAATCCTGCTTCGCCCCCGCGGGAATCTCGAGCATTGCAACCAGGCTCCCGTCGTTCTGCCACTCCTCCTTCTGGACGCCGTATTTGTGGAGCACGGGCGATGCCTTGCCCGCGTACTGCGCCGGAATTTTTACGGCAACGCGGAAATTCTCCATGGAAATCGGAATCAATTTCTTGATTTCCTTCAGGACTTCTGTAATCTGCTCCTTGACGCTTTTATTAATGTCAACACTGAACTTAATCTGGTCCAGTGCATTCTCAATCCTCTGCGCAGGATGCGGCGTGTTTGTCTGCGGATTGAAGGCGTTGCGCGAAATGAATGCGACAATCTCCTTCCTTTTCTTCTCCGCAATGCCATGCCTCTGCTGCGTTGTCAGCTGCACCTCGCCCTCGGAAACTATTCTCTTCGCAATCTTTGCGATGTCGGTTGTCCCGAAAACCTTTTTCAGGCTCTCCGCATTTTTTTCCTCGCCCTTGTGCGCATCCTTGAACACCATTTCCGAAGCAAGCAAGTCATCCGTGCTCACTTCCTTGCCGTGCTTCAGATCCATTGCAAGGTCTGGGTCAACCAGAATCTCGAATTTTTCGCCTGAATGCTCAAAGCGGGCAATCACGGCGTCTTCCGTACGCACCATTCAATTTATTCCTTCTTGTTGTTCAAAATGGACTTTATTTCGTCCTGAGAAATCGGCTTGAATTGCTTTGCCGAATCAATGTAAATGAACTCCAGCCTCTTGACCTCGAGCTTCTCCTTTTCCTCGAGGCCGCTTTCAATCCCTTTAACACAAAGCCTTACCGCGGCATCCCTTGAAAGGTTTTCCTTCCAGTCCTTCTCGAACAAATCCATTGCCTTGTTCCTGTTCCTTCCGATTGCGATTGCATGGTATTCCGCCAATGCTCCCGAAGGCTCGGTTTCGAACAGCCTTTTGCCCGTCCGGTCTATGCCGCCGACAATGAACGAGATTCCGAAAGGCCTCATGCCCCCGTACTGCGTGAAAACCTGCATTATGTTGGAAACTTCCTTCACGAGGTTCTCAATCTGAATCGCCTCATCATAATACATCCTGTTTTCCTGCGCCTTCTGCCTCGCAATTCCCACGAGGCGCCTCGCGTCCCCAACCAAACCCGCTGAAATCGCGAGAATGTGGTCATCAACAACAAACATTTTTTCAACGGACTCCGGAATCAGGAGCCTGCTGTTCACCTTTTTCTCCGCGCCGAAAAGCAATCCGTCACTGTACTTGCAAGCAACACCCATTGTGCCCTGCGAAACGATTTTCGAGGCATACTCAACCTGGTAAAGCCTCCCGTCCGGGGAAAACATGGTTGCTGCGCGGTCGTAATTCGATGACTGAGAACCTGGGTACAAAATTAATCTCCTCTTTCTGCCTTTGAATTCATTACTATTTCTAAACAGTTAATAATAAAAACCAACCCCGCGGGGGCATTAAAAGGCCGAAAAACGCAAAAAAGGCGCTTTTTTCACTTTATTTTAATCCACGCAGACTGCAGTTCCGCCACAAAGTTTTCAGTAAGGAAACCTAGCATATGGGCAAAATCACTGCTGGTACGCCAAACATTTTCACCAGGAATGCCGAGTTTTTTGGAGTATCTTCTTATTTGCTTGGAGCTGAAAAAAATACTTCTGCCAGCCTTCAAACCGGTCACAAACCTTATTTTTGCATCCAAAAAAGCCCTCGCTTTTTCCGGGTCATTCCGTGCCCTTTCCAGCGCATAAGCCATTATACCATGAATCCTCTCAGGAGCCCCCCGTGTTCCTACCATTATTTTCGCGAGGCGCTCATCATGAAACAACACATCTGCAAGCTCGCGCATAAAAACAGGGAACTTTGAAGCAGGCACGTGCCCATAAAGCCGCTCCCCTCTATGCGTGGCTGAAATATCTTGATGCTTCAAAACAAGTTTCAGAAGGGTAGTTCTTGTGTTTCCGGGAGTTCTCGGGCGCTCAATCATGAAAGAAGAATGCTTGCACAGAATAAATATTTTCCGCTATCAACGGAGCTTCAGCTTCTTCAAAGAGCCCGAAACGCCTTCAATCAGCGGAACCACGGGTTCTCCATGAACCTCGCGCAGGAACAAAAGGCCCGCCTTCACTTGCTCCTCCTTTTCAAGCGCGCAGCGCACAATCCCCTCGTTCCTTTCAGGGAACCACTTTATGAGCCAGAGCCTCTGCTCCGCAATTCCTTGTTCGCCGAACAGCCGCGCAAAAGAACTGTACAACGAAAACTTCGCATCCTGTTCCCTCACAACCCTTTCGCCGGTTGGGAGCGAGGGACAGTGCTTCGCACTGGCCTGGCGAACCTCAGTTCGCATGCCCTCCCGCCGCGGGCTTGCGGCGTGCGACTGCCCCTGCTGCGCAGGGCCATGGCGCGCTATGCTCGCACCAATGCAAACAAGCCTGAACTTCACGTAACGCTTCTTCCCCCTCAAGGTCGGGGGAATGGGATTCATTTCTTTTTTCGTTGCCTTCATTTCAAACCCCCGAAATCGCTTTTCACTTTGGCGAGGCCAAGAATTTCCTTCTCGACGCCGAAAGCGCTCTTCTCCGTTGAAAGTATTTCCCTCAGTTTTTGTTCGCCCATTGAACCATAGCGTTGCTTCAGATAATCATAACGCGCCTTCAGGGAAACAATGCCGCCATGGTTCACGCGCTTGTCCGCATACCAGACAATCTTCGCCTCAAGGCATGTTTTCGAATCAAAATTGTTCACTTCCTCAAGGCCATGCAATTTGAGAACCTCGCCGAACTCGGCATAACCGCGCCCGGCCATTACTTTGCCGGCTTCCAAAGCATGCCTGCAGTTATTTTTGATGCAATGCATCTTGAGGAAATCGTGCATCAAGGAGGCGCGGTCAACCAAACCCAAATCTATTTTCTTTCCGTTCGAGGAAATTTTTTTTGCGAGGAAATTCGAGACTTTGCGCACCTCTTCCGTGTGCTTCCTGATGTGTTCCGGCACCTCAAACTCCGCCATCAGAGCCTCGCACTCTTCCATGGGCGGGATTTTCATTTAACCCTCTCCAGAAATTCTTCAGTGCTTTTGCGCGCAGCCTTCAAAGCGGAATCCTTTTTCATCCCGAGGAAAACCGCGAACGAGGAAAGGTCTTTTGCGGCGCGGAGTTCCTGCTCGTTGCGCGCACCTGAAAAGAAAAGCGTTTTCGCGCCGCCCTTGTCAAGCAATTTAAGTGAAAGCATCGCGTTCTTCAGGAGCTGCGACTGCTCAAAGGAGCGCGCCGCAAGGAAATCACTGAACAAAAACGCGGCGAAAACATTGTTCTGCTTCAGAACCGTTATTGTCTGCGAATCAAGAAAATTCTTCTGCGAAGAGAACGGCTGCACAAGCAAATCCGCCTTTTGGGTTCCAGCCCAGAAGCACATTTCAGGCGAGCTTCCTTGCACCGCAACAAAATCTGCGAGCCTCCTGAAGCGCTGCATTTCATTGTTATCCTTGCGCGCGAGGAGCTTGCAGGAAAAAAACTTTGTGCTGCATTTCCTTTTTTTCTGCGAGAATTCCTTCAGTTCGGCTTCCGTGAAATCCGAGCAAACGATTATTGCCTCGTCTTTGAATTCCGGGGCGTAATGCCCAAGAATTTCGGGCTCCCAGAACTGCACCAGGTTAAGGTTCATGAGAAGAAAATGGATGAAAAAAATGAAAAACAGATATCATTTGGCAGTTCTCTTGTGTGCGCGCTGGCTCGGGAAGTTCTTTTCGTGGCCCTTGCCCTTGTACAGGCCCCTTCCCTTTTTGCCCGAGGAAGTGAGTCCGCGGTCCGCCCTTCTGGAGTGCTGCTTAAAGGTAATCCAGTTCCTTTCCCTGTCCGCAATCACTTCAGGGGCCGAAACATCAACCAAAAGAACCTCGTAATACGTTCTTTTTCCATCTTCTCCAACCCAATAACTGTTCAAAACCTCGCAGTTCGGGTATTTCTTTCCCGCACGCTGTTCCGCCATGGTCTGCTTTGAAAGCCTCCTTGTGAGCTTTGAAACGCCCATGCGCTTCGGCCTTCTTCCCCTTACAGGCCGGACATGCATTCCCGAGCCTTTCCTTATCCTTACGAGAACAGCAAAGAAACCGTTTTTTGCCTTGTAACCCAAGCCCCGCGCCCTCGGAAGATTCGAGGGCTTTTCAAGCCGGGTCACTGAAGCGCCCAATTTCCTCTGGTCCTCGACCTTCTGCCTGAAAATGGCCGAGTAGGCATAGTCTTTCGACTTCTTGCCATGCACTTCGCTCTGGATTGTTTCCGCCACTTGCTTTGTAAAACTCATTCAAAACCACTAAAAAAACCTTTTCTTTTTTAGCCAAAAAGAAAACGTTTACGAAAAGAAAAAGCCAATATACCCGGCATGCCATTACTAACAGGGCATTTGACTCACTTATTGTTCATAAAGAAAGAATATAAAAGTATGCGTGGATCCGCGGTTTCGGGGGAGGTTCAAGCAACCCTTTCGTTCTTCCAGGACTGCTGCCTTTTCGCCGCGTTTTTCGACCCTGAAAAAACAAGTGGCTCAACTGTGCCTTCAGGTACTCCGCTCAATCCGATTCTGCCGTCTGAAAGCCTAGTGACGAGGAAATTCTGCCCAAAATGGGCTCTTTCTCCAGGTTTAAGCCTTGCCCCAAACCGCCTGACGCGGCCCACAAAAGCAACTGACGGGCGTTGTTTCGAACGCGTTTTCCTTAGCCTTCCGGGCCCTATTCTTCTCGCCATTTTTAGATTGGGGTTTTGTTGGTTAAATTCTTTTCTGTTCGTGATGTTCGTGAAAAAAATAGGTTTTGCTTACTATTATTAATTTTTCATGGGGAAATGCTTTATATGCAGGAACTTTCACTCAACCGCTGCGACAAGTGCGGAGCCCCAGCAAAAGTGTTTCTGGGCTACGGGCCGCATCGTTTTTGCGCGGAGCACTTCAACAACTTTTTTGAAAACCGCGTGCGAAAAACCATACGCGCAAACAAGCTCATAAATTACGGCGAGAAAATAGCTGTCGGAGTTTCAGGCGGAAAGGACTCAATGACAACGCTTCACTTGCTGCACAACATTTTCGGCAAAACAGGACTGAACAAAATCGAGGCAATAATGATTGACGAAGGAATACGCGGTTATCGCGATAACGCACTCCAGATTGGAGTGAAATACTGCGGGCAAAACTCAATTCCTTATCACGTTGTGCGCTTTGAGGAGGAGCTTGGATGCTCGATGGAAGACGTGATGAAAAAAATTTCAGGAAACGAAAAATTAGGAAGCACGTGCGGCTTCTGCGGCGTGTTCCGGAGGCACTTCCTGAATTCAAAGGCTCTCGAAATCGGCGCGGACAAAATAGCGACAGGGCATAACCTTGATGACGAGGTTCAGAGCATTGCAATGAGCCTGTTCAACAACGAGTTCGCAAAAATCTCGCGCTCTGGAGAAACAACTGGCGCGAAAAAGGAAAAATTCGTTCCGCGCATCAAGCCCCTTTACGAAACACCCGAAAAAGAAATCATTGCTTATGCCGCATTCAACGGGATAGAGCATTACTCGGAAGAATGCTGCCCGTTCTCATGGATGGCGAAGCGCAACCACTACAGGAAAATGCTGAATGAATTGGAGGAATTCTCGCCCGGAACAAAGCACGCTATACTCGCTTCTTTCAGGAATATGAAACCGATGCTCGTTGAAATGGCGAAAAAAGGCGGGGCTCCAATGAAGGAATGCGAAGCGTGCGGCAACCCCTCGAACGGAGCATTGTGCAATGTGTGCACTCAATTGGAGAAATTGGGGAAAATGAATCCGCAAAAAGCGCCTTCGTGGAGCCTGAAAAGGAAGAGTTCTCTTACTTGCGTTGATACAAAAATCCTGTGAAGGCAAAATTTCGGCTCCACAAATGTTTAAATAATAGTTATACACAAGTATAACTAAGGGTGGTTTTTGTGGCCGTTGAAGTTACAATAAAAAAGTGGGGAAACTCGAAAGGCGCGATTTTCCCGAAGGAGTTCCTGGAAAAGCGCGGAATAAAGGAAGACGACAAAATATTGGTAGAGGTAGTGAAGAAATCGGACTTGTCGGATATTTTCGGTTCTGCTCCTTTCAGAAAAATGTCAGGCCAGAAGTTCAAGGACATGGTAAGGAAAGGGTCAATGTGAAATCATATTTCTTCGATTCCTATGCATTGTTCGAGATAATAAACGCAAATCCAAACTACGCCGGTTACCTTGAAGCAACACTCATAACCACGCGCCTTAACCTCATGGAACTGCATTACGGTCTTCTCAGGCAATACGGGAAAAAGTTCGCCGAGGCGAAGTACAAGTCCCTGCTCAAATATACAGTGGAAGTCGGGGATGACACCATAATGGTCGCAAACGAATTCCGTGCCGCGCACAAAAAACTTAATCTCTCATACATAGACTGCATCGGCTACATTACCGCAAAATCAACCGGCGTAAAGTTCCTTACCGGAGACAGGCAGTTCAATGGAATGGAGAACGTGGAATACGTGAAATAAAAAAACCACAGCATGGCAGCC
>JBBSVV010000008.1:0-7948 GCA_038046625.1 archaeon | reverse complement strand
GGCGAAAAGCCCCGCAGCCGGAACAATGCCCAGCATTATTTTTCCCCTTGTTTCCCCCCCGCTTGCGGAAAGCGATTCGAGCCCGTTCTTTGCCTCGGGGAAAAATATCGGGAAAGCCATGAGCAGGCGCGCAAAATTCCTTATGGTTACGCAGACATAAGCAAGCAGCAGCGCGAGTATGGCAAGGCCCATGAAATTCGCGAGCGCTTCGGAAAACTGCTGTGCCGCGCCCTGCAGAAAAGAAAGCGCAGCCGCCGCCAATGGGAACAGCAAAAATTTTTTGTCGTAAAGCGAAAAGGCGCCCGCAAGGGCAGAGGCAATTATGAGCACGTAAGAGTGCAGCTTTTTCCTGAAATCAAATTTTCCCGTTTTGAACCCGAACTGCCGCAATGCCGCCCTGATTATCAGCAGGTAAATGTAAACTGCCGCAATGCTTGCCGCTGCCGCAAGCGGAAAAAGCATGAGGTTAACCTCAGCATACTTATCCTGCAGCTGCTGCGGGGGCCCCCCTTCAGTGTACGCGAGGCTGAAAAAATCCTGCCCCAAAAAATAAGAGTACGCCATTATTGAAACCGCTGAAACGAGGAGCTGAAGGGAAAGCAGGATGGCAAAATATTTCATTGCCTCCTTATTTGGGCGCCACGCATTGAAAGAATTTGAAATCAGCTCGACAGAATCCATGCAACCGGCCTTTTACGCTAATAAGTATCATGTTCACGAATAAAAAATAGCCGTTTCCAAAAAAACGCAAAGCCCGATTTTTTCAGCATGTGCGCGCTAATATAAAAGTATAATAATAAGAATTCCCATTTATTCCCTCGAATAACTCGGCTATACAGGTTGGGTCAGCGGGCAATTCGGCATTCCAAGCGGTTTGCCAAAGGAAAAAGTCTGGTGTTGCACAATGAAGATTGGAGGTTTTGAAGTAGGCCCTTACGTCGTGAAGGACGAGGGCGGCAAGAGAATGCTCATTATTGACGCGCGCGACGCCTTCTATACCCCTTCAATTGCCGATGACAGGAACGCGCGCTACCACGTCCTGAAGGTCCTTTCAGAGGTCGAGGCGGACATCGTTGTCCTTGCCGAAGTTTACGAGCGCGTTTACGATGAGAAGCAGACGCAGATGCTCTCGGAAATCGCGTCCCTGTACCAGAAGTTTGAGGTAGAAAACATCTGGAGCTACGCTCATTTGGGCGACCCCAAAAAGGAATCTGAAAAGGATTTTGGTGAACGCCACAACATCATTGTGCGCATAACGCATGACGAGCTTTTGTTCGACCCGATTCTCTCGTACATCCGGCTGCTTCAGCAGATAAGCAATGAAAGGCAGAGGCTTGACTCGGTTCCCGCGGAGCAGCGCACCCAGCTTTTCCTCAGCACACTAATGCATGTGAAGGAGAAGTTCGAGTCAACAGAGCTCATAAAAAAATCCAAGGTAATCCTTTCAAAGCTCGAGAAAGTTCCGGACACGAACGAATTGTACAGGAGCTTCTTCGAGGCGCAGGTGAAACCGAGCTTCATCGGTTCAAGATTGGTTTTCGGCGAGGAGGAGCAGCTCGAGCTTCTTGACGAGTACTCGGTCAAGGACGCAACCGTGCAGATATTCAAGCACCCGAACAAGGTTGAAAAGCTCTACTTCGTCAACCTGCCCGAATACTCTTTGTTCCCGGAAAAATATTTTTTGCTCAGCAAAACAAAGGAAACAGTCGCAACCTACAAGCCCGGCCGCGCGTCACTTTCCGAGGTCGCGAAAAGCAGGCGCTATTTCGAAAGGATTTACCAGTCAACAATAAGGGACATTGCGAAGCACGAAAACATTTCAATAACCAACGACGAAATAATTGATTTGAGCCAGATTGTCGCGCGCTACACAGTCGGTTATGGGGTCCTTGAAATCCTTCTCTCTGACAGGAGGATTACGGACATTTACATTGACTCGCCAATCGGGGACAAAAGGATTTATCTGGTGCATTCGGAGTTCGGGCAGTGCCAGACCAACATAATTTACACGCAGGAAGAGGCGGATTCGTTTTCCTCAAAACTCAGGGCAATGTCCGGAAGGCCTTTTGATGAGGCCCATCCAGTGCTTGACTTTGATTTGCCTGACCTTGAAACAAGGGTTGCGGCAATCGGGCCCCCCCTTGCACCTGACGGAACCGCGTTTGCGTTCAGGCTGCACAAGACAACGCCATGGACGCTCGCACAGTTTGTGGATGTCAAATATTTGCCCCCGCTTGCGGCCGGCCTGCTTTCCTTCTTCGTTGACCAGCAGGCGACAATGCTCGTTACCGGTTCAAGGGGTTCCGGAAAAACTTCGCTGATGAGCAGCCTAATGCTTGAGATTTCACAGAACTCCCGCATAATAGTCCAGGAGGACAGCGTGACTGCCGATTCCATGTTGCTTGTGGAAAGGAACGGATTCATGGAAAAAACAACCGTCGGTGAACTGATTGACGGCATGCTTGAAAGGCACGGCTTTGAAACACTCAATGGCGTTGAGGTATTGCCATCGAATCCTGAAGGCATTCGGCTTTACTCGATGGACAAAAAAGGAAAGATGAGGCTTGCGCCCCCAAGCCAGTTCTCAAGGCACAAGGTAAGCAAGGACATATTTGAAATAACCGCGAGGACAGGAAGGAGAATCAAGGTCACGGGCGACCACTCCCTCTTTGGCCTGATTGATAACAAAATCTCCCCCGTCAAATGCAATGAACTCCATAAGGGGTCATACGTTGCCACTCCAAGGGCAATCCCATGGGAGATGGGAGGGATAAACGAATTCAACCTGCTGGATTATCCTGATGTATTCGAAAAAGGGTACGTTTCCGGAAAACACGTCAAGGAATTCATCAGCAATAACTTTGCAAGGGTAAGAAACGCCGCCAAGTCGCACGCATATTCGCGCAGCATTGTTTCTGCATGGAAAAGGAATGCCGTGCTGCCTTTAAAAATATTCAAAGCATTCAGAAGCGAGATAAACCAAGAAAATATTTTGCTGAAAGCGGACAAGAAATCAAAGTTGATTCCTGCATCGGTAAAAGTTGACGAGAACTTCCTTCAAATCGCCGGCCTCTGGCTTGCAGACGGTTCATATGACGGCAAGTATGGGGTCATCATTTCAACCCCTGATTGCAGTGTACAAATAAGCCAATTTGCAGCTAAATTAGGCCTCAACGCGAGGAAGCATTCCGACGGGATTTCTTACATACTTTCAAATACTACGCTCAACCTATTCTTCAGAAAAGTCCTTGGCCTCGAAGGCAATGCGTATACAAAAAATTTCCCCAAGTGGACATACAATCTTTCAAAGCCGCAGCTTGCCCACGTAATCAAAGGGCTCCTGAGCGGGGATGGCTGTGTCAGCAAGAGCGAGATTGTAATAGCCCTGTGCTCAAAAAGCCTCATAGAGTCTCTTCAGCTATTGTTCTTGGCATTTGGAATCGTGTGCAGGGCAACCACCAGGCCTAAGGAAAGCGACAAGACCTATAGCTGCAGAATCAGCTCCCTGAAAATGCTCAAATCATACCAATCTGCAGTCGGGTTCATGCAGGAAAGCAAGAACTCCAAACTATCAAAGCTTTGCTCAAAAGTGTCAACCCACGATACAACCGACATAATACCATTTACGGCACAGGATAAGCAACAGCTTTCCTACATTATTGAAAACTTTAACCGGCATGATTACATTACAAAAGGAAACCAAATAGGAAGGAAAAGATTCTCTGCCATGGTAACCGCAATTAAAGATGACCGTGCCATTCTGGCGGATTTAAAAGTGCTTCTCGAATCGGAGGTATTCTGGGATGAAGTAAAGGAAATTACGAACCTGGGCTGCACCGAACAATTCGTCTATGATTTTTCTGTGCCAAGTTGTGAGAGCTTCCTTTGCAACGGAATTATCGCCCACAACACCTTGGAATTGCCGGGAAACTACCTGAAGAGCATCGGCTTCAACATCCAGAGGCTCAAGACAAGGTCCCCTATCGGGGCGCGCGAAAACGACAGTGAAATCGCCCCGGAGGAAGCGCTCAGGACTGCTTTGAGGCTCGGCGATTCCGCCCTCATTGTTGGCGAGGTAAGGAGCAAGGAAGCAAAAGTTTTGTACGAGGCGATGCGTGTCGGCGCCGCGGGAAACATTGTAATGGGCACAATCCATGGCGATAGTGCCTACAGCGTGTGGGACCGCGTTGTGAACGACCTCGAAGTTCCCAATACTTCGTTCAAGGCAACCGATATCGTTGTTGTTGCGCGCCCCATAAGGTTTAAGGGAAGCCTCGAGAGGCACCGCCGCATTGTGCAGGTCACCGAAGTGAAGAAGCACTGGATAACGGACCCCGAACGCGAGGGCGGCCTCCTTGACCTGATGACTTATGACGCGAAAAAGGACAATCTCGAGCTGCTTGAGGACAACCTCAAGGAAAGCAACATTTTCTCGAAAATCAGCGGCATGTCCGGCCTTACAATAGACCAGATATGGAAAAGCATACGCATGAACGGCGAATCAAAAGGGTATCTGGTAGAGCTCAAGAACCAGCTTAAGCTGCCGGAGCTGCTTGAAGCCGAAAACACCGTTGCCGCGAACAACAAGCTCATGCTTCTGAAGGAAGACCAATTGGAGGAATACGGTTCCGTTGACTACAACGACGTTTTGGGCGAGTGGAAAAACTGGGTGAAAAATTATCTGGTGAAGCGCATAAAGAGGAGGCACTCGTGATGGCTTCAAGGCGCGAGTCTCCGGGCGAGGAGAGGCGAACCGCGAGCATCGGCGAGCTCTACGAAAAAATAACTGTTTCTTCAAAGGACTTCGAGGAAGGCGAGAGGAAGCTCGAAAAAAAAATTGATCACCCGTTTGTGAGGCTGTGCAGGCGCCTCCACGCGTACTCGCCCTCATTCGGGAATGGCGGCGTTTTGACTGCAGAGAACAAATCCGCAATGGATTTTTTGGGCTGGAAACTTACGGCGGAGGAATACGCCGCGGCCGCAAAAATCGTGCTGGTTGTTTCGCTCGGATTGGCGTTTCTTGCGGGCATGGTTGTGCTCTTCACTCCATTGATTGACGTGGTTGCGCTGCTCACCGGCGGCGGGGTAACAGCGCTAATTTTTTCCTTCCTGCCTTTTCTTCTCGTTGCTTCCGCAGTGATTTATTATTTCCAGATGTACCCGCAGATTGAGGCGAAGCGCGAACAGACAAAAGCGCTCACTTATGTTCCCGAAATGATGGGCTACATGATTATGTCCATAAAGCTCGTGCCGAACCTCGAAAAGGCGATTGAGTTTGCCGCGGAGCACGGCAGGGGAAAAATTGCGGATGACTTCAAGACCCTGATTTGGGAGGTCCAGATCGGGGTCCACAATTCGATTTCGGAAGGTCTTGACGCCTTGGCTTACCGCTGGGGAAAGCACAGCGAGGAATTCAAGCGCGCGCTCATGAGGATACGCGCATCAGTAATCGAAAACACCGAAGCAAAAAGATACGCATTGCTTGACCAGACAATGACGGAAATGCTTGAGAGCATCCGCTCCAAAATGGAGCAGTACGCCCGCAACCTCTCACAGCCGAGCACGCTGCTCTTCTACATCGGGATTCTCCTGCCTTTGCTCCTCATAATAATCCTTCCTGTCGGCAGCTCGTTTTCCGGCGCGCCGCTCGCAAACCCCCTCGTGCTTTTCCTGATTTACAACATCATAATTCCGTTGGTGACGATTGCGTTTGCCTACAGCCTGATACAGAACAAGCCGCCGACTTATGAGGCTCCCGTGATTCCGGACAATTACCCCGGGCTTCCCCCAAAGTGGAAGGCAAGAATCGGGGGAACGTTTGTGGACATCAGGTTAATTGCGGCCGCAATAGCCGTCCTTGGATTGGTGTCCTGCCTCGTTGTCTCGACACAGGGAATCCCGCCCAAAAGCCTTTATGGCACGCTTGGCCTGGATGAACAAAAGTACAAGCCTCTTGTGGCGCCGGACAAGTCAAAGGAGCAGGTTCTTGTTGCGGCGGGAAGAAACCCGAGTTACTTCGCGTTGGATAAAACCGGCGTGAGGTACGGGCAACTGCTGGGCCAGCGCCTTCCAGGTGCCGAAACCGATGAGGACAGGCAGAAAATAACCGAGAACGTTAAAAAGGATGTTCTTGCGGAGGAGCAGATATTCTTTTCGCAGAGCCGGAATGACGTCGCGCCGTACAAGCTCGTTTTCGGCCTGCTCATAACCTTTTCCCTGGTGCTTTACGTGCTTCTTTTCTACTCCAGCATCTACAAGAAAAAGGCGCAGGAAGATGTGCAGGAAATGGAGTCCGAATTCAAGGACTCGCTTTACGTTCTTGCCTCGAGGATGGGCGAGAACAAGCCTGTCGAGGTTGCATTGAAGCACGTGCAGGAATTCCTGCCGGATGCAAAGGTCTCGAAAACAATTTTCGCGAGAACCCTTGACAACATAAACCTCCTGGGCATGCCGCTCGAGTCCGCGGTCTTTGACAAGGATTATGGCTCGGTTTCAAAAATCCCCTCAAACATAATCCGTGGCTCAATGAAGATGCTGATTGACTCGGTCCAGCTCGGGGTCAATGTCGCCGCCCGAACAATGATTTCGCTTTCAATCCAATTGCGCAACTCCGAGAAAGTCAATGAAACACTGAAGGTGCTCGTGTCGGACATCACGGGGACGATGAAGACAATGACGATTTTCATTGCGCCCATAGTCCTTGGAATAACCACGAGCCTCCAGAGAATAGTGATTGTCACCATTTCATCCATTGCGTCGCAGGACGTGTCTTCGGCCGCCTCAAGCAGCGCGCTCGCGGCCTCGGGAAGCTCGTTTTCCGGCCTGAGCGTTTCGGGCCTGGTTTCCTCCGAGGCAATAGCCGGAATCGCCTCGCCCACGCAGTTCATAATTATTGTAGCGCTGTACATAGTGGAGCTTGTCTTCATTCTCGGTTACTTCACCACTAAAATAGAGGAGGACAATGATTTGCTCGTGAAAATAAACATCGCGAAGTTCATGCCCATTGCAATTACCATATTTGTTTTGAGCATGGTAATATCCAACCTCCTGCTTGCCACTGGAGGCCCTGGCGCATGAATTCCAGTGCGCAGGCCTTCGAGGTCTACAGGCTCCTCATCGGCGCGATAATAGCGCTCCTCATTCTCGTGATAATTGTGGGCGCAATAAATTATTTCGACAACCTGACAATTGATGTCAGCAGGCAAAGGTTTTTCAGCGGGCTCTCGAATGCGGTTGACCAGCCGAACGGCGAATCACTGATGATTGAGAACGTGGTTTTTCGGCGCGGCGAAGCCTTCACTTCGCGCGCACTCGCACTGCAGATGGGCATCGGCGAGAACTGCATTGAATTTGCGGGCAGTGATTCCTCGGGAATTTCCATGGGGGACGGCATAGTCACTGTAAAGGAAAAGCTGAAGACCGACGTTTTCGTGAAGTGCGAAACAAACAGCCAGGACAACCCCGCAATGGCGGTTCCAAGCGGCTGCGAGATTGCCTGCGAAATAGGTTTCGGCGAACCGATAAGCTGAGGCAAAAAATTCCGATTCAAATCCCCAACAAGGCTGCTTAATTCCGGGCGGCAAAAAACCCGAAACCTGCTGAAACATTTATATATGTCTTATTTCATTACGTTTACTGACTTCGCATGAACCATAAAGGACAGGCAAACAGTGTTTTTCAGCTGCTTATTGCGGCCGTGGTCGCGGGCGCGATATTGATTATTCTTCTGCAGGTGCTCAGAATAATTCCGCCTCTCGGCGGGGATGACCCCAACGAGGTTGCCGCCAACGCCGTAAGGAGCCAGGTTAATGACGTGGGCCTGGCTAAGCTTACTTCTTCGGTAACGTTTGGCCGGGATTCAAGCCTCAATGCGAGGGCAATCGCAGAGAAATCCGGCGGCCTTGCGCCTGACCAGGTATGCGTCGTTCTCGGGAACAGCGCCCCAAGT
>JBBSVV010000007.1:42575-44848 GCA_038046625.1 archaeon | reverse complement strand
GATACTCCTGACTGGTTCCACAGCCTCGGCCTTGATTCAAGCGGAAAAAGCTACGGAATCGGAAAGCTTTTCAGCGACGGGAAAATAAATTTCGCGAACCGCTACTTTGATTCCGGGAGGCTTTCGGGTGCGGGAGTGCATGAAGTGCTCATCAGTGTTGCGCCAAGCAACAATTCATTCAGGTTCTTCAATTCCAATGGGGAGCCGAACGTGAACCTCAAGGTTCAGCTCTATCTTTTGAAGGACCCGAACCCGAATTCGGTTTTCTATTCGCTGCCCCTTGACGGCCTTGTGGGCTTGGAGGGAAACAGCTTCAACAGGCAGGGTTATGGTGTTGCGTTCAGCAACAAGGATGCAACGGAATTCGTTTCAGTGAACGGCGATGCCCAGCCATTCAAGACTTACACTGATTCCGGCAGCAACCCGGTTGCGTTTGTGGGCACTGATGTGGATACTGGCTTCTTCAGCCTCAATTCCTCGCCCTCAAAAAGGGGAAACCTGCTTATAGTTGAAAGGACTTCATCAGGGCAAGGGGATTTGAAATTCCAGCCGTCAAAGGCCACTCCCGTTGTGATGAAAGTGACAGCAAAGGACATTACGGAGGAAAGGCTCGGCGCATTCTATTCTGTTTCTGAATCAAACGTGCCTGTCGAGGTCGGCAGCACAATGACTTTCTGGAGCGGCGCGGGAGCCTGCCTCGACTTTTCGGGTTCCTTGGTTACTGATTCGTTCGACAATTCTCCTGACCGCGCTGCAACATCCAAGGACGCACTGTTGAACTGGCAGCACGCGTATGGAATTGACTTCGGAAAAGTGAATTACGCCGGAGATGTTTATTTGCGCACGATTTTCTATACGCCTCCGGGAAAGGAAATGTCGCTTGGAATAGAGGCGCCTGAAGGAAGGCTTCAGTTCCTGACCCCGGACAATTCAGGAGCAAAGGTTGCGCTGAACGGGGTTTCAGGAACACAATTTAACAACCCCTCGGGCGGAAGCCTTGGAAACGTGCAGAGCATTGAGGACGTTTTCGGCCTGGTCAGGGACCAGCGCGTTTGCGTTGTCGATTCCGGCAGGAAGGCGAGCTTCTTCTGGAACCCGAAAAGCGTTTACGAGCTTTCCGGAACGCAGAGGAACATTTCCGATTTGACGAATTCATTGGAAGCGGGAAAAACCTGCATCGGCTATGGCGGGTGAATGGAATGATTGGCTTTGTTTTTTTGGATATTTTCGAGCTGTTCGGGGACATTAATTTAATACTCAAAATTTTTGTGCTCATGACCATTGCGAGCTGGGTGAAAAACCATGTTGGCGGGGGCCCGGTCTCGTGGATAATAATGGCTGGAATGGGTTACTTTATTCTCTTTGACGGCTGGAAAATATTCGGCCCGATTTACGTGCTTTACATGATGCTCATGTTCGGCGTGAGCGCAATCATAATAGACTTCTTCTTCGTTACAGCCGGTGGAGCGCCTAAACCCGAGAGCCTCGAGGGCATGGAGAGCCCCGTGAGCAGCGGGGTTGACATGGCAAAGAGGATGGCACAGCACGGCGCAATGCAGGCCGCGCGCAGGCCACTGAGGCGATGATGGAATGAATCAAAAAGGAAACATAATTTTTTTGATAATAGGCGCGCTCCTTATCCTCGCAATTATTCCCGTGCTGATAACCACTTTTTTCTGGCCCGCAAAATTGCTCATGCAGATAATACTGATTTTCGTGATTTACACCACTGTAAGGGGCTTCATGGGCTCGGGGAGCCTGGTGCTGATTATTTCGGCAATCCTGATTTATTTCATGGTTTTCAAGTGGTTCGAACTGTTCCTCTCGCTTTATATCCTGCAGACGCTTCTTGGTTTGCAGTTCCTTTCAGTTGTCATTTGGGGAGTGGGCACAAAGCTCAGGGGATAATAATTTATTTGGATGAAACATAACCTTTATTGGGATGCACATGATTTTCCTCGCAACGCTTGCCGATAATATCTGGATAATAATCACGCTTTTCCTTTTCGTGTGGATTTACAGCTGGGCGAAAAACAACCTCGGCTCGGCAAAGCTCGCGATACTCTTTGCGCTCATAGTGGTTTACCTGACTTTTTACTCATATCCTGTTCTCGTCTGGATTCTCGTGGTGTTGTTCATACTCCAGATTCTCGGAAAGGACTTTTTGGCGCAGATCAATCCTTTCGGCGGAGACCAATTGAGGTGAATGCTTATGCGAGCGAAGCGAGCTAACCCTACCGAGAGAATCGAGGTAGTGTACCTCCCCAACCGAG
>JBBSVV010000007.1:18540-42475 GCA_038046625.1 archaeon | reverse complement strand
GCGAAGCGAGCTAACCCTACCGAGAGAATCGAGGTAGTGTACCTCCCCAACCGAGAGGTAGTGTACCTCCCCAACCGAGGTGTCGGTTGATGGACACATTTAATTTTTTGGTTTCGATTTTGATAATGCTCATCGCAATCCAGGTGCATGAAACATGGATAGTGCTTGCGGTGCTCATAATAAGCATACTGACTTCAAAAAAGCTTTCCACGATAATCGCGTTTATAATCGCAACCGGCGTGCTTTACCTTGTCGTGGGAATGGGGAACATTGATGATTTGTGGCCCATAGCAATATTCGGCCTGCTCATTGTGGCGATTCTCCTGGGTTCGGCAAAGGATGAACAAGGAGAGCAGCCGCCCGGGGGAGGCTACGGCGACCTCTTTGGAATGGGCGGGGGCTACTGATGCGCCAGATTATACTGTTAGTAATTCTTTTGGTGCTTGCGCTTCTCTTTGTGCAGGCGCAAATCGTTTGGGCAGCCTACCTGGTGGTTTTCCTCATCATTGCCGAACTTGCGGGAAACATTTTTGCGGGCATTTTCAGTTTTTTTGGCTCCTTGTGGCGCGGCCTAGGGGACACAATTGCTGCCGAAGGAAAGGAAATGGAGGCGGCAAAGCCAAAGGGCCCGAGCGGAAAGGAGTTTGCGGAGGACGTGCTTTCAAGCTCATCCAAAGCCATTGCTTCGGGGGAGAAGGCGAAGCGCGAGAAGAAAAGAATCGAACCCAAAACAGGGTTGTTCAATGTGCTCAATGAGCTTGCCGGAAGCGCACTTGACAAAATCACGAAACTTTTCAAGTGAAAAAAAACGCTTGTTTTTTTTGCCCGGCAAAGCAGCGCAAATCCATAAAATTCTTGAAGCCAAAAAAATTATTTCTTTTTCAGCGAGAGCAGCGTCTGCCTGTCGGTTTCCAAAATTTTTTTGAGCAGTGATTGCAGCGCGTTCGTGTTCGCCTTTATTTCGCCGAGCTGTTTCTCGATTGAAATGAGGCGCGCATCGAAAGTGTCAAGCTTTGCGAGCTTTTCAGGGGCAATGGAAGCGGAATCCATTTTCGAGTGCAGTTCCGAAACGTTCCTGTGCACATCATCCAGCTTCTGCGAGTGCTCATCAAGCAGCTCGTGAGTGGTTGCGTGCTGTGCGGACTGCTCCTGCCTCATTGATTCGATTTGTTCGGAACCCTCATCTTCCTCCAAATCGTCGCCTGGTTCGCCGCTTAATTCGCCTTCCTGAACTTCTTCCCCTGCATTGTTGGTTTCCCGTGTTGAACCGCCCTTGGCTTCCTGAATGACCCTGGTTATTTCGTCTTCGCTGAGGTTAACGCCCTCAAGAGTTGAGCGTATGGTTGCCTCGTCAACTCCGCTTGAGAGCATTCTCTTTACGGTCTGCATCACTATATCGTTCGAAACCAAATCCAAAACCTTTTGCGTTTTTGCGCTTTATTACTTTACTATTTAGGCAAATTTATATATATTAATTAACCCCTAAAGCCTAAAGATAGCATGGAACTGTTCAGGATAGCCAATGGGCCGTGGGAAAAGCTGTTTTCGGGCAAATTCCAGCAGCACGAGGTCGAGCTTTACTCAAACCCGGAAAAGATACTAATGGTGCTTGTTTTTGAAAAAAAGCTCGATAGGGTTGAGGGCGCCGTTGTCGAGCTTTACAAGGTCATGCACGCGACGGGGGACGCAGAGGCGTTTGTTGAAACCCTGCCGCGCGAAGCGCTTGTCATTACAAAGCATGACGAGAGCCAGACAATGAAATTCCTTTTATTGGGCAGCAAACCCGCTTATGTGCGCTGGACGGAAGATGACTTCACGCGCGAAGTCGATTCTCTTGTAAAAAGGCTTTCAACCTCGGCCATGCTCACCAAGGATGTTTCAAAGGCATACGAGCTCACCCTTGAAGAAATTTCGGAAGCCAATGAGTCCGTACAGTCGGCGTTCTTTGCGCAGCCCATGTTGACGCCATTGCTCGCGACGGCCTCGCACACAACAGCCGAGGGCATAGGCGATAAAGTCGTGAAATCGGTCACGAAAGGCGAGGTAATAATCGGCCTGACGCGTGACAGGCAGAAAGTGGCCGAGCCGCTCGCGCTCTTCATGCGCACCATTGTCACGGATGGCGAACCAAAGGACAGGAAAAGGGTGCTGCAGGTCATCATTGAAGGTGCGCTGCTTTCCAGCACGCCCGCCATAATTTTTGACCGGGACAATTCGTACCAGAAAATGGCACAGGGCAGCAAGAATTCCGCGGAACTCCAGAAGTACATGGTTGATTTGGACCCGATTGGCTTCCCCGTGAAAACCCTTACCCCTGGGGAAAGCATTGTGGTTGACCTGAACACTCTTTCTGCCGATGGGTTCGCGGAAATCCTCGGCGTCGGGGAAAAGGATTTCGCGAGGATACTCAAAATGGTGCTCGCAAAAGGAAAGGTGAAATCAACGGCCGAACTTATTGAGGCGATTTCCAAGACGAAGCAGACCGAGGAGTTCAGCGAGTTCCAGATTCAGAAGACCGCGCGCATAATGAAGCTTGCGGAAATAATTTACCCGAACATTTTCGGCGGCGAAAACAATGTCGAGGACATGGTGAAGGGAAGCTCCGCCAACATTGCCAGGGCAACGGTTATACGCGTGGATTCGGTTGATGAAAAAGTCGCCGCACTAATCGCGCATTCTATACTGCGTTCCCTTTCAGCATTTTTCAAGGGCGGGAAAGGCCGGAATGTGAAGGCGATTGCGGTGATTCCTGAAGCGGGAAAAATCCTGCCGAATGAAAAGGAACTGATTGTTTCAAGGGAAATTTCGGAAATGCTGAGGGAATTCCAGAACAATGGGCTGGCTTTTGCGGTTTCCGCAGGCTCAATGATTGACCTTCGCGCGGATTTGAGGAAAGAATGCGAAACAAACCTCAGCATTGTGAGCGGAAATGATGTGAGCGTACAGATGAAGAACAGGAAAGGATACCGCGTTTTGGTGCGCCCAACATTAAGTGTTGAATGAGGCCGATGAATCACCCATGCTTAAACTACGGTGGGCTGGAAGCGCTTGAGCAGAAAATCGAGGAGAAAGTTCTCACAGAGTACATGAAATCACCAGAAGATTTCATGAAGCGCATGGAAGAAATGGAAAAGCAATTGTCAGCCATGAAGACTAAGCTCAAAGCCAAATGACAAAATGGACTATTTTCAGAACATTAAAATACACTTCCTAACCCAAAACCAAACAAGTGAATTGTGATGAATGATTATTTCAGCGAGGCCAAGAAGCGCATCGAGGAACAAATTCCTGATTTTGAGTCACCAGATTTTAAAAAAATGGGCGACTCGATAAGGAAGGAACTACAGCAGAAAGAAGCTGAAATGAAACTGGTCATGCGGAGTATAAAGACGTTGGTTCTGGGAGATTGGAGTACTAACGAGAAGAAGGAGCGCTTAATGAATGTCAGGAATACTCTACTCCGCAATGGATTCTATGCAGAAACCATTGACAAGTATTACGACATGAACTTGAAGGGTGGCCTAAGCCAAGCAGCCGTCTTTGAAACATGCTGCATACATCACCAACTTGTAGTCTTTATTGACGGCGAAGGAGCCGGCACAGTAACGGAGCAGAACTATCTCTCAGAGAATTACGCACTCCAAGGCAAAGTCATTTTCCTCATCGAAGAAGGAAAGTTTAGCCGCTACAAAGACAACCCAGGTGAGTACATCGGCATGTTCCCTACCATAATAACCTATAAAGAAGGCGAGTTGAGCCAGACAGCATTAGCATATGCCAGATTCAGAATATACAGGCTGACAGGAATCATAATGAAACAAGCCCAGACAGGCAAGGGAATGTACAGCCCGAACTATCAACCATGGGAGAAAAGGCTACATAATAAGCGCCGATCGAGATAAGTATATATTAAACTTTAGACCCTTAAAGATAAATACAAGAGAAGAGATGAGGCGAAAATATGGGAGAGAATCTAACAACAATGGCCGCCGACGCCACCAAGCTAAAGGGAGTGCTTATGTACGGCAATAACATCGGCATACTACTCTACTTAGCAAAATACAATCCCAAAGTAAGCAAGAAAGACATAGCTGATAGATTTGGGAAAGATTCGGTCAATGGTCTGAAAGCACTTGAACAGTGCGAACTTGTGAAAGAAGATGATGGCAACCTCACGCTTACAACACAAGGAATATTCCAAGTCGAAGGGCTGCTAACAATGGCAGTCACATAATCACTTATCATTTTTAGAAACCATAAGGATTTTTTAGTAAATTGTTTGGATGAGATTGGGTTGTTCATTTCCCTTTTTTCTGCGGCGCATGCTTTCCGAGCGCCTCATTCAAATCCTTGACGGTTACGAACTCGAGCGGGTTGATGGAGTCAATCACGTACTTCATTTCCTTGAGGTCTTCGGCTTTGGCATAGGTTTCCTTCACAAGCTCGAGCTCTGACTGCAGCGAAATTATAAGTTCCGAGTTTTCCGCGAGCTTCCTGCCCATATCGGAAAAGCCCCCGCCCATGCCGCCTTCGGAATCAGGATTCCTCGGCAGGCCGCCTTCCTGCAGCGCCTTTATTTTCTTGTTGAGCACAAGCATGTTCCTTGCGAGGATTTTTTCGTTGCGGATTATGTACTTGAGCTTCTGCGAAATAACCAGGATGCTCGTGTTCAATGCCCTGACGTCGCTGCTGGTTTTTGAGAGGAATGTCTGCGCCTTCGGCGCGAACTGCCTGCCCCCCTGCGGAATTCCCTGAGGCTGCATTTGTTCCCTTTGGTGGTGGTGCGGAGGCATTGTTGAAAAACCCTTATAATAAAGTTTTTGGCATTAAAATATCACCATGGCCGCTAATAAGCTTTATGGAATCCCGCGAAGCCATTCCCCGTCAACGGAATCACCCTCAAAGGTGATTGGGTTGTTGCTTGACTGCGATTACAAAGTCGACGAACATGGAAACGCAATAATACAGCTTTACATCAGCACAGAGAAGGAAATAGTGTCCCTTGAAGACCATTCATTCAGCCCGTATTTTTATGTCCTTACAAAAAACACGGAAGCCACAATCAACGCGCTGAAAAGCCATGATTTCGGCGAGGGCACAAAGGCGCTGCGCGCGGAAAAATCCGAAAAGGATAACGCAAAAGGCGCGGTAAAAATTTTTTTCAGAAACCCGCAGGACCTCGTAAAGGCCCGCGACAAAATTGAGGAGGTTGAAGGGGTTTTCGAAAAGCGCGAATTCGACATACCTTTCGCGGACAGGTACCTGATTGACAAGTCATTGAAGCCAATGGCCGGCATAGAGGTTGAACATGAGGGGAAGGAAATCAAAAAGGCTGTTTCAAGGGAAAGCGCGAATCATGAATTCAGGATTGCGGCAATCGACCTCGAAACCTATTCACCGGGGCGATTTTCAGACCCGAAAAAAGACCCCATACTGATGTGTGCCATAGCCACGGAAAAAAAGGGCGTGGTTTACACTTACAAAAAAACCGGGGCAAAGGACGTGAAAATATTCGCGAATGAAAAGGAAATGCTTGGCGCCATAATGGCTGATTTGAGGGCAATGAAGCTGGATGTGCTCGTGACTTACAACGGCGATTCATTCGATTTGCCTTACATAAAGGAGCGCTGCGCGAGGCTCGGGGTTGGATGCGATTTCGGCTTCGGCTCCGTTAACATAAGGAACCGGGGTTTATACCACGAAGCCTCGCTGAAAGGAACACAACACCTTGATGCGTACCAATTGACAAAATTCATGGGGCGCATCGGCGCCGTAAGCCTGATTAAATTCGATTTGGAAACTGTTTCGGAAAAGCTTTTTGCAAAACCCAAGGAAAAGGTTCAGGCGCATGAAATCAACGAGCTCTGGGACAGGGGGGAAATAGACAGGGTTGTGGAATACAACCGCGAGGACGGAGAGGTAACGGTAAAGCTCTGCACCGAGTTTTTGCCTTTGCAATTGGAGCTGTGCAGGATGCTGCACCTCACTCTGCAGGACACTTCAAGGGCCTCATCCTCGCAGATGGTGGAGCAATTGCTCATACTCAAAAATTCGGGGAAAAATTGTTTGGCTCCGAACAAGCCTTCGGAAAGCGAAGTGAACCAGCGCACTTTACAGACATTTGAGGGAGGCTATGTGAAGGAACCAGTGCCAGGGCTGCATGAAAACATCGCGGTTCTGGATTTCCGCTCTTTGCACCCCACAATAATAATTTCGCACAACATTTCCCCGGAAACGCTGAAGTGCGAACACGAAAAATGCAGGCACGGGAAGAATGTTTCTCCGGACAAGGACTGGTTCTGCGAGGAAAAAAAAGGGTTTTTGCCCGGAATACTTGAGGAGATTCTCGCAAAGCGAATTGAATTGAAGAGGCTGGCAAAGCAATTGGACAAAAAATCGCACGAGTACATTACCGTGAATGCTAAGCAGCACGCATTGAAAATTCTTTTGAATTCGCATTACGGGTACCTTGGTTATCCGCGTGCGAGATGGTACTCAAGGGAGTCAGCACGCGCCACAACCGCCTGGAGCAGGCATTACATCCGCGAGGTGAGCAGCGACGCCGAGAAATCTGAATTTGGATTTACTGTGCTTTATAATGACACGGACTCTTGCTTCCTCGAAATGCCAAAGGGCAAGGGTGAAAAGGAAGTGCGTGAATTCATGGAGGAAATGAATTCCAAGCTTCCTGAGGCTATGGAGCTTGAGCTTGACGGGGTTTACAAGCGCGGAATATTCGTGACCAAAAAGGAAGGGGGAGCCGCGAAGAAAAAGTATGCGCTCATTGATTACAAGGATAATTTGAAGATTGTGGGCTTCGAGTATGTGAGGCGGGACTGGGCCGTGATTGCAAAGGAAACCCAAAAGGGCGTGATTGAAGCAATTTTGAAGGAAGGAAAGCCCGAGAAAGCCATTGCTATCACGCGCGAAGTAATCAGGAGGCTCAAGGAAGGGAAGGTTCCCAAGGCGGAGTTGGTTATAATGAAGCAATTGAAAAGGAAACCCTCGAAATATGATTCTCCCGGGCCTCAAGTGGCGGCAGCACAGAAGGCAATGAACCGAGGAAAGGACATTGACGTGGGCAGCATCATAGCTTTCGTGGTTACAAAGGGAAACTCGAAAAAGATTTCGGACAAGGCCGAGCTCGAGGAGTATGTTGCGGAAGGCAATTATGACGCGGATTATTACATTGAACACCAGATTCTTCCGGCTGTTGCGCTGATAATGCAGGAGCTCGGCTACGGAAAAGACGACCTCATTCAGGGCGGGAAGCAGAGCTCGCTGTTCAAATTTACGTAACCTTTAAAACCCATTCCAGACGAACTTTTCTAAGTGAATTTCATGGACAAAAAGACTGTGGAGAATTACAGGAAAGCCGGCGAAATCACAAAGGAAATGCAGGAGTTCTCGGCAAAAAAACTCAAGGAAGGCGCGAACCTTTACGAGTTTGCGGAGCACATTGAATCAGAAATCAGGAAAAAGGGCGGCGCCCCGGCATTCCCGATAAACCTTTCAATGAATAATGTTGCCGCGCATTACACACCTTCGTTCGAATCGGCAGATGTTCTTCTCGAAGGCGCAGTGATTAAGGTTGACATTGGCGTTCATGTGAACGGCTTCATCGCGGATTCGGCTTTCACAATTGATTTTTCAGGAAAGCACAAGGAAATGGTTGAAACAACGGAGCAGGCCCTTGAAGAGGCCGTGAAAATGTTTAAGGAAGGTGTCTCTGTCGGCGCGCTTGGAAAAAAAATCGAGAGCACTTTGCGGGCAAAGGGCTTCAGGCCGATACAGAATTTAAGCGGCCACGGGGTTTCTGAATACGATGCGCATGTCGGCCCTTCGATTCCGAACATTGCGAACAATGATTCAAGGGAAATAGAGGAAGGAATGGCTATTGCGATTGAGCCTTTTGCAACCGACGGCGAAGGTTTTGTAAGGGAAGGCTCGCAGGCCGAGATTTTCCAGGTTGCGGAAAAGGTTCCGGTGCGGGGAATGGAGGCGCGCAAAATACTTGCTTTTGTCGAAGATAATTACTCGAAACTCCCGTTTGCGGAGCGCTGGCTGCAAAGGAACCTGAAAATGAGTGATTTTGCGCGCAAAATAGGCATGCGGGAACTCATGCAGAAGAAGTGCATAATGGCGTTTCCTTTGCTGAAGGAAGAGGAAGGGAAAACCGTTTGCCAGGCCGAAACCACGCTTTTGGCCCACGAAGGCAAGGTCATTCGTTTGCTTTAAAACAACCTTTTTCTTTCTCTTGCGAAGAGAAAGTAAAAAGGTCCTTTGCAGAACCCAAGTTCTGCGAGGCCTCGCAAAGCCAAGCTTTGCAAGGTGATCAAAAAGAAAGAGAAGCGGTTTTAAACTCTTTTCAAGGCTTTTTCTTTTGGTACAGCTTTTCTTTTGGCCAAACAAAAAGAAAAGGTGTGCTCCCATCGTCTAACGGATAGGATTTCAGCTTGCGGAGCTGACGATCAGGGTTCGATTCCCTGTGGGAGCGCTCGCCGGTTTCGCCCGGCGGGAACGACAGCCCCTGCTTCGCAGGGCCTTGGCACGCTTCCAGCGTGCTTTTCAATTCTTTGCCCTTTTCTTTTTTTGGTACAGCTTTTTTCTTTTCTGCCAAGAAAAGAAAAAAGGTGTTGCTCCTGTGGTGTAGCCCGGATAGCATAAGGGCTTCCGGCAACCTTTTTTGCAGGCAAAAAAGCTTGACCAAAAATGGTTGGAACGAGCCCTTGACCTGGGTTCGAATCCCAGCAGGAGCGATTTTGCCGAAAAAAAGTATTAAAAGCCGGCTATGGCGAATTACTTATACAGGGGTGAAATAATGTTCGGCATGGGAAACAAAGACGCAAAGAATGCAAACAAGAAACATATGAAAGTTGACGGATCCGGGAAGTGGGCGTGGAAAGGCAAAGACATGATGTAAATAATACACTTTTCTTTTCCCTTAATGCTTCCTCGCCCCGTACGGGACAGGGTTCTTTTTCTCTTTCTTTTTTCGTTAACATTTTTTCTTTCTATTCCAACGAGAAAGAAAAAAGGTTATGCAGGAGGGAGGATTCGAACCTCCGAAGGCACTAAGCCACACGGCCCTAAACCGTGCACGTTTGACCGCTTCGCTACTCCTGCATAAAGCTTGGCTTCACTCCTTTTGAGAGCCTTAATCCGTAGTAAGACCGGTTATACATTTTATTTACCCACTCATCCTTAAAAGCATTGATACCTTGCACTTCAAGTAAATCAATTATGCCGTCCCTGAACTGTTTCGAGGCACTCGTTAAACCTAGGCGGTTCTTGCCTCTGCTCCCACCATCTGTGTCAAATACCCCTTCAAGAAAAGCGGTTTGACATTCTTTTGAAGACGCTTTTATCAATTCAGGGACCGTGATAATATGCGACTTTTTTCCGGAAGGGATTCCAATTATTTTTGTGAACAATCTTTTAGCTGATTTATTGTCAAACCTCGCCAAATATTTATCTTTCCCACGGCCTATGCGAATACTTTCTCTTAATTTTTGTTCAAAAACAGCTACAACTTTTTCAATAAACTTATTCGAAAGCCATTTTTCGGAAACCTCAAAGGAAATTTTATCTTCAGTCCTTCTTATGTGACCATCACCAAGTATAGCACCTGTTAGATATGCCAAATCAGGAGTCAAAAAATGCGGCAATTTATAAGGGGCTCTTGTGGTACAAGAAAAATAATTACAATTGTTAAGAAGCACACTTACTTCACAGTCCAAACCAAATACTTCCAGCTTCTTTAAAGCTATTAAAGGAACCGAAGCCCTCCCAATAAACCAATCGCCAATACTTTTCAGGGCAAACTTATAGCCGATGTTATTCAGCCATTCTCTTTTCCATCCTGAGCCGATTTCTTTCTTAAGCTTCTCATTCACCTTTCTAAGAAATGAAGTAACTCTGATAGCCTGCCCCGCCCAAGGCCCAGACTTGAATTGTGAGTATTTTGGCACAACGGAGTAAACCCTTATCAAACGCCTTACATTAATGTCTTCGGCCGAATCGTGCAAATCAAAGAGATTAAATCGCATGGATAGATGTTCATTGACCTTTATCAAAGAGTTATTGGAAGGGTACATTGCCGGTGCGGTCATTGAATCGCCTCCGCAAAAGAAAAGCCGAAGAAAAAGGAAAGGGCATGCATCGCCAAATCCAAAAGCCACTCTTTCCCTGTGAGGACATAAAGCCAGAACAACGGAGCAATGCAAAATAGGAAAATGAAAAGGAAAACGGAGCGACTCATTCAAAATCGCCCCCTAGCCCTTCCAGAATCCAGAGCTCCCTGTCGGTAAGCTCCTCGCCATTCTCGATAGCCTCAATGGCTCTGACTATTTCACCCCTATTTGGGGATTGAATAGAAAAACTCATCAAACCACCTCCTTTTCGTGGATGAATTTTTTCGTGGACGGCTCTGCTGCTTTTGGAGGCATTAAACCCTTTGCACCAAGAGCAAAGGTTCAGATGTGCGAAGGTTTAAGCCGAGAAAAGCAGAGTCCTAAGAAAAAATTCCTCACTAAGGCAGTTCTAAAACTCAGATAGAAATTTATTAAGTTTACAATCAATTTTGTTATGAAAAAAATTAAATTTATTTATGAAGAATTTGAACCAGAAAAATACATATATTTTGATGAATCTGGAGATCCAGAAGAAGGTTTACCACAAAAGAGCAAGCCAATATTTTTTGTTGGATGCGTTCATTCTAATTCACATGATGAAATCATAAAAGTTCATTCAAATATTCGTAAAAAACTTAATACAAATCTAAGAGAGTTGCATTATGGAGATATAAGATCTTATAAAAGACGTGAAATAGCTTGGGAAAATTTGTTAAATTCAGATTTAAAGTTAGATGTTGCTGTGTCATTCACCAACAATTTTAGCTCTCTTAAAAATGAATTTCAGAAAATGGAAAAAGAGGGAAAAAGTTTTGAGTTTAGTACTGGAGCAAAATATAAATATTTTAGTGAAATGTGTCAAACAGAAATGTATGCAAAGTTAGTTTGGCTGTTATTCGCAGAAGCCCCAACAAATGAATATGAAGGATATGAAAGACAAATCAGATACATGGAACAAAATAACATGGTTCCACAAATAGAATACCACAACTCGCCAAAAAATAAAGATAAATCATCCGATAGGGTAAATATAGACATTTGGGGAAAAATCCACTTAAAAAAACAACTTAAAGAATTATATCAAAAACCTGAAGAAACAAATTCTGAAGGAGTGCAGTTGGCAGATATCTTAGTAGGAGGCTTTAAGGATAGATTTCAATCAGGATTTAGTTTAAAAAGAAAAAACAGCAGGTACAATTTTACCCCTATTTCAATATTTAGGCATAAAATAAAAGTAAAAAAAGACTACATTGAGCTTGAGCAGATGCAACGTAAAACAGTCCCAAAAACCTTATTCAAGGACCGCTATCGGACTCCTGCAAGGGCTGTTTAGCTTAACCATTATTGGTGCGCCAGGGCATAAAAAACGCTCCGCTCGCATCTTCGGATTTTATATCAAAAGACATTAATTCTGAAACTTTTTTAAATGTCTTTTGATAGCTATAGCAGACCAATAAAATATTTCGGCGACATTTTTGGTCTGCTATCTAGCAGACCACCATAAATGCCGAAAAACTTTCGTGGTCTGCTATATCAAAGGACAAATTTTGTATCCATATTTTTGTCCTTTGATATTAAATACTTTTTCTGGGTTGAGTTAATGCATGCGGATAGGCTTCATAGGCTTCGGCAAAATGGGCTCTGCGCTCGCGTCTTCGCTTAAAAAATCAGGGGAAAAAACGGTTATTTTTGACCGCAACAAAGAGGCGCTTGCAAAGGCGAAGCAGGACGGCTTTGAAGCTGCCGATTCGGCTTCTGAAACTGCCAAAAAATCAGGCATTATTTTTGTGTGCGTGAAGCCGCAGGACCTTGGCGAAACGCTTTCGGAAATCAAAAGCGATGCAAAGGGAAAAATAGTTGTTTCGATTGCAGCGGGGAAAAAAATTTCATCAATGAAATCGGTTCTAGGCGAAGCGAAGATTGTGAGGGTGATGCCTAACATCAATGCGCTTGCGGGAGCATCAATGAATGTTTTCACTTCGCAGAACCTGAATTCAGCGGAAAAGAAAATAATAAAGAGCCTTTTGGAGAAATGCGGGAGCGCGGTTGAAATGCCTGAAGAAAAGTTTGATGCGGTTACGGCCCTGAGCGGCTCGGGGCCTGCATTTGCGGCATATTTCATTGATTGCCTTGCGGAAGCGGGGGAAAAAAACGGGTTGAGTGGAAAGGATTCCCGCGAACTCGCTTTGAATACTGTTCTGGGCACGGCAAAATTGTTGAAGGAAAATAATATGCGGCCTATTGAAGTTGTGGAAATGGTTTCTTCGCCTAACGGGACAACGGTTGCGGGAAGGAAATTTTTGGAGAGCGGGGAATTCAAAAAAATCATTTCGGAAACGGTTACGGCCGCGCGCAAACGGAGCGAGGAGTTAGGGAGATAAAAAAAATGGCGTTCAAGAGAATTGTTGTAAAAATTGGGACCAACGCCCTGATGCGCGGCGACAGGATAAATAAATCAATAATCAAGAGCCTTGCGCAGGAACTTTCCGAAGCGCGGAAAAACGGTTCAGATGTCATGCTTGTTACGAGCGGCGCAATAGGCTTTGGAATTGAAAAAATGCACCGCGGCTTTCCTCCAGACATGCAGACACGGCAGGCAATGGCCGCCATAGGCCAGAACCTTCTGATGAGCGAGTACGAAAAGGCTTTCAGGAAGCATGGCCAAGTGATTGCGCAGGTCCTTTTGACTCCGAATGTCTTCACGAACCATGGCGCGCTTTCAAACCTGGGAAGCACACTGGAAAAGCTGTTTGAAATGAAGGCAATTCCAATAATCAACGAGAATGATGTTGTTGCGGTCGAGGCGCTTTCGGAAACAAAGCCGTTCTCGGACAATGATGGGCTCGCAGCATTGATGGCGGTGAATTTCAATGCGGACTTGATGATTCTGCTTACAGATGTAGACGGTTTTTTTACCGAGAATCCCAAGGAGAACCACAAGGCCAAGAAAATCAGGAGCCTTAAGCAGCTGCTCGCGGGAGAAATGGTGCACGGCCGGAAATCAAAATATGGTTTGGGCGGAATAAAATCCAAGACGCTTGCGGTGCAGAAAGTCGTTTCGCGCGGCATAAGCGCGGCAGTATGCAAGGCGCGCAAGGGCGCAGTGAAATGCGTTCTTGACGGAAATTGTTCCGGCTCTTTTTTTGAGGCGGGAAAATGAGCGAAGCAAATGAAAAGGCGGTTCTCGCAAAAAAGGCTTTTCTCGCAATGAGCATTTCAAGCGCAAAAGAAAGGGACAGGGCACTCGCACTCATCGTTTTGGAAATGAAAAAAAGCAAAGCTAAAATAATTGCCGCAAACGAAAAGGATGTTGCCGAAGCCAAAAAAAATAATCTTGCAGCACAGCTCCTGAAAAGGCTGCTTCTCTCGGAGGAAAAGTTTTCCGAAATTCTGCATGAGATTGAAGGGGTGAAGAAACAGCCTGATCCTGTGGGGAAAACTATTTCAAAAACGCTTCTCGATAAGGGGCTCGAGCTGGAGCAAATCTCAACTCCTATAGGAGTAATTTGCGCGGTTTTCGAGGCGCGCCCCGATGCGCTTGTTCAGATAAGCTCGCTTTCAATCAAGACGGGAAACGCCGTGATTTTGAAGGGCGGAAGCGAGGCATTGAACACGAACAGGGCGCTTCTGGATTGCGTTCAGGCCGCTCTGAAAGGAACTGGTTTGCCTTTTGAAGCCGTGCAGCTTGTTGATTCAAGGGAAGCGGTTCAGGAGCTAATCAAAATGAACTCCCGCATTGACCTCATTATCCCGAGGGGAAGCAGCGCATTCGTGAAGTTCATCCAGGAGAACTCCAGCATTCCCGTGCTTGGGCATTCTGATGGAATCTGCCACGAGTACGTGGATGAAAAGGCGGACATCAAAAAAGCCGTGAAAATCTGCGTGGACGCGAAATGCCAATACCCCGCAGTCTGCAATGCAATGGAAACGCTTCTCGTGCATGAAAAAATTGCGAAAAAGTTTTTGCCGCAGTATGCAAAAGCGCTCGCCGGAAAAGTGGAACTCAGGTGCGATGAAAAGGCGCTCGCGATTCTCGGGAAAGCGGGCTTCGAAGCCAAAAACGCAAGTGAAGAAGACTGGGCAACGGAGTACAACGATTTGATACTTTCAATAAAAACAGTGAAGGGTGTTGAGGAGGCAATCGAACACATAAACAGGTTCGGCTCGAAGCACACTGACGGCATAATAACAGAAGACAGGAAGAATGCCGCAAAATTCCTGCAGGCTGTTGATTCTGCTGGAGTCTACTGGAACGCGTCAACGCGCTTTGCAGACGGTTACAGGTATGGAAAGGGCGCGGAAGTGGGCATTTCAACTGGGAAAATACATGCGCGCGGCCCGAGCGGGGTTGAAGCGCTTTTAAGCTACAAGTATTTGCTGAAAGGCAATGGGCACATTGTCGCGGATTATTCAGGAAAAAATGCGAAAAAGTTCCTGCACAAAAAACTGAAGTGATTTTTTTTCTCTTTCTTTTTCGTCAAGGTTTTTCTTTCTCTTTGTAAGAGAAAGAAAAAGGTTGCGGCGGCAGGAATCCTTTCGCGTGCCTCACAACCAATTCCGAGTCGAGCCATATTTTATAGCCAAGCTCTTTCGCGCGCTCGCAAAACAACTGGTCCTCGGTAATGACGGAGCCATTTGCTAGGTAGCGCATGTCAAAAGGGCGAGGCTTGAATTTTTCGAAAACTCTTCGGCAAACATCCATTTTCATTGCGCAGAAACCGAATCCAGCAGAGTCAACTTCCATTGTTCCGAACAATTGTTTTTCGGATAGCCACTCATAGCCCTCGCCCTTTGTTTTGTATGCGACCGGCTTTATTTCCTCTCCCACGAGATTGAAGTAGGTTCCTGAAATGAAATCCTTGCCGCTTTCGAGGTGCGAGAAAAGTTTCCTGGCCTGCTCAAAGGAGAACGAAATGTCGTTGTCAATCCACAGCAAATAATCAATCAGGAATCCGGGAGTTTTTTCCTCAATGGAAAAGGCCTTGCGGAGTATTTCGTTTCGGTTCTCCGCAATCAATGGCGAAGCAACCGTAAGGGTAACGGTGTTGTAAGCCAGCATCAGTTGCCCTATCGTATTCGCGTATGACTTGAAGAAGCTGAAGTCGACAAAGCGCCCCGAGGGGACGCAGATTGCGATGTTCTTTTTTTGGTTCATTGGAAACCGAAAGAATTCTGCGCGGAAGAGTTTTTAGCAGTAACAGGTTAAGGAAAAAAAGCCGAAAATTTATTATTATTGCCCAGGGCGCTGGGGCTTTGGGGGCTGCCTCATGCGCAGGTGTTCCTTTGGCCCGAAACCAAGCAGGTGGGCAAATGCTGCGAGATGCCTGTTAAATCCGACCTTAGGCCCCTTTCGTAATGGCAGCATACAAACATCAACCGCTTGAAATTAGGGCTTTTTCTTATTTAAACAATCGCATTTTCAATTAGGATTATATACTGAAATAACTTAATTTTAAGCATGAAACTTGTTTTTGCCACATTGGTTATTGCGGCTCTTTTGGTTGCGGGTTGTGCCGCTCCCCAGCAGGCACAGCCGAACCAGCAGGGGAACGGAGCAACGCCGCCGCAGCCCGTGGCACAGCCTCCTGCCAACACAAGCGGGAACGGAAATGGAAGCACCCCCGGAAACAGCAACGTAATTCCCCCTAACAATTACACCAAGCCCCCGGGAATAACCGAGGCAAAAGCGGATATTGACATGTGCAACGGCCTGATAAAGGTGACCTGTTCAACTGACAAAAAAACCAATTCTTTGGAGCTTTACAGGAATTTGCCTTCAAAATCAATCGTGTGGAATGCGCATGATACCGATTCCGGAGGCCTCACTTCGGTGTTTGACATCAACGTGGACAAAGGATTGAGCGGAACCTACGATTTGGGATGCATGCTGAACGCATTCAAGGGAGACACGGATTTGGACGCGGATTCTCTGCGCGCAGCGGGAAGATTCGTGGACATAAGCATTTACGAGATAAAGGCGTGCAATGAACAGGCGCCGAAAGGAAAGGCCGTGAAGTTGCTTTACGTAAACACAATCAGCGACACATGCAACGGCAAAGCCACTGTACAGTGCGGCATAAGCGACATCACGAATTCAGTTGAATCGGAAGCGACTTTCCCTACTAACAGCGGCTCGAGGTTTGTGGGTTACTTCGAGGACACTTCAGGAAACACATATGCGCGCTTTGATTACTCCGTGAAGGGGGATTTAAGCGGCGCATACGAGGCGTCATGCAAGTTAAACACCGGCAAAACGGGCACTGATCTGGATGCGGATGCCTCGAGAAAGCTCGGCCCATTAAAAATCAGCAGCGCGGCAAACATACAAATGTGCACGGAGCAGCCGGGCTCAAGGTTCATTGAAATCGTTTCACCGCTGCAGAACGGAATAATTACGGGAAACAAAGGAGTGAAAATTGATTGGATGATAAAGCAGAAGCCGAATTTCGGTTATTACATTTACCTTTACAGGCTCAACATATCGAGCAGCCAGTTCGAGCCGGCAATCAGCGCAGGAAATAATGAAGCTGGAATTTTCAAAAAGCTCCTTGCGCTGGACAGCGGAATAACTTTCGAGGGAAACGGAAAGTATTCATACACAATAGGCAAAACTGACTCTGAAACTGGGTTCTCTTTTTCGGATGGAACATACAAAGTAATCGTTAGGGCAGTTGACGCAACCTTCGATGAAAAGTCGCGGGAAGTTTCCTTCCATTATGATTCAACGGGGAAGCTCGCTGATTCGATAATCAGGTGCGCTGTGCCTTACTGCACACTCAAGGCTTCCGGCGCAACCATAAATGCAATGAACGGGGATTTCCCGAATGAAAAGTTCCCGAAGTTCAACGAATACAGGCTCAGCTGGAAACCCGACGGGATTTCTACCATGAACTGCACGGCCGCATCGGCCGATGACCCGTATGGTTTTGTCAATATTCAGTTCTACATAGACAATTACTCCAGCCACGGTTTCTATCCATTGCATAACAAAAACTGGGGAATTCCACCTGCACTCGCGTCAATGGAGTATGATTACTCGACAAAGGAATCTGGCAAAATACCTGTTTACATGGCTCTCGTCTATGCGCCCGCGGATTACAATAATTCGAGCTGCTTTGTGCAGCTTGATTCCGTGAACTCCGGGAACTTTGCCTGCCCGGGCATGAACGGCGGAAAAGATAAAGACAAGGTTGAACAAATCAGGGGAACGTTCTGCATCCCGGAAGAAAAAGTCTCCAAGTAAGCGCCTGCAAAAACCTATTTAAAGGTAAGGGACTCTAAAATAGTGCATGAGAAGGGATTTACTTCATTACATGCATTTCCGCTGATTCTCGCGAAACCCTTACTCAAACAAACAAATTCTGCAAATACTCTTTTTTTGGTGGCGACCGTCGTCTAGCCTGGTTTAGGATCGAGGCCTGTGGAGCCTTGGAGCTGGGTTCAAATCCCAGCGGTCGCCCTTCAACCCTTTCGCCGGTTCGCCCTGTCGGGTGCAAGGGGAGCGAGTACTATCTTCGCCCCTATTGGGACTCGATAGTAAGAGCACTTTATGTGAGGTGCTTTTGATGCCTTACCAGACAGTGAAAGGTATGCGGGATTTTCTGCCGGAACAGGCGAAGAAGAAGCAGTTCATTGAAGATGTTCTGCGCAGGGTTTTCGAGAGTTATGGATACGAGCCCCTGCAGACACCGATTGTTGAGGAGTTTGATTTGCTTGCCGCGAAGGGCTCTGGAGGCGAAGCGATAAAGGAGGAAATTTACTGGTTCAGGGACAAGAGCGAAAGGGAATTAGGATTGAGATACGATTTGACGGTTCCGTTTGCGCGCGTGGTTGCAACGAACAGGATGCTACAGAGGCCATTCAAGAGGTACTGCATCAGCACGGTTTACAGGTATGACAGGCCCCAGGCAAAGCGCTATCGCGAGTTCACGCAGGCCGATGTCGATATTGCGGGAGTAAAATCTGTGATGGCGGATTTTGAAATACTGCAGATTTCAGTTGATGTAATGAGGAAACTCGGGTTCGAATTCAAAATCACTGTAAATAATCGGGTTGTTCTTGAGGAACTCGCGAAGAGCTGCGGCGTTTCAGAGGAACAGATCAAGGATGCATTCAGGAGCATTGACAAGCTTGATAAAATAGGCGAGAAGGAAGTGCGCCGCGAATTCAGGGAAAAAGGAATTGATGATTTGATTCTTGATAAGATTTTTGTAAATTCACTGGAAGGCGTAAAAGAAAAAATTGGGCAAACAGATTCGCTAAAAGAATTAGAGGAGATCTTAGAACTCTGCAAGGCAAATAATTTTGCTGAAGTTGTTTTTGATCTCTCGCTTGCGCGCGGCCTCGAATATTATACGGGCAATGTTTTTGAAATAAAATTGAATGATGGCCCGAGCATGGGCGCGGGAGGAAGGTATGACAAATTGATTGGGCTTTACGGCGGCGAGGCGACTCCTGCTGTCGGAATCAGCTTCGGTGTTGACCGGCTTTTTGATGCGCTTGAACCCGAATTGATTATCGGCCCGAATACGGATTTGTTCATCATGCCTTTTTCGAAGGAAGAGGGAATCGAGGCGACAAAGCTCGCGTCAAAAATCCGTTCAAAAGGCGTTTCAGTTGAAATTGATCTCGCTGGAAGGAACATCAAAAAGAATTTCGAGTACGCGAACAAGAGAAGCATCCCTTTTGTGATTGTGCTCGGCGAGAACGAACTGAAGGGCGGGCGCTTCAAGCTCAAGGAGCTTGCAACGGGCAAGGAGGAGGAATTCTCCTTTGAGGATGCCCAAAAAATTGCTTCAAGGATTAAGGGCCTGAACTGACTTTTTTAACCCTTTCCCAACGCTAATTTGTAGGTTTTTTCGCCTCTGTGGCTCAGTGGTAGAGCACGTCCTTGGTAAGGACGGGGTCGCGAGTTCAATTCTCGCCAGAGGCTTATCCCCTTGCAAAGTGGATAATTATCGCACCCAACAGCCAAATTTACTATCGAGCCACAAGATGAAGATAGTACTCGCACCCAACAGCCGAAACTGTTGCGCCAGAGGCTTTCTGAATCCTGCCCAAATACCTAATAGGCACATGCACGCAATTAACGTTTTTAACGTAAATTATTTAAATAGTTGAGAAGCAATATTCTTTGGTGAGAACTGTGGTCAGCATGACAATGTCAATATCAGACAAAATGAAAGAGCGGATGAACAGGCACAGGGAAATCAGGTGGAGCGAGGTTGCTCGTGGGGCGATTGCCGAAAAGCTTGAGGTTCTGGAGAAAATGGATGAAATACTTTCCAAAAGCTCTTTGACGGAGAAGGATGCCCTTCGCCTTGGAAGAAAAGTAAACAAGGCGGTTGCAGCCAAATATTAGCCATGAAACTGGTTGTAGATGCAAATGTTCTCTTTGCCGCGTTCATCAAGGACTCTACAACAAGGAAAATGATACTGGAAAAGCAGATAGAGCTTTTCACGCCCTACTTCGTTCTCGAGGAGATTGAAAAATATGCGCCGTATCTTTTCATGAAGAGCGGCGCAGACCCAAGGCAGTTCAAGCACATCAAGGACTTGCTGTTCCAAAAAATAAAGGTGATTCCAAAACACGAAGTGGAACCATTTATAGGCGAAGGAAAACGAATAAGCCCGGACATCAACGACAAGCATTACTTTGCGTTGGCCATAAAACTCGGAATCCCTATTTGGTCAAATGACAAAAAACTGAAAAAGCAAGAACAAGTCGGGGTTTACAACACTCGGGAAATTTTGGGATTATTGGGAAACGGCAAAAGCCAATAAAAACTTAAGAACCCTGAAAACATTTAAATATAACTGCAAGTATAATTTATTGTATTGGTGATTTAATGGAAACGGTGCTTGTGAAGACAAAGAAAATCGGCGGCTCGATAATGGCGAGAATCCCGAAAAAGGTCGTTGATGAGCTCAACCTCAAGTCCGATGAAACCGTTGAACTCACGGTAAAGAGGCCGAAAAAAAGTTACTTCGGCGCAATAAAAGGCATAAGCCCATTCACGGAAGAGGATAGGATTGACGTCAGGGAATAAATTTATCATGGATTCGAGCGCGTGGATTGAATACCTTGAAGCCACGGCATTGGGTCCGCAGGTAACAAAAATAATCGAGCGGGAAGACAACATAATCATGACACCAAACATAGTTGCCGCTGAAGTAATCAGCAGGGTGCTGAGAAAAGGAAAAAATGGGGCACTAGCCGCAAGCGCAATACAGGCATTGTCCGTTCCGGCAGCCGAGGACCAAAATGATTATTTCAAGGCGGGCGAAAAGCATTCTAAATTGAAGCAAGCGATAAATGGGATAAGCCTAGCTGATGCAATCATACTGACTCTCGCGGAAAGGAACAGCGCCAAAATAGTGACCAAGGATTACCACCTCAAAGGGAAAAACACTATTTTCATTGGTTGAGCCTCAGAATGCCCAGGCGCAGGAAAAAATGGCTTTTAGCCAAAAAAAATTGAAATTAACGTTTCGATAACTTTAAGTAATGAAAAAAGCAGTATTATAATCGTGAACAGGAACTTCTTTATCCTCGGTTTTGCCGGCCTTTTGATTGTTGGCTTGGCTTTTGCGCTTCCATCACAGGCTAATGATAAGGCAGACAGAGGCCCACTGGAGAAAATCACTTTTATACACTACAAAAAAGGTTACGCAAAGCCTCCCTGGGCAGGGGGCGGCGGAGGCAACACCAACACTGTTTGCTATGGTTTCCTCTCGAAAGGCGCGAAATGGAAGACAAGCGAATCTTACAAAATAAACCCTACAAACTCGCAAGGGCTATCACAAGAACTAATAGTTAATTCTACTAACGCAGCGGATGCAAATTGGGACAACCAGGTTACATTCAACATCTTCGGTTCCGGAACAGCAGATTATAATGCGTCATACAACAACGGGAATTTAGACGGAAATAACACGCTCTCATTTGGAAGCATTTCAAATACTGGGGCCATTGCAGTTACAACAGTGTGGGGCTATTTTGGCGGACCAATACAGACAAGAGAATTAATAGAGTGGGACATGCTTTTGGATCAGGTTGATTTCCAGTGGGGAGACGCTACAATTGATTCAAGCAAAATGGATGTGCAAAACATAATTACGCACGAAATAGGGCACTCGGCAGGAATGGGGGACCTCTATGATTCGGGCTGCGGCGAGGAAACAATGTACGGTTACTCAACCGAAGGGGAAACCAAAAAGAGAGACCTAAATTCCGGGGACATAACAGGAATCAAAAAATTATATAATTAAAGTAAACCAGCACTACCCAGCTTTTTTAACCTTATTCAGGCTCTTTTTCATCAGCAAATACCATGCTTTCTTTTTTGGTACAGGCTTTTAATCTTATTCTGGCTCTTTTTCTTTTGGTACAGCTTTTCTTTTTCTGCCAAGAAAAAGAAAAGGTGTTGCGGAGATGGCAGAGCGGTCCAATGCGCACGCCTGGAATAACCCTTTTCTTTCTCTTGCAAGAGAAAGAAAAGCGTTAGCGGAAAAGAAAGAAAATAGCACTTTTCTTTTTCGCCAACGTTTTTCTTTTCGTGCAAACGAAAAGAAAAAGGTTGCAGCAAGCGTGTTCCCTAACGGGAGCGGGGGTTCGAATCCCCTTCTCCGCGCCATTTTTTCTTTTCGTTGACACGAAAAGACCGGGCCGCGTGAAATCTTTGATTTCACATGGAAACATGCATTAAAAGAAAAGTGTAAATTTGAAGTCTCTTTCTTTTTGGCACAGCTTTTTCTTTCTCGCGTGGGAGAAAGAAAAAGGCGTCAGGAGTAATTAACCGTATATTCGCCGGAACCGCTTTCCTTTTTGACGCACACAAAGCGAATGCTTGTATCGGCGCCCCCATGATATGCTTTCAGGCAGGCCTGCAGTTGCCTCATCAATGTCCAACATAGAATTTTTCTTGTCAGAGTGTTTGTAATAAGTCGTGTCCCACGTGGCATCCTTGCCGCCCTCGCCCCTGTGGATACCCATATTTATTATTTGCCTTTTTGCCGGCATGCACAAAACTTCTGTTTAAGACAAAAAGAAAGGTTTAAAATAAACAAAATTCCAATAAAAGCATGGATTTTAGAGCCAGAGAGGCCATAGTTTTATTTTCTTTATTGCTGGTGCTTGGGTGTGCAACTCCGGGCCCGCAGGATAAGGGAGACACAATTCAGAGCCAGGAAATTCAGGCCGCGCTTGCCTCCGCAAACCAGGCAAAGAGCCAGGCTGCTTCTGTTGCGGCAAATTTTAATCCCGAATCGCTCGGCATGGAAAAAAATGCGGGCAAAATATCGGGGCTCGTGGAAGAGGCAAATGCCGCAATAAAAAAAGTTGATGATTCTCTCAAGGAATTGGAAAGTGCGGGCGAAACCGCCTCCGATGAAATAAGCGCGAAAAAGAAGGAGCTCGGGGAAATAAAAAACAGGCTAACGGAGTTTAAGCAGGCCCTCGAAAAAGGAGTGAAGAAGAAAGAGCCGATAAAACCGGAGGGCTTCAGCGGAGAAGCAAGTTTTGAGCAGGCGAAGCAGATTGTGGTTTCAGAAGTCATTAAGGGCGCGCCTTCACTGGCTTACTCTACCGGCGAGGTTCTTCCCGCGGGCACAAAGGTTTTTGAGCGCGCCCCGAAAGAATTCAACGGCCTTGTTTGGGAAACCGAATGGGAATCATGGTTCTTCTGGATTGATGACATGCCGAACGCGAGGTTCGCGCATCCGACAAGGTTTGTGTTCGTGAAAAAGGATTCGGGAGAATACCTGGCGTTCGATGAGCAGTGGTGGCCCATAATCAACGGCAAACCGTTGTTCATGCCAAGCGAAACCGAAAATGATTCCTCGCAATTGGTTTACGGGAATCTCTCGGAGCCGCGCGCTGTAAATGCGGAGCAAATGAATTTCGCTCCCTTGGCCAATTTTAGCAGCGAGAGCAATGCTTACTTTGCGGGAGTTGGCAGCGGCCTTGGGCCGAGAAAAAGCCAGTGCCCGTGCGGAGTCGAGCCGAAGATTTATTCGCTGGTGATTCAGGGGGACGCGAGAAGAGATTTTGAGGCCGACACGAACCACGTAAACGACATGCTTGCGGGGCAGGGTGCTACGGCCGGAAATACCACTTACCTCGCGCCGCCGGGAAATACGGATCCGAGGGTTGACGGCGCGGTTACAAGGGCAAATTTCGAAGCCGCAATCCAGTCAATAAAAAGCAAGGCGAATTGCTGCGATGTTGTGTTCATTTATTTTTCAACGCACGGTGGCCACTATTGCGAGGTCACGTGGGAGAACTGGTTCACGGGAGCGAAAACCACGGAAACAAAAGAAAAGGACTGCCCAAAAGTCGGGGACACTGAATGGGGCGGAGTATGGAAAGTGGTTAAGGTTGACCAGGATGTTGATATTGTCCTTGGAGACAATGACGACATTTGGGGTGAACAGCTCGACAGGCTGCTGGATTCAATCACGAACTGCAACACGTACATTTTCATTGACGCGTGCTACTCCGGCGCTGCAATCGACTGGCTCAAAGGCCCCGGAAGAACGGTTGGAACTTCGGCTTCCGCGGAGCACGTGGCCTACGGCGGACCCAATGGAACGGGCTCGAGCGTAACGGACAAGCTTATCAGCGGCATTAATGGGGTCGCGGGCTCTGACCTTGACGGGAACGGAAAAACTTCTGTTGAGGAGGCAATGAAGTACGCGAAGGACAATTACGACGGAGTAACCGATGCCGGTGCCAGGAGCTACCCGCAGGTGTGGGAGTCAACCGAAGCATGCAATTGCGGAGACGCGTGCGTAGAGCCGGT
>JBBSVV010000007.1:14621-18440 GCA_038046625.1 archaeon | reverse complement strand
ATTCCAAAAATAGATGACATTCTAAAGAAGATAAAGTTTGACGAGAGCACCTGCCTCGCGTATGGCGCGGCAAAGAAGCAGGACAAGGCATGCACAGGCAACAATGAGTGCTCGCGCCTCAACGTGAACAATGCTTATTACTGCGACCTCGGAACTGGATGCTGTGAAACATCGGACTTCACAAATCTCCCTGGCACACTCAAGACAGACTCTTCCCTTGCAATAAAAATTGGTGACGGAATTTCGCCAATCTTTTATGGCAGCACGCCCAAACCAACCGCCTCAAGGCCATCCGCCCTTCCTGTTGTTATTCTCGGGAACAATGGGCAGCAGTACGAGGTTACCGTGACACTCCCGGGAACAACCCAAAAGAAACTCTTTGCATCAACATTAGGAAAAAGCGGGGAGAAGGATGACGAGGTGAAGTTATGCCTCACTATAGGCTCATTGAGCGGAGAAGCGCACCAATCAACCGCGCTGAACGGCCTTTCATCTGCTGCGCTTTTCGAGGCCGACAGGGGTTCGGATGGAAGGCTCATTCCCCCGACAACTGCCGGGCCGGGAGTCGAGATTCACAAAGAATTTTCTCTGTATAACGAGGATTTCTCTGCCGGTGTTCCCGCTACAAGCGAGAACCTCAAATGCTTCTATGACGCTAAAAGCAAAAAAGGGCCAAGGGTAAATTCAGCATTTACAGTGGAACTTTCTTTCGCTAACGGCCAGAACAGTGAACTCAAATCCGGTTTAGGGATTTCCTCGGGCTTCTGTTATTCAGTTGATGAAAAAGTTGATTTTGACAGGGTTTGTTCTGCTGCGCTTGGTGAAGCATTAACGGTTGCGGGCCCGCTTGAATGCCCTTCACAATGCCCAATAAAACAGCTGTACTATGAGAAAGACACGATATCCAATGTGTTCGGCAGGTTATGCAGCCCAATTAAAGAAAGTGGCATTTATTCTGACAAGATAGTAGGCGCGTATATGACTTGCCTCGAATCTGTTTACGTTAGGTGCATGCCTGACTTTTCGAAGAAACCATGCGACATCACTGTTTCCGACGCTTGGAACAGGAAGGTTGACGTGGATGTCACAAACAAGACCACGAATGAAACCGATTCGTTCACGCTTGACACTTCAAACGGGGACATTACAAGAGGAGGCACATGCGAAGAGGACTGGAGCTGCGGTTCCTGGGGTTCGTGGAATTCATGTTCCGGCGGAACCCAGTCAAGAACAAAAACATGCACAGACGCAAACAATTGCGGAACAACCGCAACCAAACCATCAACATCCGAATCCAGAAACTGCAGCGATATAACGCAACCTTCCTGCACAGAAAACTGGAGCTGTGGGGCTTACGGCAGCTGGAGCAACTGGAGCACTTGCGCAGAAAACGGAACACAGACACGGACAAGAACAAAAACATGCACAGACGCAAACAGCTGCGGAACAACCGCAAACAAGCCAGTGACAACTGAAACTGAAAGCCAGGCATGCACTTACAGTCCAACGGAACAGAAGCCCGAATATACAAGCCACTCGTCAACGCTCGGCTCAAACATCATGAACATGAGTTATTTATCAGACTCAAAAAGTTTTGACCTCTCGGCAACTGGCGGGCAATATGGATACAGGATACTGAATATTCCATCGCACATAACCGTAAAGATTTGCGTCAATGTAAGTTCTGGTTCTGTCGGCTACAATGCGTACCCGCAATACCATTACGGCTATGACTGGTCAACTCCGGCATGGGAAGCCGCAAACCCCGGGTGCATCACAGCATACAACAAGAATGACTGGGCAAATGGAATACTGGTGCATGTCGGCGACCCAACGCCGGCCAATGCAACCGGAACAATTACAGTGACACAAGTAAGCTGATTTTACAAAAAAAATCCGCGACAAGCTAGCCACCTTTGGGGCCGACAGGCCGCTTTTTAAATAAATAAAAAGGGGTTCTATACATAACGAATGGGCGCATGTTTTTTAAGCGGTTGAAATAATACTGTTTTAGGGGATTTTGATGAAAAGCGAAGTTGTTTTCGAGGATCCAAATTTCAGGGAAGGGCCCGTGAATGCGAGGCGCGGCACGATACAATTAACCGAGGTCGCCAAAGAAATGCGCGACGAGTGGTGCTATTTCATACTGAAGCCTTTTTTGGGGAAACTCCTTTTGAACAACATCAAGTCTTCGGACAACAAGCCTGACATTAATCCCGGGCTTTCCTACAAAGCGCTGAAGAGGCTTGTGGGAAAGAATGTCGAGGTTTTCGGCGCCATAAAGGGCGCGGACAGGCTCGGCGCGGAAATGAATTCCGACATGCAGGCGATGAAAGTCCAGAAAATAGTTCTGCTGGAGTAAAGCCCGGCACGGCATTTTTGGGAACAAATAAATTGAAATACTAGTTTTCCCTAATTCTTGAGCATGCACGAAAAGCACATTGAGGGCATAATTGCTCGCTACGTGAAGGACGGCGATGTCGTAAGCATCGGCACGGGCGACTTGGGGGAAAAATTCACCAAGAAGCTCGCGCTCGCACTTGAGCAGGAGCACGTGCCCATAAACTCGATTGGGTTCGTGCCGACTTCAATGCGGAGCGCGATGGTTGCGTCTTCCCTTGGATTGCCGATCGCTGATATTAATGACAAGGAGATTGACGTTGCAATAGAGTTCGTTGACCAGATTGACAATAATTACAATTTCATCAAACGGAGCAGCCATTCGTTTGTCAGGGATAAAATGATTGCGCAGAGCGCCGGAACACTGATTGTTGTTGCGGATGAAAGCGCATTGGTTGAGAAGCTCCGCGGCACAATCCCTTTTGAAATCGCGACCTTCGGCTGGAAAAGGACACTCAATCAGCTGGATGTCTGGGGAAAGGCGCGGCGCAGGGAAATGAACGGGATTCCTTTCAAGACCGAGACGGGCAATTACGTGATTGATGTGGATGTTGACGGCATTTTCAGTTACGATGACCTTGAATTCGAAACCAAGAACATCCCGGGCGTCCTTGAAACGGGGCTTTTCCTCGGGTACGCGGATAAAGTGGTGCTGCGCGGGGCACAGCTTAGGCTGCTGAGCAGGACAGAGTTCAAGCAATAACCCCGAGTTTCGTCTCGGGAGACCGATGGCCGCCTACGGCAGGCCTGGCAAAGCAAGAAAAAAACCAATTCTTTTAAAGCCTTTCACAGCCAAAAAATCTTAGACAAATCCAGAACCTATTTTAGTCGGTGTAGCTCAGCCTGGTTAGAGCATCGGTTTCATAAGCCGAGGGTCGACGGTTCAAATCCGCCCACCGACATCCCGCTTGTTCAAAAGAGAAACATTAATATGCCATTAATGCCACATTAATATCGGTGATTTTGTGCCAATTGCAATTGTGAAGCTGAAGGATAGGGCGAACCGCGTAATAAATGTGGTAAAGGCCAAGTACGGCCTGAAGGACAAGAGTGAAGCCATAAACAGGATGGCCGAGGAATACGAAGATGAAGTGCTTGAGCCGGAAGTTCGACCTGAATATTTGAAAAAACTTGAAAGGATAAGCAAGGAAAAACCAATCAAGATAAAGGATGTGGATTCTTACTTTGAAAATTTGCGCAAGAGATGATAGGTTTGGCATACAATCTGGAAGTCAAGCCTTCCCTAGACAAGATTTTCAGGAAAATTGGCAAACGTGACCCTGAACAGTTCAAAGCACTTCGAAATAAAACAAGGCAAATCCTTGAAGACCCTTACAGGTTCAAGCCGCTGAGTGCGTCAATGAAAAACAAGCGCAGGGTGCATGTCTACGGCTCTTTCGTTTTGCTGTATGAAATACA
>JBBSVV010000007.1:11073-14521 GCA_038046625.1 archaeon | reverse complement strand
GTTCCAGCGCATGAGTTTCGGCATCCTGAGAACCAGGAGTATGAGGAAGGCCGCGATGTAGAAGAATATGTAGCCTTCAACCACATATATTTTTTGCCCGAAATTCACGGGGCTTATTGAGTCCAGCAGCATGTAGAACAATTGCAGGACGAACGCCCAGAAAATCGAGTCGACAATAAGCCTGAACCAGGACATCATATCCACCCGAATGCGGCAACCAGAAGCGCGAAAAAGAACACCATCACATAACCAAGAGGAACGAGGTGCTTCCCTGTTTTGCTCGTTTCCAGGAAAGTTAGCACAACCATTCTCGCGAGATATAGGAAGCCTAAACCTGTTGCGGTGTATATCGAGAAATGCACTATGGAAAAAATGTCGAATGTGATGAGTATTATTCCCATGTATGCAAATCCGTACAGGAAAAAGCTCTTTTTGTCCGAGAAGAAATATCCCGCGGCCATGAAGCCGAATATCCAGAAAATGTTGTTCAGGCCGGCTTCGATTATGAAACCAAGGTCGAGGTGCAACGCCGCGTTGATGAATTCAATAAGCGCCATTCAGTGCGCCCCCTTTTCGCCGGGCGCGGGGGCAAAGGCAAAGAAGTAATCACCCATCAGGGCAATAAAGAAAATTATTACCCCGAGGAGCGAGTATGTCTGCGGATAAATTTTTCCGGGAATCAATGCGTCACCTATGGCTATCACTATGAAGAAACCGGTTGCGTAAAGCAGTGCGTGCGTGAAACTTTTTAGGAAACCCATAGGCATCACTTGATGAAAAACGTGAATATGAAAAGCAAGAGCAGGAACTGCAGCTCCGAAATCACGACAATCTTATTCTTCAAGCCCGGAGAATTCTCGGCCCAAGCAATGACAGCCAGCTTTGTGATGTAGTAAATCAGGAGGAATGAAGCCGCTGTCCAGGCGAGGCCAGTTATTTTTTCGAGGTCGGCCCAGGCCCACATCATCAAGGAAAGAAGAAGGAAATAATGGAGAATATGCTTCCCGTCAAAGAAGTAATGTACGAGCGCGTAAAGCAGGAACACCCACAAGAGGTTGTTCATGACTATGTCTATGAAAAATCCCAAATCTAGGCTGAATAAGGCCTGCACGGCCTCTACAAAGACCATTTATGTCCCCCCGAAAACGTATATATTGCTGGCCCCACCATATATAATATTAATCTTTTCACGGAAAACAGTTATCAAATATTATTCCAATGAATTTAACATTTACAAAATACAAACATTTAAATAAATAGTAAATCTAATTACTTATTGTGATTGCATGGGTACCATGACCGTTGGCGTAAATGACAATACAGAGAGGAAGTTCAGGAGCACTGTGAATAAGGTTATTGGAAAGGGCAAAGGCACTTTGGGAAAAGCCATGACCGAAGCGATGGAGAAATGGGTGAAGGAAAAGGAGCAGGAAGAAATAAGGCAACGGGCATTGAAGAGGCTTGAGACCGGATATTCAATGGGAAAAATCCTTTACAAAAACAGGAGTGAATTGCATGAGCGCTGATGAAAGGATTTTTGTTGACACGAATATCCTCGTGTACGCTTATGAAAAGGAAAATTCCGAAAAGCGGGCAAAGTGCGTGAAACTTGTTGAAAAGTGCTTCAGGGGAGAGCTGGATTTGTACATAAGCAACCAGGTTCTGGCGGAATTGTCATCAGTGCTGCTGAATAAAATAGAAAAACCGCTTCCGCCGGAAGATGTCAGGGGAATAATAGAGGAAATAAATAAGACGGAAAGCTGGAAAAAAATCAGTTATGACGGAAAGACCGTCGAAAAAGCAGTGTCCGGCGCTTCGCCTTTCTGGGATGCGCTGATTGGAGAAACAATGAGGGAAAACAACATACTAAAAATTTACACGGAAAACACGAAGGACTTCGAACGGTTGGAAGGCATAATTCCAATCAATCCAATAAAGAACTGAAGAGCCAATCTGGCACATGGACAAGCATTTAAACTTTAGGCTACAATTTCGTGTTATATTGCCCCGATCGTCTAGCCCGGCTAAGGACTATACCCTCTCACGGTATAAACACGGGTTCAAATCCCGTTCGGGGCACTCTTTTTTGCATGAATGCGCATTTTTTGCTGAAAAATGGCGCTTTTTCACATCAAATTCAAGCAAAGGGCGCGATGCAGTCAAAGAACTCCTTATCGGTTAAACTCTTGCCGACAAGCTTGTCTTCCAAAAGCAGAATGCCCTTCTTTGGCCAGGTTCCCCAGACTTTCGAGAACCCTTTTTCCTTCACCAAAGCGCAGTAATCAGCAATCTGCGTGAAGTGAAGCCTGCTCATGTCTACATAAGAAAGTTTTTCGTCCTTGAAGTGAAGCCCGTGGCAGAAAGGATACGCCTTGGAATAATCCGTTACTTTGCGGTCCGAAATGAACGGGAATAATCTGCATTCCAAGGGCCTCGCGGGATATATTGTGCAGCCTTTTTCCTTTTCATAGAACTGGCACTCGCCATTTTCCTTGCGCAGGAACGCAACCATCGGAATCACAATGAAGAATTCGGGCGCGTAACCCAGGTGCCCCTCAATTATTTCTGAAAATTTTTTCGGAATCAGCGCTGAGCTGACAACCGACTTTTCTGTTGTGTGCCCTGATGGGAAAATCTGGAGGAACAACTGCGCTTTTTTCTCGAGAAATTCACTTTTTTCCATTCCCAAAAATTTTGCCTGCCCTTCAATTTCGCGAGGCAGGGAAATGATGTAATAACGGCGGCAGCACTCACCGCAGTGCTGGCACTTGAAGTCAAGCATAAAGCCGGAAAATTCTCTGCTTGGAACAGTTTTAAAACCGCTTTTGGCATCGGCAACCCGCTTTCCAAAGAATTAAATTGCCGTTCGCAGGAATTATTTAAGTGGAAAAAATGATGAAGTTTGTTGAAAAGAAATTAAAAGGATACAAATCAAATCAACAATTCCGCGCAGGGGCGTTTTATTCTGCAGACTGAAATCTTCAAACAATTGGCAAGTTAAGAAATATTCAAAAAAAGATATAGATGCCTTTGGCATCTACGATGCGAAAAATAAGCAGGGGTATTTGTTGCCCGTGGAAAAAGTTGAAGGCATGACTGAAGTCACAATAAGATTGGAACAAACAAAAAGCAACCAGCAAAAAAACGTTAACTACGCAAAAGAATACCGATATTTCTAGATAAATCGGTGGATTTTATAAAAGATGCCGAACTCAATAAAGTTATGCCCTCGTGGCTCAGTGGTCAGAGCAGCGGTTTTGTAACCTTGAAAAAGGCAAACGAACCGCGGGTCGCGAGTTCGAATCTCGCCGAGGGCTTGCCCCATTGCCATATTTCTTTCTTTTTGGCACAGCTTTTTCTTTCTTTGAAAAAGAAAGAAAAAGGTGTTTCTGGATCTCGCCGAGGGCTTGCCCCATTGCCATATTTCTTTCTTTTTGGCACAGCTTTT
>JBBSVV010000007.1:0-10973 GCA_038046625.1 archaeon | reverse complement strand
TTGAAAAAGAAAGAAAAAGGTGTTTCTGGATCTCGCCGAGGGCTTGCCCCATTGCAAATGGGGGGTATCGTCGCACCCAAATTCCGGAGGTTTGAACCGAGAAACTGCAGCGGAAATATATTTGGGGCAAAAGAAGATTTTTTATTGTTCACAGCGGTTATCTTTTTATGGTTTTGAGACGAAGGCGTGAAACGCGCGTAGGGGAAAGGGATTCGGCACACAAAAACGTTGTTCCGAAGCATGAATTGAATGAAGTCGTGCGAAGAAGGGAGGAGCTAAGAATAGAGGCCAAAAGGGGGATTGTAATCGAGCCATGGGTGCGAGAAGGAATTGTGGAAAAGGCAGTGGCGGCAAGCGACGGCCGATTCAGGGGATACCATGGGAATTTGACGAGGTTGATTTACAGGGCACTTCACCAGGCCGGGAAAAAGGAAATGCAGGCGAGAGCAACGGATATGGTAAAGGGAATGATTGCAGAGGGAAAAACCAGCATGAAAAAAGTCGAAATATGGAGAGATCAGGTGAAGCCCGGGCTCAGGGCGGTTGCAGCTGAACTGAGGTCAGCAACAAGGCAAAAGCTGATTTCAGGAAGAGTGAAGGACCCGGACGCGGCAGAAATTCACGAGAACAGCACAAGAATCACAACTCTGGAACTGAATCCGCTTGAAATGCAGGAACTGAATAACCTTGCGGAACAGCTGGAAAAAATGGCAAGACGCTGACACCAAAAACATTTTTATTGTCGTTTGCGTTGTGTTATTGGATTTGAGAGATTTTATGGCTGACGAAAAGTACATTCAGTTCGTTGCGAATTATGATGACTGGGTTTCAATCAAGAAACTCAAGATTGAGTCGGTTACAGACCCGAGAACCGTGATGGAGTTCCTCGCAAGCCTTACCACCAGTGTGGATGCAAAGATTGAGGCAAATTTGCGCAAAATTGTTGACCTAGCAAAAGTCGACAAGGCAATTGATGAGCTTGGGCTTGGAAAAAAGGACACTGGAAGGGCTTTGGAAGAGGTTGGCTCCAGGAAAGTGAATTCGGTAATCAATGAAGTCACGGAGTTGCCGCAGTTCCAGAAAGGAGAGAAGAAGGAGCTCGCGCAGTTCTGCAAGGTGTATGCGATGAAGAAAGCCCTGAAGCAGTGCGCATTGGAAGTCGATTACACCAACGTGAAAATTCCCGGAATGAAAAGATTAATGAAGAAGAAAGATAAAGAGTGAATGGATGTTCGAGCCCTTGAGCGCGGAAATCTGGTTCAGCCATTTCGTGCAGTCATTTTCAAATTCCTCCGCCGACTATTTTTTCCTCGTGCTCACGCAGCTCGGGAACCCGATGCTCTGGATTGCATTGTCCGCATTTTTGTACTGGAAGGGCGAGGAAAAGAAATCGTTTTTCCTCACGGTGACACTCCTTTTTGCTGCTGCACTCGTAGGCCTATTGAAGCCCTTGACCGCGCGGCTCCGGCCTTCTCCTGAAGAGTTCCGCGTGCTGGTTTTTGAAACCGACTCTCCTTATGGATTGCCTTCGGGGCACGCGACCACGATAAGCGGGATCTTCGGTTATTACTGGGAGATGTTCGCGAAGAACGCGAAGCTGTTCGGCTTGGCGATTTTGATTTTGGTGCTTTTCTCGAGGGTTTACTTTGGTGCACATTTTATCGGCGACATTATTGTAGGGGCTTTGTTCGGTTTCCTCATTGGAAGGATTGTGCACTATGTCGAGCAGCAGTTCGCGAAAATAAAATTCAACCAGAAGCGCGTGCTCGAGGAAATCGGCTTGGTTAGCGCAATACTTTTGGGGATAGTGGTTTCGCTCGCATTGCGCGACCTGGCGATTGCGAGCGGATTTTTGGGTTACTTCGGCGGGGTGTTCGCGTTCAAATTAATGAACATGGATTCGCAGAAGCTCTCTGGAAAAAAACTCTGGGTAAAGGAAATAATCGGCTTCGCCGGGCTTGGCGGGATTGTGGTGCTGACGCAGTTCAGCGCGGTTTCGGCCGAAGCCTATTTCCTCGCGGGCGCCTGGATAACCTTTGCATACCCTGCCCTTTACGGGAGAATCGCAATAAAACGCGGTCCGGCCACGGCTCATTAAATTTAAAAACACGTCAAAATCCAATGTTTACATACATTTCTTTGCAAATGGACCCCCCTTAGCTTAGTAGCTAAAGCGTCCGGCTGTAGAATGACCTTTTTCTTCCTCCTGCGGAGAAAGGAAAAAGCTCAACCAAAAAGAAAGAGGGCGAGCTTTTCTGGAGAAAGAAAAGCGTCAACGAAAAAGAAAAGTGTAAAAGCTTGGTTTCGTTGGCGTCAATTTCCGTTGTTGGAAACAAAGCCGTTGCGGAGTGCAGCGACCGGAAGATCCCCGGTGCAAATCCGGGAGGGGGGATTTAACTTTTAGAGCAAAAGGAGCTTAGTGAATTCATGGAACACAGTTTCCAATCGGATTATCTGATGTGCATTGAGAAGGAGAAAGCATACTTGAAAGTTATTTTTGAGTTCAAGGAGAAGCACGAAAGAATCAAACTGCGTTTTGAAAATGAGGAAAGGTTTTTCGAGATGCATAATGAGCCTAATGAGCTTAGAGAAAAAAGGAAGGAATTGAAAACGGAGAAGCTGGCGGAAGAAATGGCTGAAGCCAGGAAACAGAAGTAAATGGCCTGAAACGGAAAGTTTTTATAAAGCACCAAGTAATACTTAGTGATATGGAGCATGTGAGCATCAAATTAGAGACGCCCATTGCAAGGCAGATTGACAAGGACATTAAGGAGTTCAATTACAGCACAAAGACCGAGTTCATCCGGGAGTCCATCAGGGACAAACTCAAAGCCAATGAAGAGGAAAGGCGTAAAAAGAAGGCATGGGCATCACTCTTTGCGGCAAGGGGAATATTCAAGGGCAAAGGGAAGGCAAAGACTGATGAGGAATTCAGGGCATTGACAGAAAAGGCCGGAGAAGAGTTCATAGGAATGCTTGAGAAGAAATTTGCTCAAAAGTGAATGTCTTCAGGCTTTGCAACTTCTACAATCTCGGTTAAGGCCTCAAAGTGCTTGTCTCTTGCTATCATTGTTGCTCCGTTGTCTTTTGCGAGAACTGCGTGCACGGCATCCTTGAGATGTGTTCCTTCTGTGGATGACACGATTTTACGCGCTTCTGAAATCTGCACACCCGAAATAGGGACTTCAGCAAGCATGTGCCTGAATGAGGAAAAAACCTCGGCAACCCTTTCTTTGGAATAATGCGATTCCAATTCCTCGACCACCAAAGAGGAATACAAAATAGTGCAGCCCTTCTTTTCACAGTCTTTCAGAAATCGAAATGCGAACTCGCCAAGCGGCCTGAGGTTGTCCTTCCTGTCCTCAAAGTAGTCTCGCCAGATTGCGGTATCAAGATAAAATTTTTGCGCCATAGTAGTGACTATTCCTTAAGAGTATTTTTTTAAAAGAAATTAACCTGCACAAGGTAAGCTTTACAGAACGGAAGGGACTTGCACTCGCTCGCTGCTGTTTGGAGGGGGGGATTAGTCCATTGGCATTCTCTTTTTTGCCCTAAGTCCAACACCCGCAATTTTACTTCAATTGCCTGCGCCTTTGTGCGTAGGAGGAATGCGCTCTCACGCCTGAAGCATGCTCTTTGTTCATTTGCCTGATTCCCTGCATAAATTACCACCCCGTGATAACGTAGTTAATCCGTTTTAACTCCAGCAAAACACTGGCAGTATACAATAGGTGCATACTTTTGATTAACGGAAAATTCCGTTTGTGTATCGGTTGTCGCAGTTACACAATTATTGTGCCACAACCCCCCTATTAAAGGGTCGTCGGCGCACTTCACGCCATTGTGCACAATTATTCTCCCAGACCGAAGCGCTCTGAAAAAACCTGAAGGCGGCATTATTTTAATCTGCCAGGACCAACCAAATATTTATAAGTTAGTTCAACTAATTCTATATTAGGTGAGATTATATGGCTGAAAGCGTAACCATGAACGTGAAGGTGAAGAATTACACGAGCCGCGTGCTTGGCGTGATAAAGGAGAAGTACGGTCTCAGGGACAAGGCACAGGCGCTGGACAAGTTCGCGGAGCTGCACGGAGACGAGTATGTTGACAGGGAAGTCAGGGAAGAGTACATACAGAAGCTCCTGAAAATAGAGGAGGAACATTTCAGGAAGTATCCAAACAGGAGAATGACCGATAAGGAACTCGACGCGTTATTCGGGAAGTGAATTTGTGCCGCTTGAGTACGACCTTTCCGAGCAGCTGAAAGCAACCATCAGGAAACTCGTGAAATGTGACCCGCATAGGGCCGACATTATCTGGAAGAAAATACTGCAGATAGCCGATTCGGATGAATACGGAATCGAGCATTTCAAAAATCTGAGGCATGGCCAGAGCGACCTGAAACGCGTGCACATCGACAAGAGTTTTGTGCTGACATTCAGATACTACAAAAATAGGAAATTCGTGTTCTTCGAGGACTTCGACCACCACGACAGCATTTACAGGAAATGAAACGGCATGCCGCACTTTGTCTATCTTCTCAGATGCCGCGACAAAAGCTTTTACTGCGGCTACACAAAAAATCTCGAAGCGCGCGTGGAAGCGCACAATAAAGGAACAGGCGCACGTTATACGCGCTCGCACAGGCCAGTGAAATTGGTTTATTTTGAAAGGAAACGGGGCATCGGTTCTGCAATGAGGCGTGAGCTCGAGATAAAGTCGTTTCCGCGGAAAAAGAAAATTGAGCTGGCTTCCGGCAGGCAAATAAGACAAAAAAAGAAGAAAAAAAGGAAAAAAGCAGATTGAATTTACCACTTAAGTTCGTGCAGACTTTCCCCGCAACCGTCACAAATCATGAAACCTTTCTTGCTCTTGAATGACTTGTGGCCCATTTTAAACGTGTGACAGTCGTTGCAAACCGCGTAAACCATGTCAGAACTTTTCATATCCATACATCCACCTCCCTTAAAGTACAGCCGCCTGAATGGCAGCATATTTCATAACACCTTCAAAGAGAATATAATTATATGGCAAGCCTAACATTCGGGCCGCGGATTCAGAAAAGCCGAATTAGAGCAGAATAAACCCGTTTTATGCCTGTTTCCTGAACAGGCCTATTTCCCTGTTCAGGATCCTTTCAACAATTTTTCCGCCGAGCAGGTGCGACTCGATTATTTCAGGAATGTCCTCTTTTGTAACCAACTTGTACCACACGCCGTCAGGGTAAATTATTACCGTGGGCCCGCAGTGATGCTGCGAGGTGCAGCCGGTTTTGGTGACGTAAATTTCGTTCTGCAGGCCGCGCTTCGCAATCTCCTCGCGGAAAGCAGTGAGCAATTCAGGACCGCCTTTTTCCGCGCAATGCCCGAGCTTTTCCGAAGTGCATACGAGGACGTGCTTTTTGAAAGAAAACATTCGAACCAAAACATTTCTGCAGCAACACTCCTAAAAACTTGTTCGGCGCACAATTTCAGCATGAATGACATGGCCATTATCCTTCTCGCAATAGGCGGAATAATACTGACGGTTGGGGATATTGTGATGAAGCAATGGGTGCAGACCGACAAAGTGTGGCTCTACGTTCTCGGCCTCGGGATTTATCTCATTGGATTGAATTTTCTCGCACAGAGCTTCAAATCTAAGAACATTGCCGTTGCATCCGTGATTTTCGTAATTTTCAATGTGGTTACGCTTTCCATTGTGAGCTGGATTTATTTCAAAGAGCAGCTTTCAGGGATGCAGATAGCGGGAATAATGCTGGGGTTGTCCTCGATAGTTGTGCTCGAGCTGGTGGACAAGTGAAAGCCACAGCCTTGCCCAGAAAAAATGCGCACCAGGAAAACAGCAAATCGGAAAGTTTTTATATCGGAGAACTCTAATATTCGTATTATTTTAACGATATTAAAATGGCTTGAGTGAAAAAATGAGGGCAGGATTGCTATTTGTACTGATTATTTCGGTTTACCTTTTTGGGTGCGTCACCATTCAGACCGGAAACGACCAGGGCATCGGAGAGATTGATGCCAAGGCGGATGCCTCTATAGCACAGGTGGAACTGCGCCAGGCGCAGTCGGACTACAATGCGGCGAGCGCCGCGCTTGTTTCTGCGCGCGAAAGCATTTCGCAGTGCGAGAAAGGAAAAGCCGAGTGTGAAAACAAAACATGCCCCGCATGCGAAGTGACAGAATGCCCGGTGCAGGAGTGTAATGAGAACGCTCTCCAGGCAAAGCTTGACAAATGCAGTGCGGACAAGGAAAAGGCAAACGATTCGCTCACCACCTGCAACACCAGCTTAACCCAGTGCGTTTCTGGCAAATCAGCATGCAATGACTCATTGAATTCCTGCAATGCGGACAAGGCGGCGTGCCAGGCAAGCCTGACAGCGGCGCAGAATGCGGTTCCCGCAACCTTGGTGTGGCACTACGGCCCGGGAAACTTCTACACTTCCGCGGATAACGTTTACAGGGAAATAGAGTACAAGATACCTGCCCAAATTGACAAGGCAATGATAGGCCTGGTTTACAGCGGCGGGAGTGACCCGTTCTTCGGCCCCGGAGTTATTCCAGGCATGGTGAGATGGTACACGCTAACTTCAAATGACGGCAAAGTATTCAACTCCGACATAGATGGCACGGTTTACCTTGACCTGAATAACCCTTACCCTTTGAGGATAAAGAGGGCGGAGTTCACTGCCGGAACATCGAAGGAAGGCCTGGCAATACAGAAAGTGATTGCAATCTACATTTACGACGAAGCGTAAATGGCATCAAGGCTCATTCTAGGGCAACTAGCTATTCATTTGCTGCGCGGTTTGCTATAAAATAGTTTCAATGCAAGTTAGATTCATGCCGCAGACTTTCATTCCGCAGGAATTCAGGAAAAAATACTCGGAGCTCATGGGCGCCGAAGCGGAAACTTTTTTCGATTTCTGCACGCGGAAGATGCCGAAAGGAATTTGGGTGAACTCGCTGCAAATTCGCCCCGCTATTCTTGCGAAGGATTTGCGGAAAAAAGGCTGGGAACTAAAGGAACTGTTTCACGAAAACGCTTTTGAGCTCGTTGATGTGGAAAAGCCGGGCTCGAGTGAAGAATTCAAAAATGGTTTGTTCAACCTGCAGGAAAAGGCTTCAATGCTTCCCGCAATTTGCCTCGCCCCACAGAGAAAGGATGTTGTGCTTGATGCGACGGCTGCTCCCGGAAACAAGACGCTTCAATTGGCGACGCTCATGAACGGAGCAGGCAGGGTGGTTGCCGTGGAAAAGAACGTTGAAAGGTTCAGGAGCCTTCGCTTCAACATGAGGAAATTCGGCCTGAAAAATGTGATTGAGAAGCGCATGGACCTCCTTGATGCGCACAGGAAAGGTATTTTTGACAAAATACTTTTGGATGCTCCGTGCAGCTCCGAAGGCCTCGTGAGAAAGGATTTTGATGCGCTGAAGGACTGGAGCAATGAACTGGTTCTGTGGAAATCGGAGCTGCAGAAAAAACTGGCATTGAAGTGCCTTGAAACTCTGAAGCAGAACGGTGAAATGGTTTACAGCACTTGCTCGTTAAGCCCTGAAGAGAATGAGGAAGTAGTGCAGAGCCTTATTGATGAAGGAGAGGCGGAGCTTGTTGAGGCGAAAGTCAGGGGCTTTGAAACGCGCCCGGGGCTGTTGCGGTACAATGGAAAAAAGTTTGATTCAGCAATGGGGAAAGCGGTGCGCATTTACCCGCAGGACAATGATTCGCAGGCGTTCTTTTATGCAAAAATAAGGAAAACTGCCACATAAAAGAATTGTTTTTATAGGTCAAGAAAGTAATAATTAATCATGCCTGGCAAATTCCACCCTTTAAGATTGGTTAGAAAAAAGAGAATCCTCAAGCTTAGGGCATCCGCTGCGCGCAAAAATACTTTGAGGCAAATTCGAAAAGCTAATGCAAGGGCTGCAAGGGTTAGCAAAATGCTTAAACTACAGGGCATAACTGAAGACACTTCTTACTTGGGAAATATTAAAGCACTTAGAGAAATAGCAAGACAACTTGGAACCCGGCAAAGACAAAACCTCTGGCCAAAGCGTAAAATTAAAACTCGCCAATAGTGCTTTGCCCCTAATAACTAGCCCTCTGAAACGAATTGTTTTTTAACCTCAAAAACTGATAAGTAATCCACATGCCATATAACAGAAGAGCGATGGAGAAAAAACTTCTGGAAACCGGGCGCGCACCAAAACCGAACGGTGACCCGGCAAAAACGCGCACAAGGATAAACGGCGTGATTCATGCAATATGGAAAAGGGCTGCAGGAAAAATTGGAGCTGACGGGCAAATAAGGCAAACGTTCGGGGCTGAACTGAAGAAGCTCCAGAAGCAGATGAAATCCTCGCATCTCGAGCCCGCAAGCGCCGCGAACCTGCTTCTAATGCTTGAAAACCTCGACAAACGCATAAGGGCATATGAAAGGGAACGCGGAAGGTTCGTCGACCTATAAAGCAATTTAAAGCTTTCTGAAATACATTACTTCAGCTGTTTTTTGCCGCCATGGTCCAGTGGTTAAGATGCGACCCTGTCACGGTCGAGATCCGGGTTCGATTCCCGGTGGCGGCGATGGAAAGCCAGCCCGGGGGGTTGACATCTGCGGAACAAATTTTAAGGGGTTCACGCCTAATTCTACAAGGGTTTTTTGGATTGATTTTAATAGGCATCACGGGAAAGTATTGCGCCGGAAAAACAACGGTCTGCGATTACCTGAAGAGCAAGAGCTTCCAGTACGAATCGCTTTCGGATGAATTAAGGCGCCTCCTTGAAAGCGAGGGAGAGAAGGCCACGCGCGAAAGGCTCATAACCAAGGGCAATGAACTGAGGAAAAAGCACGGGAACGGCGTGCTCGCGAAAAGCATAATCGAGAGGATTCCGAAGGACAGGAATTATGTGATTGATTCTTTGCGCAACCCGGATGAAATAAACGAGTTCAAAAAATTCCAGGATTTCCATTTGTGGGGCATACACGCGGACGAAAAAACGCGCTTTGAAAGGATTGTCAAGAGGAAGCGCGAAGGCGACCCAAAGACTTTCGGGGAGTTCAGGAAACTGGAGAAGCTCGAGTCTTCGTCTCGGGACCAGAATGCGCAGCAGCTGGACAAGTGCGCGGAGATGGCTGAGGCGCGCATAGAAAACAACTCAACGCTTGCGGATCTTTTCGCGAAAACGGATTCGCTTCTGCTGCAGATTCCTTTGGAGTTCAAGAGGCCCTCGTGGGACGAGTACTTCATGAACATTGCAAAGGAAGTCGCTTCGAGGAGCAACTGCGTGAAGCGCAAGGTCGGCGCGGTCATTGTGCGCGAAAAAAGGATTGTTTCCACAGGTTACAACGGCACGCCGCGCGGGGTGAAGAACTGCAATGAAGGCGGTTGCGCGAGGTGCAATTCCTTTGCGGAGAAAGGCACGAAGCTCGACGAATGCCTGTGCTCGCATGCGGAGGAGAACTGCATTGTGCAGGCTTCGTTCCACGGGATTTCAACAGCCAACGGGACGATTTACGCCACCTACAGCCCCTGCCTCACCTGCAGCAAAATGATTATCAATGCGGGGATAAAAAAAGTCGTTTACAACGCGAATTACCCTCTTGCGGAGAACGCATTGGGAATGCTGAAGGAAGCGGGCGTTGAAACGGTAAAGATGCAGTTCTGAATGCGTTTCCAAAAAAAAATTACTTTTCTTCAGGCCCGAGAATTATGGATTCGAGGTTCTGCTTCAAATCGCGGTTGTCGGGCAAAATATAGTCCGCGAGCCTGAGGCGGTGCGAAACCTTCTGCGCGGTAGTGGGGTGCTTCGGCTTGAGGAGTATCGTCACCAGCATCTTTGCGAGGTCGATGTCGCCGTAGGAATCCGTTATCAGAACCGCTTTTTTCGCGTCGAATTCAATGCCCTTTGCGGCGAGGCCTTCCTTCACCGCGGTGAGCTTCGATTTTATGGGGATGCCCTCGTACTCCGAATCCTTGGTGCCGACAATGCTCTTCACGCCCACAATCCTTTCATCCGCATCGAACTCAAGCTCTGTTCCAAGCACCAAATCGAATTCAAAACCGAATTTGAGCTTGAAGTGGGCGTTCAGCATTTCCCCGAAATCCCTGGAGGAAAGAGTTGCAAGGACGATTGTTTTGCCGCTTTTCTTTATGTCCTTGAGCGCCACCACGAGCGGGAGCCTTATGCCGGACTTTATCTTGTCGAGCACGGGATAAAAGTCGCGGCGCGTGAGCTTTTTCGCGATGAAGAATTTGTTCCCCTCGGTTATGGCCTGTTCAACGCTGTACTCGCCCGAAGCGATTTTTTTTATGAGCGAATCGTAAATTTCCTCGCCCCCGCTTTTGCCGGATTCCCCGATATCCGGAAACGCGAGCATCAGCCCTTCAAGGTTGGCGTCGCTCTTGTAAAGGGTTCCGTCCATGTCGACAATTACGGTGTTGAATTCGGTGGCCTTGTAATGCGGCAAGGCGCTGCGCCTTAGTTTGAACTGCAGCGAATTCTTGAGGACAATGCCGAGAAGCTTTGCCGATGAAAGCTTGGTTTTAATGTCCCTTACGCGTGGAACGCGCGGAATCTGCATAATAAGGTTAAAGGTTCACTTCTTTAAATACAGACTTTTCGGCAAATTAACGGGCGTTAAAATTTAAACGGGTATTTCATAGTGTATAGCCATGGAAGAAACCTATGATGTGATAGTTGTCGGCGCGGGACCCTCGGGCGGCTCGGGCGCGCTTCATTGCGCGAGAAAAGGCCTCAAAACACTTGTTATTGAGGACCACGAAATAATTGGCGAGCCTGTGCATTGTGGCGAGTGCCTAAGCGAGTATGCTACACAAAACACGGGAATAAAATTGCCCGAGAGCGTTATTTCGGAGCACGTGAAAGGCGTTAAAGTGATTTTTCCGGATGGCACGGCCTCCACATTGAACGAGCCGGGCTATGTTCTTGAGAAGCACAAATTCGAG
>JBBSVV010000006.1:0-6632 GCA_038046625.1 archaeon | reverse complement strand
GGTGGAATTTAGCCAATAAACTCTACATAAACAGCCCTTTTGAGCCCTTGGCCCCAAGCCGCGCACCGGCTAAGCAAGGCGGCTTTGGCAAACCTAATACAAAAAAATAAGAATAAGGGAAACCAAATATTGTCATGGCATGGATGGAAAGGCGCCACAGAAGAAGATGAAGCGGGCACAGCACCATGCATTCGTTGCGGCAAAAAAACCTGCTACATAAACCTTGGCGCGTGCCGCATGTTCGGAAACCAAATGCCGATTAGCGGAAGTGGTTTGCTTCCGTAACTGTGAATGATTTTATGTTTTCTGCGCATAATGGTGTGGGGGTTGGAAATTGTATAATATTTTCGAGAAAGAATTTGCAAAGGACACTATTTTTTTGGACAGGAACCTTATAACGCCGCATTACACTCCGCGCGAACTCCCTTTCCGCGAGCCTTACATTGAAAAAATTTCCGGAATCCTTTCAAAGACGCTGCGCAACGAGAAGCCGGATAACCTCTTCGTTTACGGAAAACCGGGCACGGGAAAAACATCTGTGACAAAGCACGTAATGCAGCAGCTCCTTGAATTCGCGGGCTCGAAGAACATTCCTGTTGTCGGGAATTACGTGAACTGCAGGAACCACAACTCAAAGTACAGGGTCCTCATAAAAATCGTGAAGGACCTTTACCAGGAAGAAAACTTTTTGGGGTTCTCGGCCGCGTTTGTTTACGAAAAATTGTTGGATTTTGCGCGCAAGGGCAACCAGCTTGTCCTGGTGCTTGACGAAATAGACAAAATCAAGGACCTTGATGAGTTGATTTACGGCTTGACAAGGAGTAATGACGAGATTTCAAACGGCGGAATCTCAATAATAGGGATTTCAAACAATCTCATGTTCAAAGATCGTTTGGACCCGCGCACAAAAAGCAGCCTGTGCGAACAGGAAATCGTTTTTCCCCCGTACAACGCGCAGGAGCTCACTGAAATTCTTGTGAAGAGGAGTGCGGTTGCCTTCCGCGATGGATGCGTTGATGACTCGGCAATAAACCTTGCAGCGGCCATCGCCGCGCAGGAATCCGGGGACGCGAGAACAGCAATAATGCTTTTGCTCCGCGCGGGGGAGATTGCGGATTCGAAGGGAAACACGCGCATCACCGATGATGAGGTGAAGAAGGCAAAATCACAGGTCGAGGAGGAAATAATTTTCAACATGATTTCAACCTTGCCGGAGCAGCAGCGGCTCGTGCTTTACTCCATCGCGAGACTCGCGTCGCAGAAAAAACCCATGCAGAAAATCACCGGCGAGACAGAAGAGGGAATACTTTTCTCGGGCGAGATTTATGACGAGTACTGCAAAATCGCCAGGCGGTTCAAGGAACCCGGCATTTCAGCGCGCTGGTACAGGGAGTACATCAATGAGCTGGAAATGTACGGCCTGATTGTTACAACCACTTCCGGAAAGGGGATTCGCGGGCAAACGAGGCTCATAAAGCTCGAGTGCGACGCGGACAAAATCAAGGGCCTCATTGAGAAGGAACTCGCCGCGGCGGCGTGAAAATCACTTCATGGGTTTGTGCCGCGGAATTCCAGAAGGATTCATCAGGTCTTGCGCAGCGCGCAATAGTATGATGAAGGATTCCATTTCAAGTTCTGTTCTCGAATCGAACACGCCGGGGTTTTTTTGTGCCTCGGGGAGATCGAGCAATGTTTCCCTGGCGTGCTCAACCGCCTTCGCAATCATGTCGATGTGCACGGCGCTGTTTGAAATAGGATGCTTCGCGATTCCCGGGTTGCGCTCATAAAACTGCCTTATTAGGGCGTGCTCTTTTCCCGGGGATCTAAGAACGGTGCCGATGAAGTTTAGGCCCCTTATTTCCCACGGCTCGAGCCTGGGTCTTTTGCTCGAGTGATGCTCCAAATACCACTTAATGTGCCTGCGCGGAACCCTGAGGCTCTTCGGCACAACAGGTTTTGGAGTCGGCATAATGTAAGTAAGCCTCGCGAGAATAAAAAAGATTCATTTGCGCGCCGAGAGCTGCTTTTTCACGGAAACCGCGATTGCGGGGCTGTTCAGGATTTTCTCGAGGTCCTTCGCATCAAGCTTCTTCAAATCGGCGATTGTTTTCACGTTGGCTCTGAACAGCATTCTGGACCTTACACGTCCGATGCCGCGCAATTCACATAAAGGAACGAGTTCTTCCTTCACGCCGTGCTGGAGCCTTTTCCGGATTTTTACGAGCGGCAAAAAATGGGTTTTGAGTTCAAGTATTTTTGCGAGCTCGAGGCAGGCATAAGCAAGCCAGTCCGCGTTCTTGAGCTTCGCGCGGAGAATCCCGGGCTGGACATTGTAGGAATCAACGATTGCCTGCTCGCGAACCTCGTCAATCCATTCTTTCAGCAGGAGCGAAACCCAGTATTTTGAAAGTAATGAGTCATCATAGAACATTTCCTTGTTCACGTCAACGGGAAGCTCCTCCGGGTGCTGGGTTACGCGCTCCCAGAGCTCGGATTGCATTGCCTTCGGAACAGTGAGAAGCGGCCGGAACTCGGTTGTGTTCGCAATCATGAACAGATATGAAAGGTCGTTGTGCTTTTCTTTTTTCAGGGTCTGGATTATTTTATGCGCGGAAGAAGGGTCCAGATAGAGCTCCGCAACACGCTTTCCCAATGGAGTCGCGTCGATTCTTTTCTCGGTTGTTTTGACGAACTGCATTTCCTCCAATTCTGAAATGATTTTCGTTATTTTTCCGAACAAGTCCGAAAGGTTTTCCATCTGCGAACCGTAAAAGGTTCCTGAAAAGAATTTTTCCGCGGATTCAAGGTCGAAAACGAATCCGGAGGAGATTATTGAGAGCAGGTGGAAGCGCAGCTGGAATTCAGATTCAAGCTTTGACTCGACGTCTTCAACCTCGCCATTGATGAAGTAATCAAAGTAATCGTCCTTCTCGAATTCTGTTTTTGCCACTAGGATTGCTTCGCCCTCGGAATCATATTTTGGCCGACCTGCCCTTCCCGCGACCTGCTTCCACTCCGAAACAGGAATTCTTTCCATTCCAAAGCCGCTGTACCTGTAAGGGGAAGGCATCACGACCCTGAAGGCAGGCATGTTGATTCCTTGAGCTAACGTCGGCGTCGAACAAATAAACTTGAGGTAATTCCGCTTGAACAAATCCTCTATGATGCGCCTTTGCTTTTCGAGCAAACCCGCATTGTGAAACGAAACCCCTTGTTTCACGAGCGAAGCCAATGTGCGGCACTGCTCCGTGGGTGTTTCAAGGGCGTTTAGTATTTTTTCTGAAGCGCCTTCGAGAACGTTTTTTTCCCGCTGGTTCAGCCGCGCGGAAGTTATGGAGGCGAGTTTTTTTGCTGTTGCCTCGCTGCGTTTGCGCGTATTGAGGAAAAAGAGCGCCTGTTTTCCCCTTGAAAGGGTGTCAAGCGCAATGCTTGAGAGCTCATCCTGGTGCTTGGAAATTGAGGTTACATCCTTTTCAAAAAAGATTTCCCCGTCGAGGAAAACGCCTTCGCGCAGCTTCACTGGCCTGTAATCGCTCTCAACGAGCTTTGCGCCCAGCCATTTGGAGATTTCCTTTGCATTGGGAATGGTTGCGCTCAAACCCAAAACCTGCAGGTGCTTGTTGAGGAAACGGAGCTTTGTGAGGACCATTTCGATTGTTGGACCGCGATCTGAGCCAAGAGTGTGGATTTCATCAACAATCAGCAAACCGATTTGCGAAAGCCAGTCGGCGCGATGAGTCAAGAGCGAATTCAGTTTTTCGAATGTAGTGAAGATGACATCATTCGAGGAAAGGTATTTTCCCGAGGAATCGAAATCGCCGGTGCTCAGCACTGCCTTTATTGAGAGTTCTTTGGAGTATTTTTCCTTGAAATCGTTGTAGTGTTCGGACGCAAGAGCCCGCAGTGGGCAGGTGTAAACCACTTTTTTGTGCTTGTTCAGGATGTTGTTCAGGGAAGCTATTTCCGCAACAACTGTTTTTCCGGAGGCCGTGGGCGAGCTCACAACAATGTTGTGTTCGAGAAGGCCGGCATTGATGGCCTTTTCCTGCATTGGGTTGAAAGAGTTGAAGCCATTATGCTTCTTGACCAGTTCCAAGATTTCCATAAAAAAAATTACAAAAATAGTTAATCATGAGGAAGGAAACGAAGTTTTTTCTCAATTACGGCAAAAGCATTTTCCCACAAAACCAATTGCTGGATTTTGTGCCTTCCGGTAGCGGACTTTATTTTTGGTTTGCTGATTTTCCTTGCCTCACAAAGGATTTTGTCAGCCCTAATGGCATCTCCCTCTTCATAAAGCATAGTCATTCAATAACCCCGAGCATTTTTTCCTTTTTGAGTTCACCAACAACCTTGTACGCCATTTCCAAACTTATCCCCAACTTATTTGCAACATCAGACGGATAAGCTTCCCTGTGTGTTCTGTAATATTCAATCACTTCATTTTTAGCGGTTGCATAATCAACGTCCCTGAGCCTTATTATTTCGGTTTTCTCCATTGCCTCCAGTTTATCTCTTACAGCTTGGCGGACAAAATCCGAGGTGTTGAGATAAACTCCGGCCTCGACCAATTCACTTACTTTTTGGAGTTCAAGGCTAGTCACTTTGGTTCCGATCATCTTTGCACGCACCTGCTTCTGCAACATTTTCTGCACTTTTTTTACCATATTATTGTTATACATGGTTAACCATATAAAACTTTATTCGCTTTGGGAGCAAAGGGTATCAAGCGTTTTCCTGTTTCATTGAAATGGATTCATATGCTTTCTGGAGCGCCAGGATTGCTTTAGGGAGTTCGTTCACCTTGAAAGAGTTCGAAGAGCGCCAATTATCGCCGTCCTTAAACCTCTTCTCAATTGAAACGGTTTTATAATTGCCCTTTGCTGATTCGTTCTCCCACACAGCAACCTGTACGGTACCTGCACTGAATTTCATTATTGGTTTACCCATTCTTTTTCACCCCCTCCCAAAAAAAATAATGGTTCACGGCGAAACAAAGGCCTTGATTGTTCCGCAGCGTGAATGCGGCACTAAAATGCGCGCGAAAACCTTATCCTTGAACCCCTGCTGTATGGCTTTGTCTCGACAAACCTCATTATCCTGAATTCATACATCGAATCACCTCTAACTCCTTTCGTTTCAGGAGTTTAAAAACGGTTTCAAGGGGCACATTGCCGGTGCGACACCTTTTTCTTTCCTTTACAAGGAAAGAAAAATCTGTACCAAAAAGAAAGGTGTCAACCACAAGTTCTTTTCTTTTTTCGTCAACGTTTTTTCTTTTCTTGGAAAGAAAAGAAAAAAGGTTGTGTTATTCCTTCGCCCACTTTTCCATCATCTGGAGCGCCCTTATCTGCCCCTGCATTTCGGAAATCTTTTTGCCGAGGTCCTTCAATTGCGCTTCGCTCATGTCGCTGCGGAAGCCCTGCAGTTCGTCCGCGTACTTGGCTACTTTCTTGTCATTCTTGTAAACAATGCTGTTCTGCACGGTTTCTGAAAGGTTCTTGCGGTATTCAATGTTATTCACGAACATTTTTATCATTGGCTTCCATTTAGGATCGGCAACCAAGTGCACGGGGAGGCTCACGGATTTCGCGTCCTGCCTGTAATCCGAATCCGAGAGTTCCTTTGCCTTGTGCTGCCAGTACAATGGCTCCTTGAGCTTCAGGATCTGGTGCCGCGAGTGGTAGGATTTCGCGTCCTCAAGTTTTTTCTTCCAGTCCTTTTGCCTCGCCTCGTACTGCGCAAGAATCGCCTCGAGCTCCTTGGCCTGCACCTTGATCCTTAAAGGCGAGGGATAAATGAGCTTGGGCCATGCGCCATTTGACTTCACGCAGGAAATCACTCCGCCGCGCGCAAAATACTTTTTCAGGGCATCGGTGCGCTCGCCCTTTTCTGGAACCTTGAATTTTTCCCCGAAAGCCTTGAAGGAACTTATTATGTTTGAAGCCATCAGAATAAAGAAAACGCGCGGCGGTTAATAAACTTGGCGGAGAACGGGCTTTTCGGCATAGCGCGCTTAATAAACTTTTTTGGGCTAAAAATCCAAAGGTGGTTTAATGTTTCCCGGCATGGGCGGAATGGATCCGCGAAGAATGAAGGCAATGATGAAGCAGCTCGGCATAAAGAGCGAGGACATCAACGCGAAAAAGGTTATTTTTGAAATGGAAGGCGGCAAACTCGTGATTGAGAATCCGCAGGTAACGGCAATGGAGATTCAGGGCCAGAAAACCTACACTGTTGTGGGCAAAGCCGTGAAGGAAGATGCCGGAATTCCGGAAAGCGACGTGAAGATGGTTGCGGAACAGGCCGGGGTTTCGGAAAAAGAGGCGCGCGCCGCTTTGGAGGAAACGAACGGCGACATAGCGGAGGCGATAGGGAAATTAAAAGAGTGAGTGCTGCTAATTGGAAAAACAATCATTTGAGGGAAACCGCAATGCCGAAAAAGCCAGCAAGAACTGCAAAACCGATTCAACGGCGTTCCGGAAAACAATTTTTGAAAAGGGCTTTAGTGGGCGGCGGTGCGATTGCCGGATTGACGCTTGGCGGAATTACAGCATTCAAGAATCCTGCATTGAGGGAACGCTTTGAATTCAAGAGAGCAGAAATTTCCGCAGCCCGGGCTGAAAAAAGAG
>JBBSVV010000005.1:72222-76077 GCA_038046625.1 archaeon | reverse complement strand
ACAAGGAACCATGAAAATCCACCGAATTACTTTATTGGTTTGCTATAGCAAAAAATATTTTCTTATACATAATAATTGTGCTGTGTTTTGTGCAAATCAATAAAAAACCCTTCTCCGTTACTTTTAGTATGGATTCAAAATTGGTTTTTTCCGATTCCCCGAAGGGCTCGCTTTTGGTTCACTTTGCGTTCGAGGGCGCGGTTTCGCACCTCAAGGGCCCTTCATATTTCACGGGCAAGAAGCTCGAAAGCGCATTCATGCCGGAAAAGAGTTTCCTGCTGGTTGGATTGGGCAAAAAAGAGGAGTTCAACATCGATTATCTCAGGAGGGCCGCGGCAAAGGCGGTCAAGACGGCTTCCGCCGCAAAAATGCCCATAGTGCATTTTGCCCTGCTGGACGGGCACAAGGAAAATGAAATGGTTGCGGTTGCCGAAGGTGCGGTTCTCGCGAATTACTCATTTGACAAGTACAAAACCGACGCGGAGCAGAAGATGTTCCGCATAAAGGAATTATCCTTTCCGGTTGCCGCAAAAAAGTTTGAGGAAAGCATCCGCGAAACGCTTCTCGTTTGCCAGAATGTTTTCATTGCCCGGGATTTGGTTACGGAAAACAGCGATGTTGTGACTCCAAAAATGCTTGAGGAAGTCTCAAGAAAAATTTCCGGGAAGCACATCAAGGTAAGGGTCCTGAATGAAAAACAGCTCAGGAGGCTGGGCTTCAACATGCTTTTGGGCGTTGCGCGGGCCTCGGAAATCCCGCCGCGCGTAATAATTTTCGAGTACAATGGAAACCCTTCCTCCAAAGACAAAGTGATGTTTGCGGGAAAAGGGGTTTGCTTTGATTCAGGCGGGCTCAACATAAAGGTCGGGGAGTCAATGAAGGACATGCGCATGGACATGGCGGGCGCCGCCACGGTAATTGCAATCATGAAAAGCGCCTCCGAATTAAAGCTCAAAAAAAACATTGTGGGCATAATCGGCTGCGTAGAAAACCTTGTTGATTCAAAATCCTTCAGGCCGGGCGACGTGATAAAATCCTATTCCGGAAAAACCGTTGAAAACCTGAATACGGATGCCGAGGGAAGGCTCGTGCTCGGGGACATCCTCGCTTATGGTGCGAGGAAATATAACCCCAATGTAATAGTGGAGTTTTCAACCCTGACAGGAGCCATACTCGGCACGTTCGGTTCGCATTGTGCAGGAATGTTTTCAACTTCTGATTCTTATTCGCAAAAAATGTTTGATGCGGGAATGGCCACTTATGAAAGGGTGTGGAGGCTTCCTTTGTTCGAGGAGTACAAGGAAGAGACCAAGGGTGAGCGCTCGGATTTGCGCTCGATTGGAAAAACGCGCTACAACGGCTCGATTTTCGGCGGAGCATTCCTCGCGGAATTCGTGGAGAATATTCCTTTCATCCACCTTGATGTTGCGGGCACAGCCATGCTTGAGGAGCCAAAGGATTACATGCCAAAAAACGGTTCCGGCTTTGGTGTGAGGCTCGCAATCGAATTTTTGAAAAGGGTTTAAATAGAATTTTTAATTTTTAGTTCACAAGCCCTGCACCACGTTCTCTATTTTATTGAACCATTTCCTGCCGTCCTTTTCAATCAGCTCATCCGCCTCTTTCGGGCCGAACGAGCCTTTTTCATAATTTTTTACGGGCAGCTTTGCTTTTGTGATGCGGTCGAATATTTTCCACGATTGCTCTATCTCATCCGCGCGGATGAATGACTCCTGGTTCCCTGAAAGCGCGTCAAGCAGAAGTGTTTCATAAGCCTCAGGAGTGTTGGGGCCGAAGGTGCACTCGTGGCAAAAAGTCATTTTAACAGGCAGCAGCCTCATTTTTTCCCCGGGTTCCTTTCCGTTTATCTGCACGAGCATGCCGTCATCCGGCTGTATCTGTATAACCATGTAATTCGGGTATATTTCCTTTCCCCTGAGAAGCTCGTAATCCGGATTCCTGAATTGTATGTAAATCGAGGCAAATTTTTTCGCGAGGTTCTTTCCCGAGCGCAGGTAAAACGGAACCCCTTTCCAGGTCTTGTTGCCCACAAAAAGCTTCATTGCAAAAAAAGTTTCTGTTTTTGAATCAGCGGCAACCCCTTTTTCATTCACATATCCATCATACTGGCCAAGCACAACGTCCCTTGCATGTGTTTTTTTCACGGACTTCAGAACCCTTACCTTCTCATCGCGGATGCACTTCTCGTCAAAATTTTTTGGGACATCCATTGCAATTAAGCAGAGCAATTGCAGCAAGTGGTTCTGGCCCACGTCACGCAAAGCGCCTTCGCGGTCATAAAACTCGCCGCGGTTCTCCACGCCAAAATTCTCTATCAGGTTTATCTGCACATGATCAATTGCCTTGTTGTTCCAGAGCGGCGAAAAAATCATGTTCGCGAACCTCATGACGCCTATGTTCTGCACGAGCTCCTTGCCGAGGTAATGGTCTATCCTGTAGACCTGCTTTTCATCGAACGCCTTCAGAATCTGCGTGTTCAGTTTTTTCGCGCTTTTAAGGTCATGGCCGAACGGCTTTTCGAAAACAACTTTGCACCACCCGCTTTTTGTTTCCGCGAGGCCGAATTTCTGGATGCTCTGCGCAATGCTTTCAAAGTGGTCCGGCAATGTTGCAAGGTAAAAGAGCCTGTTTGAGCCGGTTGAATGGGTTTCATCAATGCCATCAAGGAATTTGCCGAGGTTCGCGTAACCATTTTCATCGTTGAAGTTCAGCCGGAAATAGTAAAGCCTTTCATCAAGCTTTTTCCATATTTCTTCCTTTACTCCGGGAATTCTTGCCTTCACTTCGGAGGAGAATTGTTCGCGTGAAAATTCCTTTCTGCCGACTGCAACGACAGCAAAATTCTCGCTCACTTTTCCCTTCATCATGAGCCTGTAAACCGCGGGAAAAAGCTTTTTCTGTGCAAGGTCTCCTGTTGCACCCATTATCACAAAATTGAAGCTATCACTCATTTCCCTTCACCGAATGCCGTATATACAAACACCCGTGCGTTTGAGTTTAAAACTATTTTTGCGGGGCAATCATTCTGCTTAACCTTTGCATTCATAAAATTTTCAAAAGCAGGTTTCTTTGATTCGGATGCAAACAACAGAATTGTTTTCTCCGCATTTTTTATTGCGCCAACAGAAAGTGAAATTCTTTCTTTTGGAGGCTTCGGCGCATCCTTTACCATGACATATCCTTCGCCCTTTTCTCCGGGTTCCATGCTGTTCGGAAAAAGCGACGCGATGTGCCCGTCTTCCCCAACCCCGAGAACAAGCAAATCAAGCTTTCCTTTCGTTATTGCGAGGAATTTTTTGTTGTAATCATCAATGCCTTCATGCGCAATGAACGCGTGTGCGTGTATTCCGTTCGCTTTTGAAAAAAAGATTTCATTGGCCTGCTTATAATTGCTTTCATTGTCATTTAGCGGAACAACCCTTTCATCGGCCATGAAAACATTCACATGGTTCCAATTCGCTTTTTTTGCGGCAAGTTCCTCAAGCACGCCTTTTACAGAATTGCCTCCCGGAATGGAGATTGAAAACTGTTTTTTTGCCGAAGAAACATCTTTCAGGATTAATTCGGCCGCCCTTTTGCTCAATTCACGGTAATTCTTGCAGTGGATTATTGTGGGCCGCATGTGAATCATTTTTTCGGGGCTTCGTGGCCGCCGAATTCGTAACGCAAAGCCGCAACGACCCTGGTTGAAAAGTCAGGCCTTTTCACGGATTTTTTCCTTGCATTCATCGCGCCTTGGAGCATTGGGGCTTTCAGATTGAGTCCCTTTGCTGTCTGCAGTGTCCATGTGCCCGTGCTTCCTCCACCCACTATTCCTGATTGCCTTTTGAGCTT
>JBBSVV010000005.1:55692-72122 GCA_038046625.1 archaeon | reverse complement strand
CTTGCGCCTTCAAGGCCGCCTGAAACCCCCGCATCGAGGAAACTTATTCCTTTCTTCTTCAATTGGCTTGCTCTTCTCATTGAATCCCTGTAGAATGAATTTCCGCCATCAACAATGATGTCGCCTTTTGAAATAAATGGCTTCAGGCTTTGAATTACATCATCAACTGGCTTTCCATGCGTAACCATCAAGATTATGCGCTTGTTTTTTCCGAGTTTTGCGGAGAATTCTTCAATTGTTTTTGTTGCAATTGCGCCTTTGTGCGCAAGCGGCCTCATTGAGTCCGTGTGCCTCGCCCAGATTACGACAGAATGCTTTTTTTCGAGTAGCCTTTCAGCCATCCTTGCACCCATTTTTCCGAGGCCGATGAAACCGATTTTCATTTTTTGCACTTCCACTCAAATAAAGTTTGATTCGCGTTAAACTATTTTTTTGTATTCTTCGGGCGCGTCTTCCGTGAATTTCTTCATTCCCTCGCGAGTAAGCTTGTGGCCCATGAGTTCCTTGAAAGTGTCAATTCCCATTGTGGCAATATCCGCGCCTGCCAATGCACATTCACGAACCTGCCTTGAGTTCCTGAGTGATGCGGCAAGGACTTCGCATTTCACTTTATGCAGCCTGAATATGTGCGTGGTCTGTGCAACCAAATCAACGCCTGAAATAATTCCATTGTCGTTCAGTATGGCGCCTTCATGGTCAATGCCCGCCGAGGGAAAATAATCCTCTTTGCCGAACTTCAGCCCCGCGTTTTTCCTCAAGAGGTCGTCAATGCGCCCCGCAAACGGGCTCACGAAATTTGCGCCGGCCTTTGCGGCTGCAAGAGCCTGCTCCGGAGTGAAAATAAGCGTACAGTTCACAGGAATGCCTGCTTTGCGTAGCTCCTTGATGGCTTTCACTCCGTCAAATTCCTTTCCGGTTTCCCCTTCAAATGAAGGGTTCATTGGAATTTTGATATAAACATTTTTAGCAACGGGGTTGAATTTTTTAAAGATTTTTTTCCCCTGCACAACCATGCCTTTGTAGCCGAGTTCCGTGACTTCGAGGCTAACGGGAGTCCCCTTAGCAATCTTCAGGGCTTTTTTGATGTAGCTTTCGAGTGAAATTTTTTCCCCTTTTTCCTTCAGCGTGCCAGCGGCTTTTTTAACAAGCGACGGGTTCATTGTTATGCCGTCACAGACTCCGGCCGCATAAACCTCTTCAATTTCGCTTAAAATGGCCGAGTCGAGGAAAAACTTCATTTTTGCACCATTAGAATTAGAAGTTAATTGGTTAAAAGGCTTTCTGGTTCAAAAAAATTGAAAACAAATTCACACCGGCAAAGTGGTCTAAATGAGAATATAACCTCTAATTGGAAACGTAACATAATGCCTATTGCAAAACTTGAATTTAACAACGAGCTGTTCTATGTTTTGGGCGCTCTGCTTGGCGACGGCTGCATTTATCATTGGGGGAAAGAGCACCAAGTATGGCTAGTAGGCGATGAGGCATTCACAAAAAAATTTGCCGATAAATTGTCATTTTGCATAGGGCGAGTTGTAAAAAATTACCCGAACAGAAAAAGAGGTTATTGGTTTGTCAAGATATCAAATATAAAATTATACGACTTATTTGGAGATATCAGAAATAATTTGGAAAAAATAGGTGTGTTGGCAGAAAAAAGCGACAAGCATGTAACTTCTTTGCTGTTTGTCGAAGGTTTTTTTGATGCAGAAGGTTGTGTAAAAATCATAAAAGAAAAAGTGAGGAAGACGCCAAAAATTTGTCTTGATATAACTAACACTAACCATGGTCTTTTGGAAATAATTAGGGGAATGCTGGACTCTGAATTGGGAATAACCGCCAATTATTCTTCTCAAGAGGCCCATTTGGGAAAAGACGGTTTTTATAGGAAAAAGATTTACCATTTAAGAATCTACAAAAAAGAATACATCAGGAAATTTTTTGAAAACATTCACACTACTAAACTAAAAAAAGAAAAAATAGGCTATGCAGAAAACTGGCTGAAAATCAAGCTTTCTTCATAGCTGCCTTATAGAGCTCTTCTACCTTCTTCCAATTTATGACATTATAGAATGCTGCGATGTATTCTGGTCGCCTATTCTGATATTTGATGTAGTAACTATGTTCCCATACGTCAATTCCCAAAACCGGCTTTTTTCCCTGCGTCAACGGATTATCCTGGTTCGGCGTCGAGACAACCTCGAGCTTTCCGTTGCCCACAACCAGCCATGCCCATCCCGAGCCGAACTGGCCAGTTGCGGCAGCGGTAAATGCTTCCTTGAACTTGTCGAAAGAGCCGAAAGTCAAATTGATTGCTTTTCCTATTTCGCCCTGCGGGATTCCGCCTGATTTCGGCGCCATCATCTCCCAGAAAAGCGAGTGGTTGTAGTGGCCCCCGCCATGGTTTCTTACGGGCCCGCGAATGTTCTCAGGAACCGTGTTCAAATTCACAATTATTTCCTCGATTGATTTCTTTTCCCATTCTGTCCCTTTTATTGCGGCGTTGAGCTTATCCGCGTAGGCCTGATGATGCTTGTCGTGATGGATTCTCATTGTCTGCTCATCTATGTACGGTTCGAGCGCATTGTAATCATACTTTAGTTTTGGTACTTCAAAAGCCATGGCAATACCTCCGGCAATTAACTATTGTTAAAGGTAGTTGGGCTTAAATGCTTATAAAGATAATCCAAAAGCCGTTAATTTTTCGCACAATCAGGAAATCTTTTTCTGGTTCATGTACCTTTCAAGCTCAAGCTTCACATTTTGCGAGCAAACATGGTCGTGGTGCCGGAAGCCGCCGCCGAATGTTTTCGGGATATGCATTAATTCGTGGATGACTGTTTCGAGCTTCTCGGATTCTGGTTGCCTGTCAAATTTTTCGGAAATGAGCTCAATCACATAAAAGCTCTTGCGCTGCTGCATCCCCAGCATCATTACCTTGCCGATGCAGTGTATGCGCGCAATGGTTCTCCTGGTTTTTGAGCCGCGGCTCCGCACAACGCTTAAGCGCTCGGGAATAACGTGCGAGTAACCAAGGCTCGCGGCCATTTCGTGAGCCTTTCCGCTCCAGTAGGCATCGAATTCGTACTTCATGCAGAGAAATACTGCATTCTGATTGAAATATTTTGCTATTAGCCGCAATAATGCTCTCTCTCTTTTTTGTGGATGTTATTCTTGGGCTGTTGCAAACTCTTTTTCATCCATTTCAAAGCTGAACTTGCGTAAAGCCTCTTTCGGTAGGTTCTTTGAAACGCCAAGTATTTCCAAACCAATTACTTTACCGCTCTTATTAAAGTCGGCTATAAAGCCTTCCCTGAACTCTTCACTTTCAAAATACTTATCCTCACTAAAGCGGATGCAGAGCGCGTCTGCCTTTTTGTCAAAATGTACCCTCATTTTTCATGGATGAAATCAGCAGCAACCGCTAAAAAACTCTTTGGCGGGCAATCAAAAAACCGAAGGGCATGGCTATATTCTTTTTGGAATAATTTGTTCACGAATTATTATTTAATTGGGGGTTATCTTGTGTTTATGGAAGCGACTGTTGAAGAAACCGAAATCCGCCCAGTGAAAATCAGTGAATTTGCTCTTTGCTCTGGCAAGGCACTCAAAAATGTTGAAGTTGTTTATGAAACCCACGGAACCCTGAACAAGGCAAAGGATAACGTGGTTCTTGTATTCCATGCACTTTCCGGGAGCGCGCATATTGCCGGCCTGAACAAGTCTTTCGCAAAGAAATGCAGGTTCTGGACAGAAGAAAACCACGTCGGCTGGTGGAATGATTTTGTCGGAAAAGGAAAAATAATTGACACTGAAAAGAATTTTGTGATTTGCCAGAACATCCTCGGCGGATGCTACGGCACGACAGGCCCTTCTTCAACAAACCCTGAAACCGGGAAGCCTTATGGCTCCTCGTTTCCGGACATTGAAATTGAGGATATTGTGCGGCTGCAAAAATTGGTTCTTGAAAAGCTCGGCATAAAAAAACTGAAGTGCATAATCGGCTCATCGCTCGGAGGATTCATTGCGCTCGAATACGCGGTTCTGTTCGGCAAGGATATTGAAAAGGCGGCTTTCATTGCAAGCGCAACGCAAACCTCAGCAATAAACCAGCTTGAGGGGCTTGAGCAGATTTTTGCCATAGAGAACGACCCGCATTTCAGCGGCGGGGATTATTATGGAAGCCTATTCCCGCTGCATGGGCTGATGCTTGCGCGCATGATTGCCGCGAAGAGATATGTAAATATGGACACGATTGCTCAGCGCGCGAAAAATGAAATCATGCTTCCCAGCGATTACTTTTACAATTACAGGCTGAGGCACCATACCGAATCATACATGTTCCATCAGGGGCAAAAATTCGTGAAGCGCTTCGACGCGAACACTTATCTTCTCATCCTGAAGGCCATCCAGAACTTCAACGTTGCAAATAAGTACGGTGCCGGCTCTCTGGAATCAATTTTTTCGCAGGAAAATGCCTCGCACCCTTTCTACCTTGTTGGTTCAATTACCTCTGATGTGTGCTGTTACCCCTCCGAGCAGAAGCTGCTCGTAAATGCACTCCGCAAGGCCAATGTGAACTATATGTATGAGTTCATTTATTCCGGAAAGGGGCATGATTCATTCCTTCTCGAGCCGGACAGGTATGATTTTCTCGGGGATTTCGTAGAGCGCTGATTCTGCAACCATTTAAACTCTTTTCAGAGGCCCATTATTGCATTGTGTTGGTTTGAATGGCAAATGATCCCGATTCAAAGCGGCTTCTGAAGGTTCTCGAATTGCTCGAAAAAGAATATGGCGACATTGGAACTGGCCTGAAATTCGGTTCTGTTTTCCGGCTCGCGGTTGCGGTGATTCTTTCCGCGCAGTGCACGGACGAGCGCGTGAACAAGGTTACGAAAGAACTTTTCAAAAAGTGCAGAACCCCGAAGGATTTTGCGGAAATTCCGCAGAAGGAGTTGGAGAAGCTGGTTTTCAGCACTGGCTTTTACCGTGCAAAAGCGCGCAACATAAAGGCAATGACGAAAAAAGTTTTGGAAGAGCATAATGGCAAATTGCCTGATTCAATTGAGGAACTCATTAAATTGCCGGGCATGGGGCGCAAAACCGCGAATGTAATCCTTGGCGAGGGCTTTGGAAAAATTGAGGGCATCGTTGTTGACACGCACGTGAAAAGGCTTTCGAACAGGCTTGGGTTCACGAAAAACCAGAATCCTGAAAAGATTGAAACCGATTTGATGGGGCTGGTTCCGCGTGCGCAGTGGCGTGAAATTTCGAATGTTTTGATTTGGCACGGGAGAAAGGTGTGCTTTGCGCGCAAGCCGAATTGTGCTGGTTGTGCCGTGAATAAGCTCTGCCCGAGCGCCTTTAGGGGAGGGTAGAAAAGGTTTTTATTGTGCCGCGACAATCTTTATTTATGCCGCCCGGACATAAGCCTGCAGGAAAAAGATATGCGAGATTTTTGGCTCAAAAATATATTACGCCCGGGGCACACAATTTAATCAGGGCATCCGGAAATCCTGCCGCAATTATACGTGCCCTGGTTGCTGCGATTGAAACAAGGCATGATCTCAGAAAACCTCTTGCGATAAGCACTGATAATATCAGAAACATAGTCGGGGAATCAGTTGCCGGCCATGTGAGTTCAAGCTTGCCGGCAAGGAAAAACTCCCGCAATTCTTTGGTTAATGTCCCTTTTATGCAGGGTTCACACAAGCCTTTGATTCCGAAGCCCTGGAAATTGGTTTCCGGAAAAGTTTGGGGAGGGATTGACCGAAGAATTTACCGGATTCCTGTGGTGATTTCAGGTAAAAACGGCGATGTTGAAATAAACATGAGCTCTATGAAACAAGAGGGGCATGAGCTTCGGCCAAGGCACCAATTGGACCCATTGTCAATCTCTGTCAGATGGGCCGGTGAAACGAATTATGCCATTCCTAAAGGGGAACGCAGGATTGAAATAACCAGGGAAATCATGAGGCAGATGCGCGAAGCAGCCCCGAAAAAAGCGTGAATCCTATGCCGCCAAAAAGAAAAATTGAAGTGAGCCGCAGGCATTTCGGCAAGCTTTATCAAACTTACAAAAATTCCGGTTATATTGACCCTGAAGTTGCGAGATTCATAGAGGGCTCGCGCAATCCCAAGTATATGCGCTTTCTGGTGGCAAATTTCATGGCGAACCACCCGCAGTTCAAGAAACCAGGGGGCCTTAAACCGGAAAACTGGGCGTACCTAGGGGAATATGGGCGGGTAAAGCTTAAGCCGAAAATTACCCCGAAAAGGAAAATCGCGAGAATCCCATTTATGAGGCACGGCAACAAGCCGGCCATTTCAATTTATTGGGCAAAGGAAAAAAAATCCACGGGCGCAACAATTTATTACACTACAAACCTCACAATAATGGAAATCCCGTGCGTGCTGCATTTTCCCGTGAAACAGGAAGAAACAAAAGTAGGGGGCTGGTATGTGGATTTAGACAATATGCATTATACTGCCAGGAGCAACAATGCAATCCGCCTTTTGAAGCCGTGGGAAAAAAGCATTGTTGTTGAGCATCTGAGGGCCCAGATAAGGAATGCCCTGCGCGGGCATTGAACCCAAACCTTTAAAAAGTTTAACAATCGTTAATTAATTGGTTTGCATGGTTTCACAGGCAAAAGAGAAGCAGGAACAGCAGGAAAGCCAAGCAGGGGCGGCGGTTACAAAGGACATGACCATTGGCGAAGTGGTTGCAAAATACCCTGAAACCGCAGAGATAATGATGGGTTATGGTTTGCACTGCATCGGGTGCCACGTGAACCCTTACGAGAGCATTGAGGGCGGCGCAATGGGCCACGGAATGAGCCCCCAAACAATCCGGCAATTGGTCAAGGACATGAACGAGGCCATAAGCGGCTCTTCAAGCGATAATGACATTAACCTTTCGGATTCTGCTGTGCAGAAATTCAAGGATTTAATGCACAAGGAAAACAAGGACGGCTGGGGGCTCAAGTTCTCGGTTGAGCCGGGCGGGTGCTCAGGATTTTCTTACGTAATGGATTTCGCCGAGAAGCCGGAAGCCACAGAACTCATGGTTGAGGAAAAAGGCCTGAAGGTTTTCGTTGGAAAAGAAGTGCTGCCAATGGTCAAGGGGGTAAAGATTGATTACCATGACGGCCTCAATGGCGCTGGCTTCAAGATTTCAAATCCCAACGCGCAAGGTTCTTGCGGATGCGGAAAATCATTTCACTGAAGCAATTGGCCATAACTTTTTTTCGAACGGTTTTTGCTTATGCCCATAACTCTTGAGGAAGTAAGCGAACGCAAGCGCGAGGAACCGCAAAAAAAAGTTCCGCAGAACCCTTTTCAGCAGCAGCGCAATTCCGCCGAAGAAAACCTTTCGCGCGTAAAAAGAGTTGTCGCAGTACACTCGGGAAAGGGCGGCGTTGGCAAAAGCACTTTCTGCGCAAACCTCGCCGCAACCCTCGCAAAAATGGGCTTCAAAACAGGTGTTTTGGATGCGGACGTTGACTGCCCCTCGTGCCACAAGCTGTTCGGCCTGAAAGAAAGGGTTGCCGCAGACAAGGCGGGAAGAATGATTCCGAAAGAGGCTTTCGGGGTGAAGGTTCTTTCGGTAGGCAACCTGGTTGATGACGAGGCAAAGGCGAACGTGATGCGCGGCCCGATAATGTTCAAGCTCATCAATGACATGCTTTCAAATGCCGAGTGGGGCGAACTCGACTATTTGATTATTGATTTGCCGCCCGGAACAGGCGACAACCCACTGACCATAATGCAGGTTGCGCCGCTCAACGGCCTGATAATTGTTACGCAGCCGCAGGAGCTCGCGTTTGCGGACGCAAAAAAGTCCGTTGACATGGCGAAAAAGCTTAATGTGCAGGTTCTCGGGCTGGCAGAGAACATGTCCGGAGAAATTTTTGGTTCGCGCGGCGAAAAGCTTTCCGATGAACTCGGAGTGGGTTTTCTCGGGAGCATTCCTCTTGACGCGAAAATCAGGAAGGCTTCAGATGAAGGAAAGCCCTTTGTTCTCGCGGATGAAAAATTGTTTGAACTTTTCAGGCAGATTGTTTACGAAGCAGGGCTTTGAACAGGCCTTTATTGCACGTTTATTGTGAGTGGTTAATTTTTTGTTTTTGCGCTCCCGATGATTTAAAAGCATTACTTTGTTACAATTTCTAGTGAAAGGCCATGCAGCAGCTCATGAAGATTGACAAAATTACGCGTGAAACGCATGACACGGTAACGCTCACGCTGAAAGGCCGGCAAAAAATGGATTTCAGGCCCGGGCAGTTCATTATGATTGAGCTTCAGGGAAAGGAAAAAACCCCGAAGCGCGCATACTCGCTCTCGAGTTCCCCGACAAAGGATTTCCTTGAAATAACCGTGAAGGAAATGCCAAACGGCTGGATTTCGAAAATAGTTAACAATGGAATGAAAATAGGCGAGGAAATTTCGGTTACCGGCCCTTATGGCAACTTTGTTTTTGACCCGGAGCAGATGAAGGAAATCGTGCTGCTTGCCGCGGGCTCCGGAATTGCGCCGTTCAGGTGCTTCTGCCAGTACATCATAGACAAAAAGCTTCCGACCAAAGTCACTTTCGTTTACAGCAACAAGGCCGAACGGGACATAATTTTCAAGGGCCAGATAAGGGATTTCGCGAAAAAAATAAAGGGCCTTGAACTCATCCTGACTTTGACGCGCGAGGAAAAGAAAGGTTTCAGGCACGGCAGGATTGACGATGCATTTGTGAAGGGAATTGTTTCAAAAAATGTGGGTGCAAACTATTTCATCTGCGGCCCGCCGGAAATGGTGAACGCGACAAAGGGGCTACTGCAGGCAAACGGCGTCCAGAAAGAGTGCATCAAGGCAGAGGTTTACGGTTAAAGCCAATAGGAAACTAATATTAATTAATTCCTACTTTCAATTTCCTGATTGCATGGACAAAAAAGAATCAAAAAAGATGCTTGAGGCCGCATTATTCATGTCGCCAGGAGTGGTTGCCCTCAGGGACCTGGCCAAAAGCATAAACTCCAACGTTGCGGAAACCCGTGTTTTAGTGAACGAACTGATGCACGAATATGAATCCCGGGACAGTTCCATAGAAATCAGGGATGAAGCCGGCGGCATCCGCATGACGGTGCGCAGGAAATATGAGGATAACGTCGGCCACATGGCTGCTTCCCCGGAACTGAACAAGGGCATAATGAAAACCCTTGCATACATTGCCTACAAGCAGCCGGTTAAGCAGTCAGAGGTAATTAACTTCAGGAACAGCAAGGCGTACGAGCACATCAGGGTGCTGCGCGAAAAGGGATTCATAAAAAAAGATAAGAAGGGAATAACTTACATTATCAACACGACCCCAAAATTCCGCGAGTACTTTGCAAGTGCGGCAAAGAAATCCGCAGTGAATGCGCAAAGCGAGAAGGAGATTGAGGGCCTTCCGGAAGACGATGATTCAACGGCCAATGCAGGCGCCGGAAATCCTGAAAAAAATCTGCAGTGAATTACCCGCGCCCAAAGGCGTCTTGCCCCCTACGGGGACGAGACCTCGTGCCATTTGGTGCAAGGTGGGCTTTCCGTCAACGAAATTCCTTTTATGGGTCTTGGGTTGCTGCGAAGCAAACTCACCGTCAACGGAACCCCCGTAGGGGGTTGGGTTGTTTCACTTTTTTTCTTCCGCAACGCTCTTTTTCCCGGCTTTCTTCGAGAACCTCAGCTCAAGAATCCCGTTGTTGTAGCTGCTGCGGATGCTTTCCTCAACAACCTTTTCCGGAAAAACTATTTTGTCCACCTGTTTCCTGTTTTTGTGGTTTGAAATCAGCACCGCGTGGTCCATAACCCGTATGTCAAGCTCCTTTTCCGATAAAGTGTTGGTTTCAACTACCAAAAGTATTTCCCTTCCAAGGTCAATCATTTCAACGAGCGGCTTTTCCTCGGCCTTTTTTTCTTTTGCGTACTGTGGCCTTATTACCCCGAACTCGTTTATGTGCAGATGCCCGTTGTCATCAATGCTGATGTTGAAGCCGATGTCAAGCGGCTTCGTAAAATCAAGGTCCTCTGCCCTGAAATTTTCAAAAACAAGCTCCTCGAGCATCTCCTCAAGGCTCTCGAAATCAAGAGTGTCATCATCAAAGCCTCTTTTTTTCCAGTGAGCCATCAAACCACTTTCTCAAAACAGTTTTTTCTGGAGCCTCTCGTTCTCCATTGCGCTTATTGTCTGCCAAGATTGCCTGGCAAATTTTGGCATGACACTATGCTGTAACAAATAATTCTTTAAAAACCTAATCGTTACTTCGTCGCCCGGATAACCAGAACCGATTTCCCCGAACTCAAGCGCAAGTTTTTTAATTGCGCCGTCACGCTCCACTTTTGCAATTATGGAAGCCGCTGAAACAATCGGGTAATTTAAGTCCGCCTTGTGCTCTGAAATTATTTTTGTTTTGAATGAAATGTATTTCCGGATTCTTTTTGCAAACTCCTCCATCACAATGTCCGGAGAATCCACGTAAACAACATCCGGTTTTTGCTTCAGCGCATTCAGGAGCCTTGCGGCATGCATTGCCTCGAGCTCATTCAGGCTTTTGTGCAGCCTGTACTCGTCAATTTCTTTCGGCGAAATGTGGATGCATTCATTTTCAAGCAAGATTTTTTTTATTTCCGGGAATTGGCGCTCGCGTTCCTTTGCGCTGAGAAGTTTCGAATCATTCACGCCGAGCCCGACAAGCTTTTCCTCGTCGTCTTTTTTTATGAGAGCAACGGCCATCACCATCGGGCCCAAACATGGGCCCCTTCCCGCCTCATCAATTCCCGCAATGAGCATTCGAACCGCTACAATTAGGAAGCGAGAATTAAAAAGAAGTGGCATTTGCTTAGAAAAGCATAATTTATTCCGCAAAAAAATAAGTTACAACAAAATTAAAAAAAATAGAAAAAGGAAACCGCCGCAATTAAGCGGCGATTCCAAAAGTTTACGCTTTTACGCCACGACTTCAATATTCAATTTCTTTTTGAGTTCGCGGTACCTGTTCCTGATCGTTACTTCAGTTACTCCGGCAACGCTTGCGACCTCTTTCTGTGTCCTGCGCTCCCCCTTCAAAAGGCCAGCAATGTACACGGCCGCAGCCGCGACTCCGGTTGGGCCTCTTCCGGAGATGAGGCCGTTCTTGATTGCCTCTTCAAGTATTTTGCGCCCCTCTTCCTGGACTTCTCCGGAAAGGTTGAGTTCGGATGCGAACCTCGGGATATAATGAATCGGGTTCGTGAGCGGGATGTCAAGCTTGAGCTCCCTGACAAGGAACCTGTAGGTCCTTCCGATTTCCTTCTTTGTCAAGCCGGATGCTTCAGCCATTTCGTTCAGTGTCCTCGGAACATTGTAGTTCCTGCACACCGTGTACAAAACAGCGGCAACAACCGCTTCGATTAAGCGCCCTCTTATGAGGCCTTTCTTCACGGTTTTCCTGTAGAGCAATGCCGCGGCTTCGACAAGCTGTTCCGGAGTATTCAGATAGCTCGCAATCCTCCTCAATTCGGTTAATGCTATTGAAAGGTTTCTCTGCATCGAGGAGCTTATTGAGGCCCTCTTATGCCATTTAATGAGCCTGTACATCTGCGCCCTTGACTTCGAGGAAAGCTTGTTACCCCTCAAATCGGTTCCGCGCCTGTCAATCATCGTTACTAAACCCTTGTTGAGCTTTACGTACTTCATCGGGGAGCCGGTTCTTGCGCGCTCCTCCATTTGGTCTGAATCAAAGCTTCTCCATTCCTTTCCCAAATCAACCTCGTCTTCAGAAATCACTAATCCGCAGTTTCCGCAGATTATTTCGCCTTTTTCGTCGTCTCTGGCAATATTCTTGCCGCCACATTCAGGGCATTTTGCATCAGTCAAATTCCCACTCCCCATTGACTTTGATATTCTACCCACCAAGCAATTTTAGGTTTAAAGACTCTTTAATTAGCTCAAAAACCAGTGAGAGAACTTATATAACTGCTGCTGTCATGATTTATAAATGTTGCGGTTCAGGATTCAGAACCAGAATCAGGAATCAAGGTATTCACTCTTCGATCCTTTTCGCCTGTTTCTTGCGTTTTTCGGCCTTTTTGGGCTTTTCTGAATGTTCGGAAGAAGCCCCTGCTTTCTTGGGCTCGTACTTTTCAAGGATTTTTCCGGTAATGGTGCCATGCTGCCCCGGCCTTGACGTTACCCTGGCAAAAACTTCGTGGTCTCCGCTCTTTGCCTTGACAACCGCGCCTTTGGTTATTACGTTTCGCCTGGCGAATTGGCGGTCCGCATCGTTTTCAACGACAGCAAGAATTTCGAGTTTCCTGGTTTTTCCGTGGGCATCCGTTGCGTACATGAATTTGTCCTTTTTCAGCCTGACTTTCAGGGAGTTGCCCATCTTCTTTTCCTTTTCCCTTTCAATTGCCTTTTCGTCCTGTGCAATAGTCGTGTGCACGGGGTCGCCGCCTTTCCACGCCAATCTCTTGTCGCTTCGCCTCAACGAGGTGCGCATTGCGCCGGTTTTGGTTCTTTTGCCCTTGTGGTGCCATTGCGTCATTTTATCACGTTTTTAAAAACAAGCATTTATTGTTATTATAATGCCTTCAAAAAGACTCGAATTCGGAGATTTCTCCGCATTAACGGGAATCTCTAATGATTCTTACGACGCGACCATTAAAAATCTTACTATTGCCTCCGAAAATTCCTTTGCCCAACTGGTTCCGCTGCGCATTGTTGCGGGTTTTAACCATGTTTTCACGGCCTTGGAGCACGCATTATCCGCGTTTGAGTTGGGAAGCGCATTCGCGAGAAAGCCGGAACTCGAATTCATAATAAGGCTTTGCGCCGAAAAGCAGTTGAACCGCGCTTTGGAGATTGCGGAGTTCGGGAAAGAGCCGCTTCTTTTGGTTGCAAAATCAGGGGAAATAAAAAAAATCGCGCGCGGAATAGGTTTTGTGGAAAAAAAATTCGAAATCGGCAAAAACAAGGCAGAGTTGATGAAAATTTTCGGAATTTCGAAGCGTGAGCTCGAAGCAATGAAGGATTCGAAGAGTGCTCTGGAAGAGCTCGTGATTGAAAAGTGCGCGCTTGTTGCGCTGGAAAAGTGAGTCACCATCAGCCTATGTCTAAAAGCGGAAGAAAAAGGAATTTTCCATTTTTGTAACCCGCCAGAACAATGTGATCTTCAGTAACAGGAATTCTTCTGGCCAGCTCCTGAAATGCACTGACAACATCGTTATCAGAAAATTTGTGTTTTTCCTTTAGTTTTCTAAAAAACGCTTCAGAATCAGGGTTTTCAAAAGCATTTAATCTGATGTCATCAATTGGAGGGCAGCTTATTTTGGACATAGCTATGAGCTGCCCTCCTATGGCATATGCTTTTGGCATCAGGAGAGTATAATTTCTTTTAGCCGGAAATTTTTTGTTGTGGTATGACACCCGGTTTGATATTGTTTGTAAAAGACTTTCCGCAGAATACCCGTGAACTCGCTTAATAACGACCTTTTTATTGGGAAAATTTTTACCGACATCAAGTTCCCTTATTCGCCGCCCCCAATCCACAGTACTATTGGGGCCGGCGCGATTACGATGTTGTCTCGGGTCAACATTTTTCATGCGCCCTAAAAAACGGTAAATATTATCATGCCTGTAATCGCGTTCAAGTTTTCCTGCAATATTTCTTAATCTTGCAACAAGTTCTTTTGGAAGTGGCTTCAGAGGCATTTCAATCTCCTTCCTGCTTTGGTTTTTCCTCATCCTTGCCGTAATATGCATTCAGCACTTCGTGGATTTTCTTCGCCTTTATCGGGCCCATTTTGTCCACTTCCTGCAGCTCCTTCAAGGTTGCGTTCACTATTGCGCGGATTGTTCCGAACTTTTTCAGCAAAGCTTTCGCGAGGTTCGGCCCCACCAATGGAAAGCCTTCAACCATGAACTGCTGCTGCTCTTTTGTCGTGAGACCTTTCCTGCCAACGCGGAGCCTGATTTCATTTTCCTTTCCAAGCTGTTCGCGCCTCGCAATCTGGTACAAAAAGCGCGCGGTTTCTTCCTCGTCGCGCGTATAAAGGATCGGGACACGGTAATTCAATGCTATTGACGCGAGGATTCCGCGGATTGCGTTCTCGTGAATGTTGCGCGTAGTGTAAAGCTCCTCTGGATTGCCCTCTAGCATTATCAAGGGCGCCGCATAATTCGAGCTCATCATTGTGAGCTGGTTGAACAACCTGCCATCAATTATCGAGCTCAAAAAATCAGCAACCGTTTTGCGTTCAACAACCACTTCATCGCTCAGAATAAAATCCCCGACCTCAAGCTGCTTCACGTTAATTGTGGCGTCCATTTCTTTGAGGCGCAAAACCACGCTTGAGGCCTGTTCGCGGGTGTCGGCATAAATGATTATGCGCTCGGCATAGCCCTCGGAGTACTTTGCGAGAGTAGTTTGCGAATCAAGTTTTTTTTCGGGTATTGCGTGCGGCGACTGCAGTTGTTTGAGGGTGGAATGCATTTTCCTTTCCTTTGCGCGCGAAGCATAGTAAAAGGCCTCATCTCTTGTGTCCCGGGTCATCAGAACAATGGCCTTTCCCTCGCTTTTCCTTCCGGTCCGCCCGCGCCTCTGGATCATCCTTATCTCCGAGGGAACGGGCTCGTAGAAAACAACCAAATCCACTTCCGGAATGTCGAGGCCTTCCTCGGCAACACTTGAGGCAATGAGGCAATTGTATTTTCCTTCCTTGAGTTCCTGAATAATCTGCACCTGTTCCTTCTGGGTCAGGCCCTTGTCCTCGCCTTTTGTGGCCTGCCCGACAAACCTCTTTGCCCTGATCAGCGGGATTGTTGAAAGGTAATTGTCGATTGCGCGTATGTTGTCGCGGTAATGGTTGAAAACAATTACTTTGCTTTCCTGCTTTGAGGAGAACTGGTCAACGAGAATGTGCTTCAATGCTTCGAGTTTCGGGTGCATGTGCTTTTGCCTGATGAGTTCTTTTGTGAGTTCGGCAGCCTTCATTATGTTTTCATCCGAAGCCACGGAGCGTAGCGCTTTTGAGGCGCCGCCAAGGGAGCTTTCTGAAGCGATTCTGCCCAGGTAATCATTGAGCGCGTGGCTGCCCTGGGTTTCAAGGAGCTCCAATGCGTGCGAAACCTTGAGCAGGGCCGCAAGCTTTGACACTGCTGCGTAAAGCGAAGGGTTTGTCCTTGCCTTTGTGATGAGGTCCTTGCGCACAATTGCCTGCATCCGGAGAATGTCCTTGCGGGAAAAATATTTTTTTCCAATGCCTATTCCGATTTTTTTGAGCGAATCAACCTGGCTTTTCTGGAATCGCTCAAGGAGAATCTTTATTTCCATGAATTTCGGCGGAAGCTCGACGCGAACCCACTCGACTTTTATGGGGTTGATGTATTCTTTCACGTCGTCATCCTCGTGGGTGCGTATTTCCACGTTCCTGATGAACAGATTCCTGCATACGCTCTGGATTTTTTCCTCTTCGCCTCCGGGAGACGCGGTTAGCGCGAGAATCAATGGTTCCTTGCACTGTTTCATGTACTGTTCCGCAATGAAAACGTAACTGTAATTTCCTGTTGCGCGGTGGCACTCGTCAAAAACAACCAAGCCAAAATCCCCGAGCTTTATGTCCCCTGAAACCATGTCGTTCTGGATGCTCTGGGGAGTGGCCGAAATGAGTTTTGCGGATTCAAAGATTTTCCTCCTTTTTTCGGGGGAAAGCGCGCCCGTAAGTACAGTAATTTCATTTTCGGGGATGTTCAGGAATTTTTTGAAGCTCTTTTCGTGCTGCACCGCAAGCGGCTTTGTTGGCGCAACGAAGAGCACTTTTTTCCCTTTCCTCAGAACTTCGGCCGAAACCATGATGGCAATAATGGTTTTTCCCAGGGCTGTGGGCGCGACAACAAGCGTGCTGCCTTTTTCCAGCACGCGCGCGGCAATCACTTCCTGGTAGAGTTTTGATTCAACCGTTTCCGGCTTGATAAATGGGTGCGCCACAAAGTGCATGAGCAATTAGTAATATGAAAGGACATAAATAATGAAACAAATAAGGTCCTTTGCGGCAAACGCAAAAGGCGTGAAAGGATTTTTGGGGCAAAAACAGGGCTTTTTTGGGGGTTTTTTGCCCAAAAAAGCCCCTTATTTTAAATAAACTTGTGTTTGAAACCTTTTTTATAGGTGATTATTCGTGTCAGACCATATTTTGCCTTTAGCGGCTGTTGACAGGATTGTAAGGAAAGCCGGAGCGAATAGGGTTAGCGAGGATGCCGCGATGGCGCTAAGCGAGGCTCTGGAGATAGAAGGAATAAAAATCAGCCAGCAGGCGAACGAGTTTGCGAAACATGCTAACCGGAAAACGGTTGTTGCAGCAGACATTAAGCTTGCGCTCAAGCAGTTCGGCAAATAAATCGTATTGCCGGCGCTCTTTCT
>JBBSVV010000005.1:50285-55592 GCA_038046625.1 archaeon | reverse complement strand
TTGACCGCTTCCCACATTATTTCGTCGCGCGGCTTGATGTCGATTCCCACTTCACTGATTGTGAAGGGATGAATGGTTTTGCTGTGGTTTGTTCCGCGCATTTTGCGCACAAAAATGCTCCTGTTCGGCGGGGAAAAGTAGAGCATTACAACCCCATCGGCAAGGAATTCCTCGACTCCGAAGGCCGAGTAGTCTGTTTTGCCGCCCCTGGTTTCTGAAATCAACAGGGTTGTACAGCCCAAGTCCTTGAGTGCGTCGGCAAAATTGTAAAGCAGGCTCCTTAACAGGCCCTGTTCCGAAATCCAGACTCCAAAAGCCGTTGTCGAGTCAACCACGAGGCGCCTGCACTTCATGTCCTTTACTATTTTGGAGATTATTTTGAGCTCCTCCTCAATCTGCCTGGCAACATTCTCCTGCGTATGGAGGTTCATCTTGTAAATCTTGAACTTGCCGGAATCCTGGAGCGATTTGATGTCCCAGCCGAATGTTTCCATGTTCCAAACTATGTTCTTGAGGCTCTCCTCAAGCGTAATGTAAAGGCCGGGCTCGTTGAACTGCTTTGCGCCGTTGAACAAGTAGCTGAGGCCGAAAATCGTTTTTCCTGTTCCCGCGCCACCCGAAAGAAGCATTGTTGAGCCCGCGGGAAACCCGCCTGAAACAAGCTCATCCATTCCCCTGATTCCTGTTTTTATTCGGTCCATCAAAAATCACTCCGTGAGTTTTTCCATTGCCTTTTCAAAAACCTGCTTTTTGGCCAAATTACCGGTATTCAGCGCCAAATTGAATTTCCCGAGATTTTCTCCCATTCTAAAATTGTATAACCTTTCATATAAAGCTTTGGTTTCGGCATCCCTTGCCTTAATCTTGGCAAGCACGTCATTGTAATCCAGGCCGTCGCGTTCCGCAACCCTTTTCGCGCGCTCTTCAGGAGAAGCGTTCAGCCATATCTTGAAGCCCCCTTCAAACAAATAACCCATGGTCCACGAGTCCAGCACAACGCTTCCTTTGCGCGCAATTTCCCTGAGCTTTTCATCCAGCGCGAGATCAAGGGAAGAATCCTTCTGCCTTTCAAGCATGAATTTTTTGGCCTCTTCGGTTTCCCACCAGTCCTCGGTTTTTTTCACGGACTCGTGGTTCACATCAGTTCCTTTCTCGCGCATTTCCTTGAGTATCGCGGATGCGTGCACAACCTTCAAACCCAATTTTTTTCCGAGCGAATCCGCAAGCGTGCTTTTGCCGGAGCCCGCAAAGCCGGAAACTATAATGAGGGGGTGTTTCGGCGCGGCTTTTGCCCTGCCAACTTGTTTTGCAATCTTTTGCGCCTTTTGCTTTGCCTTCTTTTTGTTCTTTTTAGCTGCTTTTTTCCGCGATTTTTTTAACGGCATTGAAACCGCAAATATCAGCGGAAAAGTGTTTAAGAAACCTTGTTGGCGGCCAGAAAATCATAATAACGGCAAAGAACATTGTATTTCCATGCCGCACCGCAAACCCAAAATAGGGGCGCATTGGAGTGTCAAGCGCAGGGCAATTGATGCGTACATGCAGTTGCCCGCCAACATGAATGAGAAGCAGATTGCGCATAATGCGGGGTTGCCACTTACAACAGCAACCAGGGAAAGACGATTAATGGAAAAAAATCCTGATTTGCTTCCTTTTATTAGGGCTAGATTTTTTCCCACAAGAAATCACTTTCATCCGAGGCATATGCGCATGGGTTTGGTTCAGGCCATTGAGGCCGCGCTGGAAAAAAGCCCGGACAGGGTACCTGCCACTTCTATCGCAAGGAAATTTAAGAGCACCAGGGGCAACATAGTCGCACTGTCCAAAAAGCTCCGCGACGAAAAAAATATTGTAGGGAAACGTGGAGGAGCGAATTCTTCATATCCGGAAAAAGTGAGTGACACGATAAACAAATTTTATGAAGAAGCATCACGCGCCGGGCGCGCGAGCATCATGGTCAAGGACTTGATTATCCAGATTGCAAGAGAACACGGTGTTGCTGTCAGCGGAGGTGGGCTTCGCACCAGATTAAGAGCACTCAACAAAAATCACTGGGCGGGAATAAAGATAGTGCTTGGAGGATTATACACTACAAGTGACACGATAAAATTGCTGGAACAAAGCAGTATTCCTTTTAGTGACCCAAAAAGAAAAGCGCGAGGATTCAAAACATGAATTCAGTAAGTATTTTTCTTTGAAGGAAACTTTCCTTCGCGCACTTCGTCGGCGAATTTTGAAATTGCCTTAATTGCTTGCTTTTTAAGGCTCGCATACCTCTTGAGGAACCTGGGTCTGAAATTCTCATCAGGATTCAATCCGAGAAGATCGTGAAACACAAGCACTTGGCCGTCGACAAATCTGCCGGCGCCGATCCCGATTACAGGTATTGAAAGTGTTTCCGCGATTTTTTTGGAAAGTTTTTCGGGAACCAATTCAAGGACAAGCCATGAACAGCCGGCCTTTTCCAGTTCAATTGCATTCCGCAGGAGTCTCTCGGCATCGTTTTCCTTCCTGCCTTTCACTTTGGGTTTTTTATCGGTCTGCGGCAGGTAGCCTAGGTGCCCCATTACATTGATTTTGTTTTTCACGAGCGATTTGATTTCAGGGATTTTCATTCCTTCGAGCTTCACGGCCTTTGCCCCTGCTTTCAAAAAGGCTTTTGCGTTTTTCAGCGCGGTTTTTGGCGTTGAATCGGATTTGTACGGCATGTCCGCAATTACAGGCGCCCTTGGCTTTGCGCGCGAAACGGCCTTCACATGGGAAAGCATTTCAGGCATTCCGATTCCGCGCGTGCTCTTCATTCCGTGAATTACATTTGCGGCTGAATCGCCGACAAGTATGATGTCGACGCCCGCCTCATCGCAGATTTTTGCCGATGGGCAATCGTAAGCCGTAAGCATCACAAGTCTTTTCTTCTTCATTTTTCTCATCTTGGAGCTTTTTTTTGCAGCCGTGGCTTTATTTGTGAAATTAAATTGTCCAGAAGCCCGCTATATTCGCGGGCATAGGTGTCGAATGCATCGATTGCCATTGCCTGTATCGGGGTTGGTTTCTGCGATGATGCCCCCAGTTCAGAATTCGCTTTCAGCACTCTCTCGGCAAAAATTTTGGACCCGCTTGCTGCTGCAAGGGCGTCTCCAAGAATCGCTTTGGGGTCCTTTGTGCCGGATTTTTTTCTTACAAAATTCACGAAACTTGCCGCCTGCTTGTTCGGGCCCAGCGCCAGGAGTTCATGCATGAATTGTTCGAACTTTTCGCCGTGGTGCCCGAAAATCTCGTGACGTACTCGTTCATCAATCTCTTTTTCCGCCTCTGTGCCGAGCCATGCCCTATGCGGCTCATCCGGGAATCTCCTTTCCATTTTCCTTATCTCGGCGGAATGCCCGGAGAAAACCCGCTCCATTGCCGCTACTTGGGAGAAAGGCTTGGTCAAGTCGTGTGGAAACCTTCTCCATTTTTGGACGGGTTTTGGCACTGGTTTTGCTGGCATAAAGTATTAATATTATTTGATGCTACTTAATCCTATTGTTCTTATGGAAGAAACGGATTTCATTTGGATGGACGGAAAAATGGTTCCCTGGAAGGACGCCAGGATTCATGTCCTCACGCACACTTTGCATTACGGAACCGGAGTATTCGAGGGGATAAGGTGCTATGAAACGCCAAAGGGCCCCGCTATTTTCAGGTTAAAGGACCACATCAAGAGGCTTGTGCAGAGCGCGCACATTGTGCAGATGAAGCCGAACTTCACGCAGAAGCAGTATGAGGACGCGTGCAAGCAGGTCGTGCGCGAAAACAAGCTCAAGGAATGCTACATAAGGCCAATTATTTATTACGGTTACGGCCAGATGGGCCTCGCAACCGGAAAATGCGTAACCAATTCTGCTGTTGCGGCGTGGCCCTGGGGCTCTTATCTCGGCGAAGAAGGAATAAAGAACGGCATCCGAGCAAAAATCTCTTCTTACTCTAGGCATTCAGTGAATGCAATGATGACCAAGTCAAAGACAACGGGCAATTATGTCAATTCAACTCTCGCGAAAATGGAGGCGCTGAATGCGGGCTACGAGGAGGCAATAATGCTTGACCCATTGGGCTATGTTTCCGAGTGCACGGGGGAAAACATTTTCATTGTGCGTGACAACGAGCTCATTACTCCGCCTGCAATAAATGCGCTTGAGGGCATTACGAGAAAATCCATTATGCAGGTCGCGTTGGATGAGGGCATAAAAATCAGGGAACAATTGTTCACGCGCGACCAATTGTACATTGCAGACGAGGTTTTTTTGACGGGAACAGCCGCTGAAGTAACGCCGATAAGGAGCGTCGACGACCGCATAATCGGCGAGGGCAAGCCCGGGCCAATTACAAAGAAGCTTCAGGCAAAGTTTTATGACATAATCCACGGCAAAGAGAAGAAATACGATGCGTGGCTGGATTACGTGAAGTGAACAACCCAAAAATTAAGTCGTTGGGTTGTGTTGCTGCGGGGGGTCTGAACCGGCACGAAAACCCTTAAATACAACTTTTCTCCTGTATAAGTTCATGGTTTTGGGTGAAATTGATTTAACCGTTAGGGTTCTGATTTCGCTTGGCCTGGGCGCATTAATCGGGTTGGAGAGGGAGCGTGACGAGGAACCGGCCGGCCTTAGGACACATATGCTTGTTTGCATGGGCGCAACATTGTTCACGGTTATCTCGCTTTCGTTTTCGGATGCCGCGGATCCAACAAGGATTGCCGCGGGAATAGTAATGGGCATAGGGTTTTTGGGCGCGGGAACAATATTCAAGATTCAGGACAAGATAAAGGGCCTTACAACCGCGGCGGATTTGTGGGTTCTCGCCGGAATAGGAATGGCAGTTGGAATAGGGTATTATTTCGTGGCGATTGTGACGGCTTTCCTTGTTCTTGCGACGCTGTACTTCGGAAGGATACTGAAGAAGGCAAAGCCCCAGCAGGGCGAATCAAATGAATTATTATCGTGAGCTTCACAAATTGATGGTCCGGAGGCAGAGCATCCGCAAATTCAGGGACAGGCCACTGAGCGGGGCACAAATAAAAAAAATTGTTGATGCGGCCGTTACAGCTCCTTCTTCCCTGAATTCACAGCCGTGGAAATTCGTTGTGCTGAAAAGCGCGGCAAAAAAGAAAGCGCTCCGGCAAATTTATTCGGGTGCGCGCGTGAAACTCAAGCTGTACGCGCAGGACACTTCATTCGTTGAAAAAGCCACTCCTATTGTTGTCGTGTGCGAGGACAACGATTACGGAAAAATTTTGAGCTGCGCAATGGCAATCCAGAACATGTTCCT
>JBBSVV010000005.1:7102-50185 GCA_038046625.1 archaeon | reverse complement strand
GGCATTTTGACCGCAAAAAATAGTGCATTGGACTATTTTAACCTGCCCCTGTTTTCTTCGCCGAAAAGCGATACTTATTTAAATTTCCAGTGGGCTAATATATTACATGTTTAAAGGCAATGCGGGTCCGGTTTTGCTTGTTCTGATGCTTGTCGTACTCGTGCTGCCAGCATAAAGCACTCCTAAAAAAATTCGGATTCTGGGGGCGCGGTTTTAAGAAAAGGCAGAAGTCGTTATAGTGAAAGGGAAAAAACGGGAAAACAAAGGCAAAAAAATTGCGCGAAAAAAAAGGTTTTTTTGATGGCTGAAGGCGGAAAGAAAATGATAAAAATTTTCGACACGACCCTTCGTGACGGCGAACAGAGCCCGGGGGCAACTCTTACTCATAAAGAAAAAATAATGATTGCGCGCCAGCTCGAGCGCCTCAATGTGGACATCATCGAGGCCGGGTTTCCGGTTGCGAGCGATGATGATTTTATTGCGGTGAAGGAGATTGCCAAAACCCTTTCCAAGCCGGTTGTGTGCGCGCTCGCGAGGTGCAGGAAGGAGGACATTGACAGGGCTTTCAAGGCAATCGAGTCCGCGAAGAAGCCGCGCATCCACGTTTTTTTGGCGACATCGCCGATACACATGAAGTACAAGCTGCACATGGAACCCGCTCAAGTCAAGGCGGAGGCGGAGAAGTGGGTGAGGTACGCAAAGAATTATTGTGAGGACATAGAATTTTCTCCGGAGGATGCGGGCAGGAGCGAAAAGGAATTTTTGTATGATGTGCTTGAAAAAGCAATTGATGCGGGTGCAACCACTCTGAACATTCCTGATACTGTCGGTTACACGCAGCCAAAGGAATTCGGTTCGCTGATTAAGGACATTATTGCGAACACGCCGAATTACAATGAATCAATAACCATTTCCACGCACTGCCACGATGACCTTGGTTTGAGCGTTGCAAACAGCCTCGCCGCCATCGAGAACGGCGCCACGCAGGTCGAGGGCACAATTAACGGAATAGGGGAAAGGGCCGGAAATGCCGCGCTCGAAGAAGTCATAATGAACCTTCATGCGCGCGAGAATTATTTCAATGCCACCACAAACATAAAACTGGATGAAATTTACAACACGAGCAAAATGGTTTCGGGCTTCACTTCAATGGTTGTGCAGGCGAACAAGGCCATTGTCGGCAGGAATGCGTTCGCGCATGAAGCCGGAATTCACCAGCATGGAATCCTCGCGAACCGCGAGGTTTACGAGATTATGAATCCTTTAACCATTGGCAAAACAACCGAGCTCGTGATTGGAAAGCATTCCGGAAAGGCGGCCGTTGCGGATTTCCTGAAAAAGCGCGGCTACTCCATGAGCAATAAGGAGGTTCAGGATGTCACGGACAAAATGAAGGCGCTCGCGGACAAAAATAAAATCATTTTCGAGGAGGACATAATTGCGATTGCGAACAATATTGCCGACAGGCTCTCGCCGGAAAAGGTTCTTGTGAAGCTGGAGGAAATAACAATCAGCACGGGGAACAAGGTGAAGCCGGTTGCAAGCGTGAGGCTGAGCGTCAAGGGCATGGAAGTTGCCGCAAAGGCAGAGGGTGTCGGCCCGGTTGATGCGATGGCGAACGCGATAATAAGGGCGGTAGGCAAAGAATTCAGGTTAAAGGACTACAACTTGAAGGCAATTACCGGGGGCACGGATGCGCTTGCGGACGTCACAATAACCATCACGGATTCGAATGGCAGTTCTTTCACTGCCGAGGCATTGAAGGAGGACATTGCAATGGCCTCTGCACAGGCGCTTATCAAATGCCTTAACAAGGCTATGGCGAACCATAATAATGAAAAGAGGGCGATAAATTGAGATTTGCAGGCAAGTTAGGTCAGGTGTACCCGAAGGGTACGCCGTCGTACCCAACAGCCGAAACTGTTGAGGCGGTAGAATGAAGGGCGCAAAGGTTTTTCTCGAGGCGCTGAAAAGGAACGGCGTTGACTGCCTGTTCGGGATTCCCGGCGGGGTCGTGATTCCTTTTTATGACGAAATTTACAGGGACAATTCTTTCAGGCACATCCTCGTGAGGCACGAACAGGGGGGCGCGCACATGGCTGAGGGCTATGCAAAGTCCTCGGGAAGGGTAGGCACTTGCCTCGGGACTTCGGGCCCGGGCGCGACAAATCTCGTTACGGGTATTGCGGACGCGTTCATGGATTCCGTGCCCATGGTTGCAATCGGCGGGCAGGTTATCACAAGCCTCATTGGAAAGGATGCGTTCCAGGAAGCGGATTTGATGGGAATTACTACGCCTATCACGAAGCACAATTTCCAGATTACCGACCCGAACGAAATTGACGGCATTGTGGATGCGGCTTATTTCATTGCCTCGACAAACAGGCCGGGCCCGGTTTACATTGAGTTGCCTAAGGATGTGCAGCAAAAGGAGGTTACTGAAAAAAAAGAAGTGAAGCTGAAGGGTTATAAGGTAATCAACGGTTTTGATGCCGAAGCAATCAAGGAAGCGTCCAGAATGCTGCTTGAGGCGCAAAGGCCCGTGCTTCTTGCAGGAGGGGGCGCGGTTCACGCGAACTGCCACAACGAGATTAAAGAGCTTGCGGAAACATGCAATATAATGGTTGCAACCACCCTAGCTGGCAAGGGGGTTTTTGATGAAAGGCATCCTCTCTCGCTCGGCATGACTGGAATGCATGGCCAGCCTCCCGCGGTTTATGCCATCCAGAAATGTGATGTGCTCTTTACAATTGGAATAAGGTTTGACGACCGCGTAACAGGAAACTTGAGCGGGTTTGCGCCGGAGGCAAAAGTAATTCACATTGAGATTGACCCGAGCGAGATACACAAGAACCGCAAAGCCCAGCTTGGAATACTCGGGAATGCAAAAGAGGTTCTCGGGGAAATGCTGCGCATTGTGAGGAAAATGCAGTGGAAGAACAAGGCGTGGAACGAAAAACTGAAGGTAATGCGGAAGGAGTATGCGGAGGACATTAACATTGATTCCAATCCCATTGACCCGCGCAAATTGATGTTCGAGCTTCAGAAGGTTTTTACGGATGACACGATCGTGACCACTGGAGTCGGGGAGCACCAGATGGATGTTGCGCACTTCATAAAGTTCTCGAAGCCGAGAAAATTCATCACTTCCGGAGGCCTTGGCACAATGGGTTTCGGGTTTCCCGCGGCAATCGGCGCGAAATTTGCCTGCCCTGACATGGAGGTCTTCAATGTTGACGGCGACGGTTCTTTTGTAATGACTATGCAGGAGCTCGCGACTGCGAAAGTGAACAAGGTCAAAGTCATTAATGTAATCATGAACAACGGTTACCTGGGAATGGTGCGCGCGTGGAATGACATGTTTTACGAGGGAAGGAGGAGCCAGGTTTTGCTTGGAAAAATCCCTGACTTCGAGAAGGTCGCGCAGGCGTATTCGCTCAAGGGACTGACTGTTGAAAGGCACTCGGAGATTGCGCCTGCGCTGCAGGAAGCGATGAAGAATGACGAGACTTCCATAATCAATGTGCATGTGAAGGCTGATGCGATTGTCCTGCCGATTGTGCCGGCCGGCGCCTCGAACAGTGAAATGAGGGGAGAAAAGATAGGCAAGGATTATTTCAAGTGATTTGCATGGAAAAATATGTTCTGAGAATGCTTGTGGAAAACCAGAAAGGCGTAATGGCGAGGATTGCAACACTTCTTGCTAGGAAGGGCTACAACATTTCATCCGCGTGTGTCGGCAGGCATTTTGACAGGAACGAGGCAACCATTGTGCTCATGATTAAGGGGAATGAGGATGAGGTTCAGCAGGCAAAAAGCCAGCTCGGAAAAGTGGTCAACGTCATTTCAATCGAGGTTTTTCCTGCAAAGGATGCTTTTTTGCGCGAGCAGGCCCTTTTCAAGATAAGGGCAAAGAAAGGCCTCAAAGAGATGCTGGATTCTTTCGGCGCAAAAACGCTTGAAACAAGGGAAGGCTGCGCAATTGTGGAATTCATTGACAGGCCGGAAAGGATGAAGGAATTCATTGAAGCGGTTTCAAAGGGGTTTGAGATAGTTGAAATGTCGCGCTCCGGAACGAACGTAATTTAATTGTTTTCCGGCAAATAATGATTTGGTTTTTGGGGGTTTTTGGAATGGTTTTGAATCTGATGTATGATGATGCCGCGGATTATTCCGTGCTCAAGGGAAGGACAATCGCGGTTATAGGTTATGGCGCCCAGGGAAAGGCCCAGGCGCAGTGCATGAAGGACTCAGGCCTCAATGTGATAGTAGGCTTGAAGAAGGGCAGCAAGAGCTGGCAGGACGCGAAGAGTTACGGTTTTGGGGTTTTTGAAACTTCCGAAGCAGCGGCAAAAGCCGATATTGTACATGTCTTGATTCCTGACGAGGTTCAGGGCGAAGTTTTTGAGAAGGACATTAGGCCGCACATGAAGAAAGGGAAAACTCTTTCTTTTTCGCATGGTTTTAACATTTGTTTTGGTTTCATAAAACCACCAAAGGAGATTGACGTTATTATGCTTGCGCCGAAATCGCCCGGAACGGAAGAAAGGAAGCAGTACCTCGCGGGCTTCGGAGTTCCTGGTTTGATTGCGGTAAAACAGAATGTTTCTGGAAAGGCAAAGGAAACCGCGTTGGCAATGGCGAAAGGCGTCGGCCTTACAAGAGCGGGTGTTTTGGAATGCACTTTTGAGCAGGAAACTTACGAGGACTTGTTCGGGGAACAGGCTGTTTTGTGCGGCGGCCTTTCAGAACTCATTACCGCTGGCTTTGAAACACTTGTCGAGGCAGGTTATCCGCCTGAGATGGCTTATTTTGAGTGCCTGCATGAAATGAAGCTGATTGTTGACTTGGTTTACGAGGGCGGCATGGCGCACATGTGGCACGTAGTTTCAAATACTGCAGAGTACGGCGGACGCACAAGGGGAACCAGAATCATCGGGCCTGATGTCAAGAAGCGCATGAAGGAAATCCTGAAGGATGTTGAATCGGGAAAGTTTGCGAACGAGTGGATTAATGAGTACCGCTCGGGCGCAAAGAATTTCAATGCGCTCAGGGAAAAACAGAATGCGCACCAGATAGAGAAAACAGGGAAGGAAATCCGCGCGCTGTTCAGGAGAAAATAAAAAAATTTCAGCGGAGCCTTGTCGTGCGCTTTAATGCCCTCAAATTTTGCTCCCTTTCAATCATCAGTTTCAATGGAAGGGCGTGCGCTTTCTTGGAAAGCCTGACTTTGTTGGCGTGCTCCGCGAGTGCAACCATTTCTCTGAAGACTTTAGGGACCTCTGCTTTGGTTCTTTCAAAAACCTGCTTATCTGCGGGCCTGGAATAAACATCAGGATTCATTAGGGCTCTTCGCAAGAGTTCCCTTGAATTTATCATTCCTATTTCATTCACGAGACCACCATAGTTTTTTTTGTTCGTGAGAAAAACCACGAGATTCTTCAGGTCGAAGCACCTGAACGAATTGAGCTGCACGAGAATCGCGGCCGCCTCCTTTGCGAGGTTTTCCCTTCTCCTGCCGTGCGAGCGCGTCTTCATGATTGTTCCTGAATTCACGAGGCGCGCAACCAAATCCTCGATTTTTTGGGGCTGTTCGAACAAATCAGGCTGCCTTATGTGCGGCGTGGCGCCGCGGAAATCATTGGCTTCCAGTTGTGGCGGAACCATAGAATGGTATATAAGTTTTCTCGAGTATTTAATCGTTTATGGGGAAAAAAATCGCTGTTCTTGCGGGCGACGGCATCGGGCCGGAAATCATTAAGCAGTCAATTTTGAGCCTGAAGGCTGTTGCTGAAAAAAATTCGCTGGAACTTGATTTTGAGGAAGCCTTGGTAGGCTACGCCGCGTATGAAAATAAAGGCCAGGCCCTGCCCAAGGAAACAATTGAACTGTGCCGGAATTCTGACGCAATCCTTCTTGGGGCTGTCGGAGATCCGAGAGCGGAGAAGCTTCCTCCCGCGGAGCAGCCCGAGCGCGCGGCTCTTTTGCCTTTGAGGAAAATCTTTGACCTGTACGCTAATTTGAGGCCGGCAAAAATTTATCCCGCGCTTGCGGATGCCTCGCCCCTGAAAAAGGAAATAATCGAGAAGGGCGTCGACATCCTTGTTGTGCGCGAGCTTACGGGGGACGTTTACTTCGGGAAAAAGGACATGGATGAGGCAAACACATGGAGGAGCGATTTGATGAAGTATTCGCGCTTTGAAGTGGAGAGGATTGCGAAAAAGGCCTTTGAGCTCGCGCGCAAACGCCCAAGAAAAAAAGTTACTTCAGTAGATAAAGCAAATGTTCTCTACACTTCTACCCTTTGGAGAGAAGTTGTGACAAAAGTCCACGAGAACTATAAGGATGTTGAACTTGAACATTGCTATGTTGATAATGCCGCGATGCAGCTCATAAAGAATCCCTCGCAGTTCGACGTGATTGTTACGGGAAATTTGTTTGGGGACATTTTGAGCGACGAGAGTTCCATGGTTACGGGTTCCTTGGGAATGCTTCCTTCCGCTTCCCTTGGGGAAACGAGTTTCGGTTTGTACGAGCCGATTCATGGCTCGGCGCCAAAGTATACAGGCCTTGATGTTGCAAACCCAATTGCGGCAGTGCTTTCTGGAGCAATGCTTTTGAGGCACTCATTCGGACTGGAAAAAGAGGCCGCGCAGATTGAAAAGGCGGTTGAAAAAGCCATTCAGGAGAACAGGACAAAGGATATTATGAGTGAAGGAAAAAAACTTGTGGGCACATCTGAAATGGGAAAATTGATTGCAAAGCAGGTTAAGGGACAATAGAATAAATAAGTTGCTCCCGCGGGGCAATAAGGTGAAATGGCTCTTGGCCTCCCCCATGGAGACAAAGTCACTTGTAGCTTTTGTACCATTTCTCGTATTCTTTGTGGGTTGCAAAGCACCTTACTATGAAAAGGCTTCCGGCTTCGAAGTTGTACACGAGCCTTGCCTGTCTTGTGACTTCCTCGGCATAGAACGGCAGCCCGAAGCGCATGTGCCTTTGTTCCGAGCCGGACGCGATTTTTTCCGCGTGCTTGAGGAACATTACCCTTAATGTGCTATCCATTTCATCGAGGGCTTTCTGGGCCTTTTGGGAGAATATCACTTCCACTGTTTCACGACCCGTACTTTTTCTTCATTTGGGCGAGCGTTTTTGTGCTTTTCATGTCGGCGCGGATTTCCTCCATTTCAGCCGCTATGCCCTTATTGACGAGCCTCACTTCCTCCTCGTCTATTATCCGCTCATAAGCCATTAGTGCCTGCCTGATGACTTCAGTCTGGCTGCCGGCATATCCTTTGTCTATAATCTTTTTCATGGTGGCTTCGTAAGGTGTCCCGAGCTTGATGTTCAAAAAAATCACCTATCTATTTTATGCACATTTAAGTATATAAAGAATGCGCATTTAATGTATTGTTAAATATGCATCACAGATGAATAATTTTATCTGCCTGTAACCCACCGTCAACGGAATCCCCAGCAGGGGGTTGGGTTGTTCACCAGTTGCTTCCGCGCCTGTTTCCGCGCTGCCTGTTCCTGTCCCTTCCGCCTTGGCCGCGATTTCCGCCGCCCCTTCCATGGCCGAATCCGCCGTGGCCTTGAGGCCTTTCGCCGGATTGATTCCTGTTCCCGCGTGGGCTATAAGTTTCGGTGCGCGGGCCCTTTGTGCCGTATGCATCCGCTTCATCAAAGCCAACCATGTTGTAGCGGCTTCCCTTATTGAAGCCTGAATTGTCCTGCTGGCTCCCGCCGCCGTGGTACTGGTTCCCGCCATGACGCTGGCCTCCGCGGTAATTATTTCCGCCACCGCCCCTTTGGAACCTTTTGGGCTCGATTACGACGCCTTCCTGCGAGACAAAACTTATGGCTTCCCCCTTTCCGCCCATTCTTCCGGTCCTTCCTATGCGGTGCTTGTGCATGTCGGCATCATTCGCCAAATCATAATTCACGACATATTCCACGTTGTCAATCTGCAGGCCGCGCGCGGCAACATCAGTGGCAACAAGGATTTTTACTTTGCCGCTCTTGAAGTTTTCGAGGGCAAACTCGCGGGCCCTTTGTGATTTGTCACCGTGGATTGTCTCGGCCTTGAGGCCGCTTTTATAGAGCTTCCTCGCGACAAAATCGGCGCCCCTCTTTGTTGAAACAAAAACAAGCACCCTTCCGTCCTTGGCTTCCCCGATTATTTCCAAAAGCGCGTCAAGCTTCTGGCCCCTGTCAACCTTTATGTGCCTCTCTATGATGTTTATCCCGATTATTTCCTGCGGAATAATTATTTCCTCGTAACTCGGAATGTACTCGTCAATCAGGCCCGCAACTTTTCCGGCAAGCGTTGCCGAAAACAAATGCGTTTTTGTGGGCTTCACGGCCTCCAGAATGTCCCTCAAATCGTGTATGAACCCCATGTCCAGCAGGCGGTCGGCCTCATCAAGGACAACTGTGTCAAACTGCTTTGGGTTCACAGTGCCGCTGCGGAAGTGATCCAACAGCCTTCCCGGGGTTGCGCAGAGGATGTCAACGCCCTGCCTCGCGGCCCTTATTTCAATGGACATTCCGTGGCCGCCGTAAAACGCCGAGACGTTGAGGCGTGTCCTGAAATTCAGTTTTGCAATCTCGTTCTTCACCTGCAGCGCGAGCTCACGCGTCGGACAGAGTATGAGTGCGCCCCTTGATTTGCCGGTGAAAATTTTTTCTGAAATCGGGATGCCGAATGCCGCGGTTTTTCCCGAGCCCGTGTGGCTCTGGACAACGACATTGTGGCCCGCAAGCATCAATTGTATTGACTTCACCTGCACATCGGTTGCGGTGATGTAATTCATTTTCTTTGCGGCTTCTTTCAGCTGCGGTACTATGTTCAGTTCCTCAAAATTCACTTAAAATCGCCTTTCCTAGCCAAAAAACACTTGTAAGAGAAAGTTATTCTTCCACACATTTTTGCTTTCTACCGACAAAATTCCCTTTAAAAGAGTTTATTAAACCAGTTGCCCGCATCAAAAGCTAACTATTTATTCTGTTTTTGCTAAATTATTGTATGCTTTTCGACCCGCTGCTTGCCGCTTTTCTCGTCATTGCAATAGGATTTGCAGTGCACAAAAAAATCGGCTTCGACACGCAGTCAATGGCAAACATCCTGATTTACGTTACCGGGCCGGCACTGGCCTTTTCTTCAATTTACTCCAAGGAACTTATTCCCGGGGACTTTTTTTACCTCGGGCTCGCGGCAATTTTTATCATGCTCTGTTCAGGGCTGTTCGCGTTCATTGCATTCAGGCTCATGAACCATAAAGGGAACGGGATGCTTCTTCCCGCCGCATTCATGAATTCCGGCTACCTTGGGTTCCCGATAATTTTGTTTGCATTTGGCGAACTTGGTTTGCATAAGGCGATTATTTTTGACGCATTCGCAACCGTGGCGATGTTTTCAATAGGAATTTTCCTTGCGCAGAGCAGTTCGAAAAGGAAGCGTGAGCGCCTCGCGGCAATTTTCAAAATACCTTTGATTTATGCGATTGTGCTCGGAGTGGCGCTGAATTATTACTCGGTTCACGTACCTTCGCTTGCCGTGAATGCGCTTTCCACTGTGGGTGCCGCTACAATTCCATTGGCATTGATTGCGCTCGGAGGAAGGCTTGCGCAACTGAAAATCAGTTCGCTTAAGATTCCGCTGGTGAGTGTTTTTTCGAGACTTGCAGTAGGTGCGGTTGCGGGAATTTTTTTCATCAAATTTTTCGGACTCGCAGGCGTAGTTGCTTCAGTGATTCTTCTGCAGAGCGTGATGCCGCCGGCAATAAACAGTTATATTCTGAATGAAAAGTTCGGTGCCGAACCGGAAAATGCGGCAACCGCAGTGGTGCTGGGTACTGTTCTGAGCATAATCCCAATCGGGGTCGCGCTTTACTTTTTGTGAGCCGAAAGATAACCAATTTAAACCCCTTTAGGGGCTATTATGTACATGATTTACTCCGCTGTTTCCGGAACAAAAACGGTTTTCAAGTGGATAGCGGACAAAATCGGCTTTTACTTCTATTTTTACTTTTTTTCGTGGTAAAAAACTCCGAGGGGGACGCGCCCAAGGGGTTTCACAAATTGGTTTTATTTGTTTAGTTACAGGATTTAATGGAGTTGATCTGAATGAGCTTGGAAAAAAATAGGGAGGAAATAGACAGGGTTGACGAGGAAATAGCCGTGCTTTTGGACAAAAGGCTGGCACTCGCAAAGGAAATAGGAAAGGAGAAAAGAGCCTCGCATGAGTCAATTTACGATCCCGCGCGTGAAGAGGAAATAATCTCGAAATTGAGCGGAAAAACATCTTTTCCAAAGGAAGGCCTCGAGGCGATTTTCCGCGAAGTTTTCAGTGTTTCGAGGAAGGCACAACAGCCCCTTAAAGTGGCATTTTTCGGCCCGGAAACCACGTTCACGCATGCGGCCGCATTGAAGCAGTTCGGGAGCGCGGCAGAATACCTTGCAAAGCCGAGCATCATGGAGGTATTTACCTGCGTCGAGAAAAAGGAAGTTGACTTCGGCGTTGTGCCGATAGAGAATTCACTGGCGGGCATTGTAGACCACACTTATGACATGTTCCTGAACTCCGAACTTAACATTGTGGCGGAAATTTCTCTTGATGTGAGCCAGAACCTCTTGTCAAAGTACAGGCTGCAGGACATCACAAAAATTTTTGCCCAGCCCATGGCCCTGGCACAGTGCAGGGAATGGATTGCAGCCAATTTGCCGAAAGCCGAAATCGCGGACGCATCCTCAACGGCCAAGAGCGCGGAATCGGCCTCGCTTTACATCAACTCGGCCGCGATTGCATCCGAGCTTGCGGCGCAGAAGTACGGCCTCGGCATTGTGGCAAAGAATATTCAGGACAGGGGAAACAACAAAACCAGGTTTTTGGCCATAGGGAAAAGCGAGCCGAAAAAATCCGCAAAAAACAAGACAAGCATATTGTTCGCGACGCACCACAGGGCGGGGGCGCTTTTTGACGCATTGGAGCCGCTGAAAAAATTCAAGGTCAACATGACGAAGATCGAGTCAAGGCCGACAAAGCTCAAGACATGGGAGTACGTTTTCTTCGTTGACTTCGAGGGCTTTGTGGATGATGAGAACGTGAAAAAGGCGCTCCACGAAATGAGGGAAAACACGGGAATGCTGAAGATACTGGGGAGCTACCCGCAAAAAGCTGTTTACGAGTGAGTTTTATGGCTGAAAAAAAGGATTTGAAGGCGATTGCCGCAGTTTTGCGGCGCGACTCCATAAAAATGACCGCATCTGCCGGTTCAGGGCACCCGACCTCATGCATGTCGTGCGCGGAAATAATGGCCTCGCTTTTTTTCAGCGAAATGAAATTTGATGCAAAGGACCCTTTGAATCCGGACAACGATGAGTTCGTTTTGAGCAAGGGGCACGCGGCGCCCATTCTTTACTCATGTTTGTTCCATGCGGGCGCAATAAAGGAGAATTTGCTTTCACTGAGAAAAATAGATTCGCCTCTTGAGGGGCACCCGATGCCCAACTCTTTGAAAAACATTAAGGTCGCAACCGGTTCGCTTGGACAGGGGCTTTCGGTTGGCTGTGGGATGGCTCTTGCTTCGAAAAAGCAGGGAAGGAAGTTCCGCGTATTTGTGCTTATGGGTGACAGCGAGATTGCTGAAGGCTCTGTGTATGAGGCCTTGCAGTTCGCTCACCACTATAATCTGAATAACCTCGTTGCGATTGTTGACGCAAACAGGCTGGGGCAGCGCGGAGAAACAATGGAAGGCCACAATCTCAGGCCTTATGAAGCGCGCTTCAATGCTTTCGGCTGGGAAACAATTGCAATTGACGGGCACAATGTTTCAGAGGTTCTTGCTGCGCTTGAAAAGGCGCGCGGTTCGGAAAAACCGTTCGCCATAATTGCAAAAACTTTCAAGGGCAGAGGCGTTTCTTTTTTGGAGAACAAGGATAATTGGCATGGAAAGCCTGTTCCGCAGGACAAATTGGAAGCGGCATTGAAGGAAATTCCGGATGTCCCGTTCCCAAAAGTTTCTGTGCAGAAGCCGGAAAAAATCCCGGTGAAGAAGGCCGAGGCCTCGAAAATGAAGTTCACGGATTACAAGTTGGGGAACGCAATTGCGACGAGGTCCGGTTATGGAAATGCCCTTGCAAACCTCGTTCAGGCTGATTCAGGCGCGATTATTGTTGATGCGGAAGTGAGCAATTCAACGCATTCCGAGGAAGTGAAAAAATTCGGGCCGAAGCAATTCGTCGAAACTTATATTCAGGAGCAGAACATGATCGGCGTTGCATTGGGGCTTTCGGTTAAGGGCTTCAGGCCTTTCGCCTCTACCTTTGCGGCTTTCCTTTCAAGGTGCCACGACCAGATAAGGATGGCCGCGCTTTCCTCGGCCTCAATAACCGTTTGTGGTTCTCATGCTGGAGTTTCAATTGGCGAGGACGGGGCTTCGCAGATGGGTCTCGAGGACATCGCATTGTTCAGGGCTTTGCCGAACAGCGCAGTGTTTTACCCAAGCGATGCCGTTGCCGCGGAAAAAATCGTGGAGTTGTGCGCTTCAATGCCAGGAATCAAGTATATCCGCACCACGCGCGGAAAAACGCCCGTACTTTATTCCGCTTCGGAAAAGTTCGAGGCCGGCGGCTTCAAGGTGCTGAAGGAATCTCGAGTTGACAAGGTTATTCTGGTGGGCGCGGGAATAACTCTGCATGAATCGTTGAAGGCTTCGCAGGAGCTCGAAAAGCAGAATGTGAAGGCAGCAGTAATTGACCTTTATTGTGTGAAGCCTTTCGATTCGAAAAAATTCATTGCATTTGCGAAGGCGCATGGAGGAAAAATTGTCGTGAGCGAAGACCATTATGCGGAAGGCGGCATCGGAGAAATGATTGCTTCGGAACTCGCTGGTTCCGGCATAGAGGTGAAGAGGCTTTTCGTGAAGGGGATTCCGCACTCCGGGAAACCGGAAGAATTGGTTGAAAAGTACAATATCGGCTATAGGGCAATTATCAAGGAGGCATTGAAATGAAGTGCGTAATCGGCTTTTTAAGAATTCGCAATTACAATTCATCGGACAAAGGGAGATGGAAAGAATGATAGTTGTAATGGACAGGTCGGTTTCGCAGGGGCAAATTGACAAGGTAGTGGACATCATAAAGGAAGCTGGGCTGCAGGCACATATTTCAAAGGGCGAGAAAAAAGTCATTATAGGCGTCATCGGGAACGTCGCCAAGATTTCCCGCGAGAAGCTCGAGAACCTGAGCTTTGTGGAAAAGGTCATGTCCGTGCAGAAGCCTTACAAGCGCGCCTCGCGCGAAGTGCAGCCACACAACTCAATAGTGGAAGCAGGAGGGGTAAGATTCGGCGGAAATGAAGTCGTGATGATTGCGGGCCCATGCGCGGTTGAAAGCGAGGAGCAGATGTTTGAGATTGCGAATGCGCTCAAAAAAATGGGTGTCAGGGTTTTCAGGAGCTCTGCGTACAAGCCGCGCACCTCGCCTTATGAGTTCCAAGGCCTTGGGGAAAAGGGCCTGAAAATAATAAAGAAGGTCAAGGAAGAAACAGGCATGGTTGTTGAAACCGAAGTTATGGATCCGCGCAATGTTGAATTGATTGCGAAGTACGTTGACATCATAAGGGTTGGCGCGCGCAACGTCCAGAATTACGATTTGCTCAAGGAAGTGGGCAAGGTGAACAAGCCCGTTATCCTGAAGAATGGGCTCTCTACAACCATTGACGAGTGGCTGTTTGCCGCCGAGTACATAATGAATGAGGGCAATATGAACGTCATTCTCTGCGAGCGCGGAATAAGGACTTTCGAACCCCAGACCAGGAACACGCTGAATTTGAGTGCGGTGCCTGTCATAAAGAGCCTAAGCCATCTCCCGATTATTGTTGACCCGTGCCATGCCGCGGGAAAAAGGGGCCCGATTCCTGCTTTGAGCAAGGCGGCAATTGCCGTGGGTGCAGACGGCCTGCTTATTGAGGTTCACAACAACCCGGAAAAGGCGTTAAGTGATCAGGCGCAGCAGCTGAGCATCCCTGATTTTGAGAAGCTTTACGCTGATTTAAAGCGTGTTGCACTCGCGGTTGACAGAAAGCTGATTTGAAATGGAACTCGTTTTGTGCAGGCACAGCGAAACGGATTACAATAAAGAGAAGCGTTATCAGGGCCGCACCGATAACCCACTGAACGGCAACGGAATTGCACAGGCCAAACTCATCGGCGAAAAGCTTTCTGCAGAAAAGTTTTACGCGGCATTCACTTCGCCCTTGCGAAGATGCACGCAAACCGCAGAACAGATATTGTCGTTCCAGAAAGGGCTGAACTCAACTTCGCTTGAGGCGCTGATTGAGCTTGATTACGGGCTTTTTTCCGGCCTCACTCCGAAGGAAATAACGCAGAAATTTCCTGGCGAGTGGGAAAAAAAGGTTGAAAACCCATACGAATTTGTGCATCCGAATGGAGAGAGCTACAAGGGCGTTGATGAGCGGCGCGTGCGGCCATTGCTTGCGGAGTTTCGTGAAAAGTATGCGAGCAGGAAAATCCTGGTTGTTACGCATCAAGGAACAGGAAGGCTCATTATCGGGAGCATGCTTGGCCTCTCTCCAAAAGAAAAAATGGAAATCTCGATTCCGAACGACTGCATTTACAGCATTGAATACAGGCCGCACAAGACAGCGGTTAAGTACTTTCTTGCGGAAACAGGTGCAGAAGGAAGCGGCTATCTTGAAAGGAACCTTTCCGAGCAGTTCGTGTGAGAACCCCAAAAGCAACATTTAAATAACATTGAAGCCCCAATATTTACTGATTTTATGGCCAGAAGGGATTTACTTTGGAGCAATTTCCAATAAGTTCTTGCTAGCCATGCGTTTGAAATTTCCTATTTTTAAAAATCCCCCATACGAATTCTATCCCCCTATACTTGCTAATTCAAATGCAGGGGGTGTTTTGGAGACATAGCATAACCTGGTAGTGTAATCGGCTCCAGACCGATTGATGGGGGTTCAAATCCCTCTGTCTCCACACACCTTTTTCTTTCTCTTTGCAGAGAAAGGAAAAAGCTGTACCAAAAAGAAAGAGGCGCCGAAGCGCGGTTTTGTGGTTTTTATGAAAGGCACGGAAGAACTATTGAAGTCAAGGCCGGGAAGCATTGTCCCGCTGTACGAAACAATGCCTTTCAGCGGAAACGCCTGCGATTTCTTCGCGAAAATCTCGGATTACGGCAGAAAAAAGAACTGTGTTTTGCTTGAAAGCGCCGACGTGGTTACAAAGTACGGTGAAAAGAGCATCGGGAGCGCGGAGCCCTGCCTCAAGGCGCGCGGAAAAGGAGAAAGGTTCGAGGTGATTGCGCTCAGCGAAACCGGCGGGAAATTCCTCAAAGAAATCGCCCATTCCCTTGATTTCTGCTCCGGATTGAAAATCACTGCGGACAAAATTTCCGGAAGCATAAAAATTGACAAGGGCACGGTGAGCGAATCGGAAAGGCTGAAGAGAAAAACGCATGCGGATGTGCTTCGCGCAATAGCATTCAGGCTGAAGCCCGCATACAAGCCCTTTGTCATGTACGGCGGCCTGATCGGCGCAATCGGGTATGATTTCATAGACAATTTCGAGGAGCTCCCGAAGAACAGGAAGGATGTCCTGAAGGAGCCCGATTATGAAATGAATTTTTACGACAACCTTTTCATTGTCGAACACAAAAAAAACGAAATAAGCTTTGTGTGCAACGCGCTGATTTTTTCGGAAAAAGACATGGAAAGCGAGGAAAAAAGGTGCACAGAAGTAATTGACGGATACAGGAAAATGCTGGACGCCACTGCCCCGAAGCCGAAGCCCCATAAAAAAAAGAAAATATCGATTTCGAGCGACACACCAAAGAAGGAGTTTGTCGCGATGGTTGAGAGGCTCAAGAAGCACGTTCTCATTGGCGATGTTTTCCAGGTTGTGCCTTCAAGGACAATGATTGCGGCATACTCGGCGGAACCGCTGGACATTTACAATGCCCTGCGCGAATTAAACCCGAGCCCTTACATGTTCTACTTCAACAACAGTTCCGGAATACTTTTGGGGAGCAGCCCCGAAACCTTCCTCAAAGTGGAAGGGGACGAAAGGAAAAAAGTTGAGATACGGCCGATTGCGGGAACAAAACCGAGAGGCATAATAAACGGGAAAATAGATTTGGATTTGGATTCACGCTATGAAGCGGAATTGAAGAATGATGAGAAGGAAATGGCGGAGCACACGATGCTCATTGATTTGGCGCGCAATGACGTTGCGCGCGTGTGCGAACCGGGAACCAGGCATTGTGACAGGCCTTACATGATTGAGAAGTACTCTCATGTCCAGCACCTCATGAGCAATGTTTCAGGAATTCTGAAAAGCGACTTGGATGCGCTGCACGCTTACCTCGCATCCATGAACATGGGGACCTTAACTGGGGCGCCGAAGGTAGAGGCAATGAAGCTGATACGCCTGCATGAAAAGACCAGGCGCGGGTTTTACGGAGGAAGCATAGGCTACTTGACGCCTTCAGGCGACTTTGATTCCGCAATTGTCATAAGGAGCATGTCCCTGCAGAAAGGAAGGGCTTATGTGAGAGCCGGAGCCGGCATTGTGTTCGATTCGGTTCCTGAGAAGGAGTTCGAGGAAACCGAGAAAAAGGCGAAAGCGGCATTGAGGGCAATTGAAATCGCGGAGGGTTTGGAATGATTGCGAACAAAGTGAGCCATGGCCCTGCGACCTTGCAGAATCCAAAGATTCCGCGAGGCCTCGTACCCTACGGGTACAAGGAGCAGGGGCAGTCGCTCCCCCTGCACCCGCTAGGGCGAACCGGCGAAAGGGTTGTGAAGGTATTTTTCCTTGATAATTTCGATTCGTTCACTTATAATTTGGTCGAAGAGTTCGAGAAGCGCGGCTGCAGGGTCGAGGTTTACAGGAATGATGTTCCGATGAAAAAAATCAGGGAAATAATTTCCGGGTTCGGGCCTGATTTGATTGTGATTTCTCCGGGGCCTTCAAATCCCGCAAATGCCGGAAACAGCATGCCAGTCATTAAAGAGTATTCCGGAAAAATTCCTTTGTTCGGCGTTTGCCTGGGTGAGCAGGCAATGATTGAGGCGTTCGGCGGAAAGGTCGGAAAGGCCGTTGAAACCATCCACGGAAAGCCTTCAATGGTTTCCCATGACGGAAAAGGGATTTTTCAGGGGCTTTCGAACCCTTTTCAGGCCGGCCGTTACCACTCTCTTGCCGGGGAAAAGATTCCCGGTGTTCTGGAAGTCACGGCGAAAAGCGAATCAGGAATTATTATGGGTGTGCGGCACAAAAAGCACGTTTCTTTCGGTGTGCAGTTCCACCCTGAAAGCATTCTTACGCCTGAAGGCGGATTAATGATTGAGAACGTAATGAAAATGGCCAAGGGGGCAAAAAAATGATTAAGGAAGCGATTGGAAAAATTGTTGACGGGAAAAATCTTTCCAGAGCCGAGGCGAAGGAAACTTTTGACGAAATCATGCAGGGCAGGGCAACTGACTCGCAGATTGCGTCTCTCATAACCGCATTGAGGATGAAAGGGGAATCGATTGAGGAGATTCAGGGCGCGGCCGAATCAATGAGGGGCGTTGCCGCAAAAGTATCTTACAAGGGAAAGGCCGACCTTCTGGATGTTGTGGGCACGGGCGGGGACGGAAAATCCAGCTTCAACATTTCTACGGCAAGCGCGTTTGTGTGTGCGGGTGCTGGTTGTGTTGTTGCGAAGCACGGCAACCGAAGTGTTTCGAGCAGGAGCGGCGCGGCCGATGTGCTCGAGGCGCTCGGAGCGAAAATTGACAATGACGCGGAGCGCAACTCGGAAATACTTTCAAAAATAGGCATAGTTTTCATGTTTGCACAGAAGCACCACCCGGCAATGAAATACGCCGCGGTTCCGAGAAAGGAAATAGGGATTAGGACCATTTTCAACATCCTGGGGCCCATTACGAATCCTGCCGGGGCAAACACTTTCCTTTTGGGGGTTTACAGCGCGGAACTTGCGGAAAAACTCGCGTTTGTGCTTGCGGGCCTTGGCACAAAAAAAGCCGTTGTGATAAACGGCAACGGCTATGATGAGGCCACACTTACGGGAAAAAATGTTGCTTTCATTGTCGAGAACGGAAAAGTGCAGAAGAAGGAATTTTTGCCGAAAGAGCTTGGCCTTGCCGGGTGCATTCCAAAAGAGCTGGTTGTTGCGGATGCAAAGGAATCGGCGCAAGTTATCAGGGGCATTCTTTCCGGAAAAGAAAAGGGCGCGAAGCGCGACACAATACTCCTTAATGCCGGCATCGCGATTTTTGCGAACGGAAAGGCTGGTTCTATAAAGGAAGGGATTGAACTTGCGAGAAAAAGCATTGATTCTGGAAAAGCTCTTGAGAAGCTTGAATTGCTCGTGAAGGAGTCGCGCGCATGAATTTCCTTGAGAAAGTAAGGAAGGAAAAGCTCGCGGAAGTTAGGCACAGAAAAAAGAGCTTTCCCGTTACGAGGATGAAAATCCGCAAGGCATCGCATTCATTCCTCAAGGCATTGGGGAAAAAATGGGAAATGAAGCTCATTGGGGAATTCAAGAAGAGCTCTCCCTCAAGGGGGAGCATAAACAAATCCGCTTCGCTCGCGGAATTCATGCGACTTTATGATGAGTACGCCGATGCGATTTCGATTCTTACCGAAGAGAAGCATTTTTCCGGTTCTCTGGATTTTTTGAAGGGCGCGCGCAGATTCACGAAAAAGCCTTTGCTGCGCAAGGATTTCATTGTTGATGCTTACCAGATTTTCGAGGCGAGGCATTACGGGGCAGATGCAATCCTTTTGATTGCGAATATCCTTACGGAAAAGCAGATCGGCGAGTTCATTGAAGTTGCGGATTCGCTCGGAATGGATTGTTTGGTTGAATGCGATTCCTTTTCGGGGCTGAAAAAAATCCTGCGCACGAATGCCAAAATAATAGGCATAAACAACCGGAACCTCGCCACGCTGAGGGAAGATTTTGCCGTTACCGCAAGGCTGGCAAAAAAAATACCGAAAGGCAGGAGAAATAAAATTGTTCTTGTTTCCGAATCCGCAATCAATTCAAGGCGGCAGGTTGACTCGCTCAAAGGAATTGCGGACGCAATACTTGTCGGGACAGCCATAATGTCCTTTCCGGTTCCGCGCGTGAAGCTGAAGGAATTATCCGGAAAAACCCTTGTGAAGATTTGCGGCATCACAAGCGAAAAGGACGCAATGGATGCGGTGAAACTCGGGGCCGACCTGATTGGGCTGAACTTCTACCCCAAGAGCCCGAGGTTTGTTTCAATTGGGCTGGCGAAAAAAATTGCGCACAGGGTGAAAGGAAAGGCGCTTGTTGCAGGGGTTTTTGTGAACGAGGGCAAAAATAAAGTGAGGAAAATTGCGAAGCGCGTCGGCCTGGATTTGGCGCAGTTTTCAGGCAATGAAAAGCCGAGTGAAATCAATGGCATTGGATTGCCAGTAATTAAAGCCGTTCATGTCGAGGATAAAGGCAGCATTGCAAAGGCAAAAAGTTTCCGCGCTGACTTCATAATGCTTGACGCACCCTCCAAAGGCCTGTTTGGCGGAACCGGAACGCAAATTAACGAAAAATTTTTGCAAAATGTAAAAATTAATTCCACGAAGCTGATTTTTTCCGGGGGCCTGAATGCGGGAAACGTGAAACGGATTATTAAGGAGTTCAATCCTGTAATTGTCGATGTTTGCTCCGCCACGGAAGCGAGGCCGGGCGTAAAAAATTACGCGAAAATGAGGGAATTCATTCAAAGTGCGGTGGGTAAAAAATGAGGAAGGGGATGTTCGGTTCTTACGGCGGCCAGTTTGTCCCTGAAACACTGATGCCCGCAGTGAAGGAACTCGAAGCGGCATTTGAAAAGTCCCGCAAGGACAAAAAATTCAATGCGGAACTTAATGAATTGCTCGCGAGTTTTGTTGGAAGGCCTACTCCGTTGACTTTCGCCTCTGAGTTGAGCAGGGAACTCGGATGCAGAATTTATTTAAAGCGTGAGGATCTTGCGCATACCGGGGCGCATAAAATCAACAACGCCCTTGGGCAGGCTTTGCTCGCGAAGTACATGGGCAAAAAAAGAATCATCGCGGAAACAGGCGCGGGGCAGCACGGAGTTGCCACTGCCATTGCGTGCGCAAAACTTGGCCTGAAATGCGAGATTTACATGGGTGAGGTTGACATTGAAAGGCAGAGGCCCAATGTTTTCAGGATGAAATTGGCCGGCGCAAAAGTGATTCCTGTTTCGAGCGGAAGCAAAACATTGAAGGACGCGATAAATGAGGCGCTACGCGACTGGACAGCGAATGTTCAGGATACCCATTATCTCCTTGGTTCTGTTTTGGGGCCGCACCCTTACCCATCCATGGTTGCGCATTTCCAGAGCGTAATAGGGAAAGAGGCAAGAAAGCAAATCCTTAAAAAAGAGGGGAAGCTGCCGAAAGCCATTATTGCGTGTGTCGGCGGCGGGAGCAACGCAATAGGGATTTTCAGGGAGTTCGTGAAGGACAAGAAAGTGGAACTCATCGGGGTTGAGGCAGGCGGAATGGGAATCGAAAGCGGAAAGCATGCCGCTCGTTTTGCCGACCCGAAGCTTGGGCGCAAAGGAGTATTGCATGGAACCCTCACTTATGTATTGCAGGACAGGTTCGGCCAGATTTACAACACGCACTCGATTTCCGCTGGCCTTGACTATTCCGCCGTGGGGCCGGAGCACGCGATGCTGCGCGATTTGAAGAGGGCGAAGTATTTTTACGCGACGGATACCGAGGCGCTCGCCGCATTCAAATTGCTTTCCGAAAAGGAAGGGATTATTCCTGCATTGGAGTCGAGCCACGCCGTTGCGTATGCATTGAAGTACGCGAAGAACTGCTCGAAAAAGGACGTGGTCATAATTAATTTGTCCGGAAGGGGCGACAAGGACCTCGAGCACGTGGCAAAAGCACTGGAGGGCAAATAGGTGAATTATATGGACCGCTACGGAAAAATGTTTGGAAAATTAAGGGGAAAAAATGAAGGCGCATTCATTCCTTTTGTGGTTCTCGGCGACCCTGATTTCAATGCCTCAAAAAAAATCGTGGAAACGCTCCTTGAAAGTGCCGATGCTCTCGAGCTCGGTTTCCCTTTTTCCGACCCCATTGCGGATGGAAAGAGAATCCAGGCTGCGGACCAGCGCGCATTGGATGCAGGAATCAACCCGGACAAGTGCTTTGAAATAATAAAAGGCATAAGGGCAAAGAACAGCGAAATCCCGATAGGCCTGCTTTTGTATTACAATCTTGTCTACTCGAATGGCGTAAAGGATTTTTTGGTTAAGGCGAAGGAAGCCGGCGTTGACGGGATTCTCATTGCTGACATGCCTATCGAGGAATCACGCGAAGCATTGAAAGAGGCCACGGAGATTGGCTTGAAAATGATTTTTATGGTTGCCCCCACGACAAGCGACAAGAGGATAAGGGAAATTTCGAAAAAAGCGGGCGGTTTCATGTATGTGGTTGGCCTGCTCGGGGTTACAGGGGAAAGGAAGGACATAAAGGATTCTGCATTGGAACTCGCGGGGCGCGTGAAAAAAAATTCAAAGTTGCCCGCATGCATCGGCTTCGGGATTTCAATGCCTGAGCACGTGAAGAAAATAATTTCTGCGGGGGCCGACGGCGCCATTGTGGGTTCCGCAATTGAGGCGGTGATTGAGAGGAACCTTGGGAATGAAGGCGCAATGATTTTGGAATTGAAGGATTTTTGCGCGAAACTCAAGGCTGCAACGGTGATGAAATGATTGCAGTGCGAAGCCAAGTGTACCCGAAGGGTATGCTGTCGGTACCGCCGGTCGCGAAGTCCTCGAAGAGGGAAAACGGTGAGGTGAGAAAATGAGGAAAATAGATGCAGTGAAAAAGCTGAATGCCGTTTTCAATGCGCCTCCATCGAAGGCCCATACATTGAGGGCTCTTTTCATTGCTTCGCTTGCGGATGGAAAAAGTTTTTTGCGGAATGCGCTTTATGCGGATGACCAGAGGCACGCGGCGAATGCACTTGCTTTGTTCGGCGCACGCATTGATTTTGATGGAAAGGATTTCATAGTTCATGGCACCGCAGGAAAGCTGGTTGCTCCGCACAAAGAGGTTTTTGTCGGCAATTCAGGGGTAACTGCGCGCTTTCTCGTTCCCTTGGCTGCGCTCGCAAACGGAAATTCAGTGATTACGGGTGATGCGAGGCTCAAGGAGAGGCCTGTTTCGGGACTTGTTTCTGCTTTGGAAAAGCTCGGTGCTGAGGCTTCCGCTTCGGAGAACGGCTCTTTTCCTGTAAAGGTAAAGGGCGGAGGCCTTGAAGGGGGAAAAACGATTGTTGAGGGATCTGAAAGTTCGCAGTTTTTGAGCGCAATCCTGGTTTCGGCGCCTTACACGGAAAAGGGCGTGCTTGCAAAGGTTTCAGGGGAATTGAAATCGGGGCCTTATGTGGACATCACCATTGACTGCATGAAATCTTTCGGTGTTTTATGCGTGAACCATGATTACACGGAGTTTTTTGTGAAGGGAAAGGAAATGTACAAGGCACAGGATTATGAGATTGAGGGGGATTACAGTTCGGCTTCGTATTTTTTTGCGGCCGCAGCAATAACAGGAGGAAAGGCCAAGGTGAATAACTTGAATCCTTACTCGAGCCAGGGGGACAAAAAGTTTTTGGATTTGGTTTCGAAAATGGGTTGCTCCCTGAAGAAAGGAAAGGATTTTATTGAAGTGAAGGGAAAGCCGATGAAAGGGATAGGCGTTGACATGGCCGATTGCCCTGACATTGTTCCAAGCATTGCTGTTGTCGCGGCTGTTGCAAAAGGCAAAACCAAAATAACGGGAATTTCTCATCTCGCGGCAAAGGAGAGCAACCGCATCGAGAGCGTGGCGAAAAATCTGGAGAAATGCGGAGTGAAGTGCAGGTATGGCGCGGATTTTCTCGAAATTGACGGCGGAAAACCGCATGGCACAGCGATTAATTCTTTTAATGACCACAGGATTGCAATGGCATTCTCGGTTCTGGGCCTGAAAACCGGCGGAATGATTATTGATGATGAAAAAGTTGTTTCAAAGAGTTTTCCAAATTTTTTCGGGGAACTCGAAAATGCTTATGAGGGGAAAGAATGAACATTGCATTTATTGGCTTTAGGGGCACTGGAAAAACCACCTTGGCAAGGGCGCTGGCTAAAAGGCTCAAACTGCGTTTTGTGGACACTGATGAGCTCATAGCGGAAAAGGCTGGAAAGAGCATTCCGAAAATTTTTGAGGCCTCTGGAGAAGAGAAATTCAGGGAGATTGAGAAAATGGTAGTAAAGGAGGTTTCTACCAGGGATAACCAGTGCATCGCGTGCGGAGGAGGTGTTGTGCTGTTCAGGGAGAACATTGATAGCCTTAAAAAGAATTCAAAAATAGTATTACTGACGGCTTCCGCTGAAAAGATTTATTCGCGCATTGGGAGAGATTCCAACAGGCCTGCATTGACGGAAAAGGGGCAATTTGAAGAGGTAAGACATTTGCTGGAGCAAAGGAAAAAATTTTATGAGGAAGCCGCAGACTTGGTTTTTGACACGGGAAACGCTTCGGTTGCGGAATCGGTTTCACAGGTGCTGAGGGCGCTTGAAAAAGAGGGTTTTGCATGAATGTAATTGTAAGGCTGAAGAAAAAAATAGATGACAGCTACGGCATAAGCATAGGCAATTATTCGCCTGCGCAGCTTGCAGCGGAAATCAAAAAAGACGGTTTCGGCAGCGACTACTGCATTGTGTGCGATTCGAACGTGAAAAAACTTTTCGGCACAAAGCTCCTTTCAGAGCTGCGGAAAAAGAAAATGGGTGCGGGCATTGTTTCTTTTGAGGCTGGTGAGAAAAACAAGTCACTGCGGAATGTTGAAGCGGTTCTTGAGGGAATGCTTTCAAAGAGATTCGACAGGAAAAGCTGCGTAATCGCGCTTGGCGGCGGGATTTCAGGGGATCTCGCGGGATTCGCTGCTTCAATTTATTTAAGGGGAATAAATTTTGTGCAGGTTCCGACAACGCTTTTGGCGATGGTTGATTCGAGCATTGGAGGAAAAACAGGAGCGAACCTTTCTCTTGGAAAGAATACTGTGGGCACATTTGCGCAGCCGAAAAAGGTTTATGTGAGCACGCAATTCATCAGGACTCTTTCCGAAAAGGAGTTTTCCAATGGAATGGCGGAAGTTGTGAAGCAGGCGGTGCTGAATGACGCGAAATTCTTTTCTTTTTTGGAAAATAATTCCCAAAAGATTCTTGCAAGGGAACCGAAAATAATGGCGGAAGTCATCAAAAGAAACTGTGAACTCAAGGCGCGGGTAGTTGAAAAGGACGAGAAGGAAATGAATTACAGGCGCGTACTGAATCTCGGGCATACAATAGGCCATGCGATTGAAACACTCGGGAAATACACAACACATTCGCACGGTGAGGCCGTTTCGATTGGCATGGCTGTTGAAAACAGGATTGCGGTTAGGCTGGGGCTTTTGCAAAGCGAGGATGAATGCAGGATTTCCGTGCTTTTGCACGAATTCGGTTTGCCGACTGAACTTCCTGATTATGAACCTGAAAAGATTTTGGCTTTGACCGAGAGGGACAAAAAGGCGGTTTCGGGGAAAGTGAGGTATTCTTTGCCCATTGCGATAGGGAAAATGTATTCGCATAAAGGAAGCTACGGGATTTTTGTTGATGACAAAACCGTTCTTGAGGCTTTGAGGTGTAGCGATGATTGCTGTTCCTGTTGCTGCGGCTGACATTGGTTCTGCCGTTGCGCAGATTGAAAAGGCGAATGCCGTTGCGGACATGATTGAGCTGCGCCTGGATTACCTGAAGGAACTGGGCTCAAAGGACCTTGAAAGGCTAATTAAAAAATGCGGAAAGCCCGTGATTTGCACGTGCAGGCGGATGGAGGAAGGAGGCAGATTCATGGAAAGCGAAACCAAGAGGATTGCGGTTCTGAAGAACTGCGTGAAGCTCAAGGCTGATTACGTTGACCTTGAATTCGAGACCGGCGCGGAGCAGAAGAAAAAGTTTTTCGAGTACGCGAAGAAGCACAAGTCCAAAATAATCCTTTCGAAGCATTATTTTGGGCACACCCCGCAATTCGAGGACCTGCTGAAGCTCATGCTGAGAATGCAGAAGGAAAAGCCCGATGTCATCAAGATTGTGGCGAAGGCGAATTCGCATGAGGACAACAAAATAATGTTCGAGCTATTAAAGGAAGCGAAGAGGCGCGGAATCAAATTGATTGCGTTCTGCATGGGTTCAATAGGTCGGGATTCGCGCATTTTATCAATGCCCCTTGGGGGCTTCCTGACATTTGCTTCTCTTGAAAAAGGCGGGGAGAGCGCGGACGGCCAGATTCCAATTGAAGAGATGAAGAAAATTTACTCCGGGTTGCGCGTGATGTTCTGAAACGCTGCAAAAATCCGAACTGACCCCTAAAGGGAGAAAGGGTTTAACCCGAGAAACGGCTGAGCCGATAGGAAAAAACGAGGCGCTGGAGATGCGGAAAGTTTATTCAGTCTAGGTTTTTTGTTATATCAATTAGCCTTTTTGGGGTGTAATTCAACAGTTCGCAGCTCACGTTTATTGTTTTGTTTTTTTCATTGACAAGCGGAAACTCAACCAAGCTATTGTTGTGTTTATGGCCATGTATTGCCCAGCCGACCCAGTCTCTTGGGATATGTGATGGGTCATGCACCAGATAGATTTTTTTGCCTTTGCAATTCAATATTAGTTCATTAAAGGCATTTTTGTAATATATTTTTTCATGGTTTCCTTTAATAAAATATATTTTGCCTTTCAGTTTTTTTATCCAGTAATCCGCACCACGGCTACCCTTTCCAAATGACATATCACCGAGAAAAAATACTTGGTCAGTATCCTTGATTGTATTGTTCCAGTTATTCACAAGCGTTTCATTCATTTCTTCTGTTGATTCGAATGGCCTGTGGCAATACCTAATAATGTTGGCATGGTCAAGGTGCAAATCACTAATGAAATATGGGTCGCCTTCAACCGTAACCTCTTGAACTACTCTTTTTCCATTATTTGCTCTAATTTTTTTAAGCTGACCCCTAGTTTCTTTCCATACACCCCTATTCAACGCTTCCTTTCTGCTGAGCATTCTCCTTTGTATTAGGTCATATTCCTTCAGAATTCTCCCTCGCTTGAGAAGCGTGATTCTCAAAACATATTCTTCTTTGAGAGGAGTTTCTTGCGTTTGGAGGTAATCCCAAATTGCATCAAATTTTTTTTCAATATCCTTGAAAGCCAAAGTAGCATGAAATTTGAAATCATCAACATAATCATATTGCTTTGTTTCAATACATACAGGAATTAGAGATTTCGCCAACTCCTTTCTAAACTCGATTAGCTCTGTTGAAGGGTCAATATGAACATGCACTACCCTATCCTCAAAATGGTCAAAACCATTAAGCCTATATTTTACCAAATCCAGCCTTTTACACATTGAACTAAACTTTAAGGTCAATTCCCTTTCGTGATTGGATTTGAACGGCCCGAATAAAGAAACATGAGGCACAACCCTCTTCCTAACCGCGCCTCTCACACGAAATTTTTCTGCAATTTGGTAAGAGAGCTCTTTCAGATAGGTCTTAGTTCTACCGCTTAAACGCAATTCTATAAGATAACTAGAACTCCTCAAATCACTATATCTTTCAGGGTGCCTCTTGAAGCCAAGAAGCTCGCGCAAAAAGTTAAACATACTAAAATTGCCTAAAATCAAATTAAATCGTTAACCGCAGCACGCTTTCCGCACCGGCAAGGAGCCTTCGCCAACTATTTAAACTGTTTTTTGGCAGTTATTTCCAAGGTGGCGATTAAAATAAGACTCCTCGCAGAACTTGAAGCATTCAATTCATTTGGACTGCGGCTTGGCGAACGCAATACGCTTGGATTCGAGTTTGTAAATGTGATGAGGTAAATGGCGATGGCAGAAATTAATGGCACAGAAACTACAAATGCTCTGATTGCATTCCAGGGCAGAAATATTCGCAGAACATGGCACAACAATGAATGGTGGTTCTCAATTTACGACATTATTGCGGTTTTAACCGACAGCGCCGACCCAAAACAATACATTAAGAAGATGAGAAGCAGGAACCCTACTCTTGACTCCAACTGGGGTACAATTTGTACCCCCCTTGAACTTCCCACGCCGGACGGCAAAAAAAGGGAAACGAATTGCGTCAATACCGAAGGCGCGTTCAGGGTTATCCAGTCAATTCCTTCGCCAAAAGCGGAGCCCTTCAAGCTCTGGCTTGCAAAAGTGGGCTATGAAAGGGTGCAGGAGATAGAAAATCCCGAACTTGCCCAAAAGAGGATGAGGCAAATATACAAAGAAAAGGGCTATTCGGATGAATGGATAGAAAAAAGAGTAAGAGGCATTGCGGTAAGGGACGAGTTGACAGATGAATGGAAGAAAAGGGAAGTGAAGACGGAAAGGGAATACGCCATTCTTACCGCAGAAATATCAAAAGCCACATTCGGCATGAACCCTGCCGAATACAAAAAATTCAAGAACCTGAAACGGGAAAACCTCCGCGACCACATGACGGATTTGGAGCTGATATTCACAATGCTGGGCGAAGCCTCAACCACAAGAATTGCAAGGAATCGGGACGCGAAAGGTTTTCCTGAGAACAAAGTAGCGGCAAAAGAGGGCGGAACAGTTGCCGGAATAGCCCGCAAAGAACTTGAACAGAGAAGCATCCAAAAAGTGGCTACGCCGGAGAACTATCTTGGGGCAAAAGAAAGCCAGAAAAAGCTGGGGCAGAAAAAGGTGAATTAAATGCTCAAACAAATGGCAGAGTTTGCAATGTTCACTTGAATTTCTTTTTTATGTAACCCTCTATGCGGTTGAATGCCTCGGAGAGGGTTTCTTCTGGAGGAAGGAAAACGATGCGGAAGTGGTGCGTGCCTTCTTTCTGGCCGGAGCCTTCGCCGTGCACGACAAGAACGCCAGTTTCCTTGAGCAAATCAATCACGAATTCCTTGTCTGATTTTATCGGAAGGTTTATGCGCGGGAACGCGTAGAACGCTCCTTTCGGCTTGACGCATGAGAGGCCGTGGATTTCATTCAGCCTTTTGAAGGTGAGGTCGCGCCTCTTTTTTAGTTTTGCAACCATTTCCTTCACGTGGTTTTGCTCGCCGTTAAGCGCCGCCTCTATGGCGACCTGCCCTATTCCTGCATTTGAAAGCCTGAGGCGGCAGAGCCTGTGCATTGCCTCAAAATAATCATCAAGTGCGCCTTTTGGGTCTTTCCTGTAAATCCAGCCCGCGCGGAAACCCGGAACGAGATGCGTTTTTGAAATGCTTCCCAATGAAAGCACCGGCACGTCCTTTGAAACGCCTGCAAGGGGAACAAATTCCGTGCCGTCGTAGAGAATCTGGTCGTAGGTTTCGTCCGCGAGAATGGGCAAATCGAATTCGCCGGCAATGTTCACGAGTTCTGAAAGGTTTTTCCTTGAGAGGACGCTTCCCGTGGGATTGTTCGGGTTGATTATGACGATTGCCTTTGTTTTTTTGTTCACGTTCTTCCTTATGCTGTCAACGTCGAGCTGCCAATCGTTCTCCTCGTCCAATTGGTAAACATTCAATGGGCACTCGAGGAAGCTCATTTCGCCGGTGTAAACAGGATACCCTGGCCCGGGCAAAAGAACGTTTTCTCCGGGGTTGAGGAGCGCCTGCATCGAGAGTATTATTGCCTCGTTGCCCCCGACAAAGCTAATGACATCATCTTTTGTGACGCCGTTGATGCCGCCGCGTTTCGCATAATCCGCTATTGCCTGCCTCGCCCCGTTCGAGCCGATTGCGTTTGTGTAGCCCTCGCACTCGCGCTTGTGCTGCTCAATGCTCTGCCAAATGGATTCAGGGGCCCTGAAATCAAAGACAATTGGGTCGCCGATATTCAGATAGAGGACTTTTTTTCCTGAAGCCTCGACCTGCTCCGCAACCGGAACCAAATCACGGTTAGCGTGCTTCACTCCAAGGGTTCTTGATGCGGGAATGACTTTTTTCATGTTATAGCAAACCAATAAAGTAATTCGACGGATTTTTATGGTTTGCTATCTAGCAGACCGCCCATAAATGCCGAAAAACTTTCGTGGCCTGCTATACCACAGCAATGTAACTGGAAAACATTTTTATGCGCAACCACCCCCATTAAAGGGGTGTCCTTAAAAAGCCTTTTTTTGCAGAATTATAAAGGTGCTCTCGATGCGTGACGCGGAAACAAAGCTCTTTTGCCTTCTCGGCAAGCCCGCGAGTCATTCTTTGAGCCCGGCAATGCACAATGCGGGCTTCAATGCTTTGGGATTGAATGCGGTTTACCTTGCATTCGAGCCCGAGAACCTCGGAAATGCGGTGAAAGGCCTCAGGGAACTTGGGGTAAAGGGCTTCAATGCAACCATGCCATTCAAGGTCGATATCCTGAAGCACCTTGATTTGGTTGACCCCATTGCAAAAAAAATCGGCGCCGTGAATACGGTTGTGAACACAAATGGGGTTCTGAAGGGCTACAACACGGACGGCATTGGCGCAATGCGCTCGCTAAAGGCGGTTACGCAACTGCATGGAAAAAATGTTCTGCTTCTCGGCGCCGGCGGCGCAGGAAAGGCGATTGCGTTTTACCTCAGGGAGGAGAACGCAAAAGTAACGATTGCGGACAGGGATTCCGCAAAAGCGTCAAAACTCGCGCTCGTTGCAGGGGCAAAAAGCGTTGGTTTGAACGGAATAAAAATGCTGGAGGGCTTTGACATAGTGATTAATGCATCTCCTTCCGGAATGAAGCCAAACACCCATGAAACACCTATTATTGTTCCTGCAAGCCTTTTAAGGAAGGAAATCATTGTATTTGACATTGTTTACGACCCCTTGAAAACGAGGTTTTTAAGGGAAGCCGAATTGCGGGGCTGCAGGACAATCAACGGCCTTGAAATGCTCCTGAACCAGGGGTATGCCGCGTTCAAGCTTTTCACTGGAAAGGAAGCGCCGAAAAGGGAAATGAGGAAAGCCGTAATGGAGAACCTGAAATAAGGAAAATGATTTTCATGACCTTCAACACGTTCGGAAAAATATTTTCATACACCAGCTTTGGCGAGAGCCACGGAAAGGCAATAGGAGTAGTTGTTGATGGTGTTCCCGCCGGATTAAAGCTGGGCGAGGAAGACATCCAAAAGGATTTGGATAGGCGCAGGCCGGGCCAATCAGAGGTAACCACGCAGAGGCAGGAAGACGACAAGGTTGAAATCCTTTCAGGCGTCTTCGAAGGAAAAACAACCGGAATGCCCATCGCACTAATAATTCACAATAAAGATGCGAAGAGCAAGGATTATTCGAACATCAAGGACCTTTACAGGCCTGGCCATGCGGATTATACTTATGAACAAAAATTTGGGATCCGCGATTATCGCGGAGGCGGGCGTTCAAGCGCGCGCGAAACCGCGATGAGGGTTGCGGTTGGAGCGATTGCGAAAAAGTTTTTGAAGGAAAAAGGGGTTTCGATTTTCGGATTCACGCGCGAGGTTGCTGAAATACGCGCCGAGAAAATTGATTTGAAGGTTATTGAGAATAATTCCGTGCGCGCGCCTGATTTGCAGGCCGCAAAGGAAATGGAAAAAGTTATTCTTGCCGCGAAGGAGAAGGGAGATAGTGTAGGCGGCATCGTCGAGGTAATTGCAAAGGGCGTTCCTGTGGGCTTGGGAGAGCCTGTTTATTACAAATTGGATTCGAAGCTCGCGGAAGCCTTGATGAGCATTAATGCCGTAAAAGGGGTTGAAATCGGCTCCGGTTTTTCCTCAACAAAGATGAAGGGCTCGGAGCACAATGACGAGCCTTATACCGTAAAAGGGAAAGTGAAGTTCAAAACAAACAATTCGGGCGGAATAATTGGGGGTATCAGCAATGGTGATGATATTGTTGCGCGCATCGCGATAAAGCCTGCTTCCTCAATCACCAAAGAGCAGAGGACCGTGGACAAGAAAGGCAAATCCCTCAAGGTTTCTGTTGCGGGAAGGCACGACCCCTGCCTTTGCCCGCGCGCGGTGCCTGTGGCCGAGGCCATGATGGCGATTGTTTTAATGGACATGTATCTGATTGCGAAAACCAGGCGGGCCTGAAATTTTCACAGCTTTAATTCTTTTTTTATTTTTGCGGTGTCTGCTGGCAATTTTATGGGCTTGTTCGCGAATGCCGCAGGGATTTTCTTTTTGCCTTCGAACTCCTCAAACAATGAATCTGAATGGTAATCAACCGTGTATTGCGGGTCCTTCAACGCGTTTCCCGTGAGGATTGCGACAATGTCCTCGTCTTCATCAATCCCGTTTCCAGCGAGGTTCTTTATCGCGGCAAGCGTGGTTGCTGATGCGGGCTCGCAGCCGATTCCATCCTTTCCAATGATGGCTTTTGCGTCCGCAATTTCTTTTTCCGAAACAACCGCCACGCTTCCTTTTGTTTCCTCAAGCGCCCTCATTGCTTTTTGCCAGCTCACGGGATTCCCGATTTTGATTGCGGTTGCAAGGGTATGGGCCTTTACTGGTTTGAGTTCTTTTGATTTGTTTTTCCACATGTTGTAAAGCGGAGCCGCCCCCTCCGCCTGCACAATGGTTATTTTCGGGATTGTTTCAATGAAGCCGAGTTCGCGCAGTTCCTTGAATGCCTTTCCGAACGAGGATGAATTTCCCAAATTTCCTCCCGGCACAACCACCCTGTCCGGAACTTCCCAGTTTCTCTGGCAAAGCATTTCAATCATTATGGTTTTCTGCCCCTCGAGCCTGAACGGATTGATTGAATTCAAAATGTAAACGCTTTTTTCTTCAGCGAGTTCCCGCACGATGCGCATCGCGTCATCGAAGTCGCCGTCAATCTGGATTGTTTTTGCGCCGTAATCAAGCGCCTGCGCAAGCTTTCCCATTGCAATCTGCCCTGAAGGGATTATCACCAAGGCGGTCATTCCTGCGCGGCTGGCGTATGCCGCCATTGATGCCGAAGTGTTTCCTGTGGAAGCACATACAACGGTTTTTGAGCCGAATTCTTTTGCTTTTGATACAGCGGCGGTCATTCCGTTGTCCTTGAACGAGCCGGTAGGATTCATGCCCTGGTGCTTGAATGAAAGTTTTTTTACGCCGGCATAGGATGCGCTTTTCGGTGCGGCATACAAGGGAGTGTTTCCCTCTGAAAGCGAAACAACGTTTGCCTCGCTGCGCATGAACGGAATGAGTTCGCGGAACCTCCATACTCCGCTCTTATCAAGAGGGTTCTGGGAGCTTCCCCTTTGCGCAAATTTTTCCTTCAGTGCCTTTGTGTCCATGGAACCGAATTCATACGCTACTTCGAGGAGCTCTCCGCTGTCGGACTCGTAGCGCTTCTCATCTATGGGATAGGTTTTTCCGTTCCCGATGGCTCTTAAAAAAGCTTTCCCCATTCCAATTAATTAGTAAGAAAAACTATTTAATTGTCTTTAGTGGCCAAAATGAAGAAAATCACGGTGTTCTCGCCCGCAACGGTCGCAAATGTGGGCCCTGGCTTTGACATAATGGGTTTTGCCCTGGATTCTGTCGGAGATACTCTCATTGCCGAAACTTCTTCGGAGCCGGGAGTGAGGATAAAGACAATAACAGGGGATAATGGCAAACTGCCTAAGGTTGCGGACAAAAACACCGCTTCAATAGGCGCGATAAGCGTAATGGAAAAACTCAGGGTTAAGGAAGGCATGGAAATTACCCTGAACAAGGGCCTGAGGCTGAACTCAGGCATGGGAAGCAGCGGCGCCAGCGCGGTTGCAGGAGCCTTTGCCGCATTGAAATTGTTTGCGCCCGAAAAGGAAAAGGGTTTCGTTCTTGAAGACTGCATAAAGGCGGAAGCCACGGTCAGTGGGCACCACGCGGACAATGTAGCGCCCTCGCTTTTCGGCGGGTTTGTGATAATCAGGAGCTATGACCCCTTGGATGTCATAAGGCTTCGTGCCCCCGCAAAGCTGAATGCGTGCGTGGTTACTCCGAACTACGAGGTTTCCACCAAGGAGGCGCGCATGCTCCTGCCTTCTTCCGTTCCCATGTCAAGCCTCGTGCATAACACGGGGAACGTTGCTGCGCTCGTTGCAGGAATAGCACTAGGAGATTGCGCAATCATCGGTCGCTCGATAAGCGACAGTATCATTGAACCTGTTCGCGCAAAACTGATTCCCGGTTATTCGGCCGTGAAAAAAGCAGCCATGGAGAGCGGCGCGCTTGGCTGTGCAATCGCGGGTTCTGGGCCGAGCATGTTCGCATTTTCGGATTTAGAAAAAACAGCGATTGAAATTTCAAATGCAATGGCGAAGGCTTTCGAGCACGAAGGCCTTTCATCAGACAAGCTGGTTTCGAAAGTGAACGGCGAAGGCGCGAAAGTTATTGGGAAATAAAAACTAATTTCGCTTACTGTTCCCTCAAATATCCCCAGTTATGCAGCCTGTCCGAGTCCTCGAACCAGCGCTCGCCGATATCATCGCGATAATACATGTGCGGAAGGATTAGGTTCTGGATGCGCGAGTAAACCTGCTTCTGGGTTTGTTTTACGGTTGAACCCATTCCCACAACAATGAGCACCACTCCCGAAGTGCCTGTGACAACCCATTCCTCGTTCACTATCTTCACGTCCTCTATGTGCACGCCATCCGTGGGTTTCTTGAAAATTATCACCGAGTCCTTTGATTTCACTTCAAAGGTTTCCTTGTCCCTGAATGGGAACGGCGGAACAACAATCCTCACGCCGATCTGGAAGCCGCTTACAACGCGGAGCTTCGGCTTTTCGCCTTTCGCGAGCTGATACAAAAAGTCACCAATGGGCGAGAGCATTCCCTCTTCCTGGATGCTTATTGTCGGGTAGCCGAAGCGTGAAGTGAATTCAAGCGGATAGATTCCGTTGCTGTTCACAATGCAGTTCAAATCAATGTAACCAACATAACCTTCCTTTGCAAGCGTCAATTCAAATTTTTTGAGGGTCTGGTTGAAAATCCTGTTGGGGCCGCTCCAGAACATGAGTGTGCCCATTTCGCCCGTACTCGGTCCGAGATTCCCCGGAAAAAGCTTTTTGTGCTCGAAATTCACATTTATAGGGTAAATGAATTCGCGCCCGTTGAAAAAAGCGCCAACGGCAATTTCAACGCCGGAAATCCTTTTCTGCAATTGAAATTCCGGAATTTTTTTTGCCCAAGCCTTGTTGTAGTCATTGAGCACCTGTATAACGTCCTTTCCGTCTTCCTCTTCGCCGACAAATAAAAGGCCTTTGATGTTCTGCGCCTCGCCGCTCGGCTTTATCACGTATCTCCCCGGGGTTTTCTTCACGAAACTTATTGCGCCCTCGAATGAAGTGAAGTTCTGGTATGGAATGATATTGATTTCGTGCTTCTTGAGCTCTTCCTGCCCGAAAGCACGGTCATCTTCAAGGCGGTCGGTGTAAGGGGAACCCCCGACAACGAATTTTCCTTTCTCGCGGAGCTTCTTCGCCTTTGCGCCCTGGCCAAGGACGTCATCAAAAACAATCACGTCCGCCCAATCTATTTCCTTTTCCCAGTCCTCAACCTTTGGAATGAACCCATCCGCAACTTCGCGCTCCTCCTTTTCTTCCGTGTAGTATTTCACCTTGTGCCCTTCCTTGAGTATGTGCCACGCGAGGTCGCCCGCGAGATTGTCGAGCGAGATGAAAAGGAAATTTTTTGCGGCATCTGTTTTTTTCGGTTCCATTTTGGATTACTTTATCATTCATGCATTAAAGTGATTAATATTCTTAATCCCACGGGGCTGTTGCGCGCCACTGCGCGCAAAAAAAGGTTTTTCCCGGAAAAAGCAACCCGAATGCGATTGCATGATGTGTCAAGGACACTGCAACCAATAAAAAGTATACTGAACATTCATGTTTTGGGCAAAAGAATGGCTACGAAAGTCGCTTTTCATGGGAAGCAGGTCATCATAAGCACGAGCAGTTTCGACTGGGGCTCCGTGGACAAAATCATTGAAAGCGAACTATTCAGCACTATGCTACATAATTACATTGTGCATTTGCGCGGCCACGATTCGGATTTGCTCAAGGTTCTGCCGAAAAAAAGCGAAAAGGAACAGGAGCAGCTTTCACTCGCGCTCCTGAAGGCGCTCGCAAAAAAGCCCGGCTCGGAAGTAATGAAATCAAACCCCGAGTTCAGGGAATTTTTCAGGGACCTTTTCATGCTCGACCAGTTTGTCGAGGAATTCTACAATTACTGGCGCAGCTTCGAGCGCTTCATTGTGTGCTATTCGGAGCAGAAGGACACTAACGGCGAAGACCTGGACAGGCGCCCTTACAGGGTTTTCAATGACACAATAGAGAACCTGAACCACACGGTTAGAAAAGTTTACCGCGACATCCGCGAACACATCACAGGCGAACACCCGATTATTTACAGGCAGGTTCCCGCTGGCTGTCAGGTCGGGGTAATTGCTGCTTCGAAGCAAACCGCTTTGCCTTTGCAATACTCTGAATTGCAGAAGGTTAATGTAATCAGGCAGGTGCTCATACAGCCTCCTTTGATAATTGACCCGCCGAAGAATACCCGCAAGGGGGAGTTCGCTTTTGTTTCCTCAAACCCTCTTGAAGGATTGAAGCTTGATGATTCTGAATGGCTCTGCTTTCCCGCAAAGGTTGGGGAATTGGTGATTTACCTTTATTTCCACGATTTTTACTTTGGATTGGGAATAGCTACCTCGAACCTTTTCGAGCTTTGTTCGGATGAGGAATTGAAGAAGCGGCCTGACGGTATTTATGTTTACGGCGTTCCAAATAAGCAGATTGATAAGTTTGCGCCGGAGAAAACCGTTTACTGGCTGGACAAGAAAAACAATCTGATGGTTGGCGCGATTCCTTTGGGGGAGGAATTCGGTTACTTTGGGTATGTGAAGAAGATGATGCTCACGCTTTACAATTCAATAATGATTATGCGGGGGCGCATGCCTGTGCATGGGGCAATGACGCGCATTACTTTGAAGAATGGAACTTCTGCAAACGTAATTATTTTCGGGGACACCGGAACAGGAAAATCGGAATCTTTAGAGGCTTTCAGGATTCTGAGCGAAGGGAATTTGAAGGACATGAAGATTGTGTTTGATGACATGGGTTCCCTTGAATTGAAGAACGGGAAAATCCTCGCTTACGGTACCGAGACGGGCGCGTTTGTTCGCTTAGACGATTTGCAGGCGGGTTATGCTTTTGGACAGATTGACCGCTCAATAATTATGAGTCCGCAGAAGGTCAATGCCCGCGCTGTTTTGCCAATAACGACCTTGCAGGAGATTTTGCACGGTTGGCCGATTGATTTTTTCCTCTACGCAAACAATTATGAGCAAGTTGAGGCAGGACAGAAGCACATCACTTTTTTCAAAAGCCCTGAAGAAGCAATGAAGGTTTTTGGCGAGGGAAAAAGAATGGCTAAGGGTACAACAAATGAAACAGGTATTGTCGGGGCTTATTATGCGAACATTTTCGGACCATCGCAGCTGCGAGAATTGCATGAGCCGCTTGCGAAGCAGTTTTTCGAGGCGATGTTCAAGAGCGGCGTGAAGGTCGGGCAGATTAACACCCAGCTCGGAGTGAAGGGTCGCGAAACCGATGGGCCACAGGAAGCAGCTAAAGAGTTATTTGAGCTGATAAAGAAGAAGTAGACTTAACGCAATCAAATTCCAGCGCTTTGGGAGGAAAATGGGAGTGAAGCCTATTTTTTCAATCCCATTACCCAAACATTATTTTGCAGACTGTTCATTAAATTTTCTTATTTCTGCGTATTTTTTTTGATTTTCAGCTATTTCTTCTGCGAGTGTTTTGTGTTTTTCTGTTTCCATTACAATTCCTCCGGGGGACGTAGGATTAATTTAATTTTCGAATGAACGATTTTTTTTAGATTTTATTTAATTTTTAAGTAGTTTGCCAATTTTTTACAGTTAAGTCTTTTTATTGTATATAAACTGTATGCCGACCTTGTTTTAAAGCCAAAAAATAGCTTATGAGTGTATTGCAAGAAAGTAACGGAAGTAGGGCTTATTGTTCCTTGTACCATTTTTCGTATTGCTTATGGTCGCCGATGAACTGGATTTTCTTTACCCTGTTTTCTTCGTCAATTTTTAGCGCGATTCTGTACTGGCCTGTTTCCTCGACTTGAAAGCGGGAGGAATGCAGCCCTCTTGCCTGAAGGGGCTGTTTGAGTTGTTCAAGCTTTTTGAGGATTTGCACTTGAACACTTTTATCGAATTTTTTGAAGTGCAGATCCCAACCTGGAATGTACTGCAGTTTCCATGGCGACAAATCCAAGCGATTCACCTATATTTCGCCAAAGCTTCTTCCTCGCTAAGGTACTTCAGACCCTTCTTCTTCATCTCCTGCTCCTGCTTCTCGATTTTCCTGCCCACAAGCTCCAACTCGAGATCCTTGACAAGATTATATTCCCTGTTCAGCGCAAAAATCCCCATCTTAATGGCCTCGGTCTTGGAGCGTGCCAAGCCCATTTCAACAGCCTTGTCCAGAATTACCTCAGGCATGCCCTTGAACTGCAAAGTAGTCCTCATGTAAAAAAACCTCCATTTATGCATCAATTATACATCAAACAACTATAAAAACGTGCTTTTTTGGAAAATTGGCATGGAAAGGCACAAATAGTGCTTGCCTATATTATTTTGAATAAGGCGATGAAGTGGCTAGGAAAACCATAGAAAAAAAGAGAAAGAAACCGATTGATCCGTTCAGGGAATATGCCTACAAAAGGTGGATTGAAGAAGGCGAAGATGCCAAAGAGCTAATAGATTTTAACTCGGAAGAGAAAAAGTAAAATAATTTTGTTGCGCGCAACCTGTTAATATTTTTTTGTCTTATAGTATATGTGTTTGGTATGGATTCCTTTGAACAGTCCGTGCACTGGCTTCTCGCGGGCTCGAAGGGCTGCGCAAACCGGATTAGGATAATCGCGGAGCTCGGGAAAAAGCCAGTTAACCTGCATGAACTCGCAAAAAAAGTGGGCCTGAACTGAGTGATTGCAGGCAATATTTTCGGGCGGCCAAAATTATTTTTGCGCACTATTTGAATCCGTTTAGGTAAGGGATTTTTTTTGCCGTTTCTTTCGTTTTCGGCAGTGCCTCTACAAGCATTCCGAGGGTATTCCATGTTCCGCTCACGAGCGTTTTTCTTTTTCCTTCGGAAATGTCTATTGGAATAGAAGAATCGTTAAAGGAAAGAATTTTTTGTTCGAGATTCAGGTTGAGGATTTCATTGGAATCATCATTCTCGATAAAGCCCTGCAGGAGTTTCACATCCTCCGCGCTCGCGGTTACTGTTGGTATTCCGAGCAACTGGCAGTTGCCCGCAAATATTTCCGCAAAGCTTTCGCCTACAATGGCTTTTATGCCGAACTTCATTAACGCCTGCGGCGCATGTTCGCGCGAGGAGCCGCAGCCGAAGTTCTTGTTCACTATGAGGATTGAGGCACCTTTGTATTTCGAGTCATTGAAAGCGTGCTTTTTAGGTTTTCCGGATGAGTCAAAGCGCTCATCATAGAAAGCGTATTTTCCGAGACCTTCAAATGTGATTGTTTTCAAATAACGTGCGGGAATTATCCTGTCGGTGTCAATGTCGTTTCCGCGCAACGGGAGACCCTTGCCTGCAACTTGATTTATTACAGTCATTGTAAAACCTCGCGCACAACAGTTTCGGCTGTTGGGTACGACAACCTATGCTTCGCATAGCTTTGGCTCGCTACGCTCGCTTTTGCTGTAATCATTGCAGCACCTCGCGCACATCAACAACTTTCCCATTTATTGCGGCGGCGGCAACCATTGCGGGACTCATTAAGAGCGTTCTTCCTGTCGAAGAGCCTTGGCGCCCGATGAAATTCCTGTTAGAGGATGAAGCCGAAATTTCCCGCCCCTGCAATTTGTCGGGATTCATTGCTAAGCACATTGAACAGCCCGCGTGCCTCCACTCAAAGCCCGCTTTCAAAAATATTTTGTCGAGGCCTTCCTTTTCCGCCTGAACCTTCACTTGTTGCGAACCCGGAACAACGAGCGCCTTCACGTTCGCATTCACTTTCCGGCCCTCCACAATTTTTGCTGCCTCCCTCAAATCGGAAATCCTTGAATTTGTGCAGGAGCCTATGAAAGCGACATCGATTTTTGTTCCTTCGATCGGCGCGCCTTCCTTGAAACCCATATGAGTGAGGGCTTCCTGTGTTGTTTGCCTTTCGTTTTCCGGAACTTCGCTCAGCATTGGAATGTTTTCTGTTACCCCGAGGGCCTGCCCGGGATTTATTCCCCATGTAACCATTGGCTCGAGCGATGAAACATTTAATTTGAAAACATCATCATACTTTGCATTCTTGTCGGAGGCTATTTGCTTCCACCATTCAACAGCCCTGTCGAATGCATCCCCTTTTGGAGCAAACTCCCTTCCTTTCATGTAATCAAAAGTTGTTCTGTCAGGGTTTACATATCCCGCGCGTGCGCCGCCTTCGATGCTCATGTTGCAGACGCTCATCCTTTCTTCCATGCTCATGTTCTCAAATGTTTCGCCGGCATACTCATAAGAGTAGCCTATTCCGCCTTTGACTCCAAGCTGCTGGATTATTTTGAGTATCACGTCTTTCGAGTAAACTCCTTTGCCAGGCTTTCCTGAAACACCTATTTTCCTGACTTTGGGTTTTGCAAGAGAGATGCATTGGCTCGCGAGAACATCCCTGACCTGCGTGGTTCCTATGCCGAATGCTATTGCACCGAAAGCGCCGTGCGTACTTGTATGCGAGTCGCCGCAGGCAATTGTCATCCCTGGCTGTGTAAGCCCGAGCTCGGGGCCTATCACATGCACTATGCCCTGCTTTCCTGAATCAACTCCGTAAAACCTTACGCCAAATTGTTTCGCGTTTTTTTCTATTTCGCCCATCATTGCTTCGGCCATTGAATCTGAGTAAGGCCTTTTTTGTGAAGCCGTCGGAACAATGTGGTCGACCGTGGCTATTGTGCGCTCGGGAAAAGCGACTTTCAAGTTTTGTTCCCGGAGCATCTGAAAGGCCTGCGGAGAAGTTACCTCATGAATCAAATGCAGGCCTATGAATAACTGCGATTCTCCAGAAGGGAGCTTCTGCACTTCGTGTAATTGCCAAACTTTGTTGAAGAGGTTTTCCGGCATAAAAAGTCGCTGAAAATATTCAGTTGTGCAAAATTTTAAAAGCGTGTGTTTGGCCGGAGCAAAGCAAAAGAAAGGGTTAAATACGCGGATTTCGTTGGTATTTTCATGGTTGACGCATTAAAGGCGGTTTCGGATTCACTAAGCCCTTGGTATCAGGATGGAAAGTTCCTTAAGTATACTATGGTTTATTTCGTGCTTTATTTGGCCATGATGGGCGCACTTTTCGGCGCGATGTTTCTCATAGGGCAAAGCAACCCTGCACTTTACCAAATGTTCACAAACCCTTCTGGCACCGTGGATACTGAATTGTTTTTCGCGGGATTCATGCAGTTTGTCGTGCTGTTTTTAATTGTGCTGATTCCGATAATGATTGTTTTTTCGCTCGTGATGGGTTATGTTTCAATGCTCATGACGCTGAGGGGTCTTGAAATCTCTGGCCTCAAAACCGCAAAGCTCGGCTTGGTGAAAGTGCTGAAGTATTTTGTTCTGTCTTTCTGGCTTTCAATTCTTGCTTTTACTTCCTGGAAGCATGACAAATTCAGGCTGATATTTGTTGGATTAGTTGCTTTATGGATTGCAGGGGTCGCGGCAGCATTAATGGCTCCGATTATAGGGGCGTTAGTGATTGTTTTGGCGGTTATTGCTTCACTGATTTATGTTTTTATAATCTGGTATAATGTGCTGAGGCTTTACCCTTCATACATGGTTTTCCTGCACAAGGACCAGGGCATTGCGGCTTCCGCGGATGAAGGCTGGAGCCTTTCAGAGGGAAACGCATTGAACATCGCGATTGCATTTGGGGTTTTGATAATAGGGGTTATTGTGGCGGGCTTTGTCCTGCTTATTCCCAGGATAATAATAAGCGTTGCGCTCGCAGCAGTTTCGGCTCCGCCTGTAATTGACATTGGTATTTCATTGCTCATTGACGGCGCCCTCACGGCAACCATGGGAGCTATTTCGGCGCTGCTTGGCGTGAACATTTACGTGCAGCTCCTCAAGGAAAAGGGCTCCGCGAAAACACGGACTTCCATAAAATAAATTTTCGCTGAATCAAAAAAATCATCTGATTGTAAGGCGGCCAAAATTATTTCTTTATTTCGCCGCGATGCAGGAAATTTCAACCAAGGCGTTTTTTGGCAGCGCCGCGGCCTGAATTGTTTGGCGCGCGGGGAGGTGCTTGCCGAAAAAGTAGGAGGCATAAACCTCGTTCATTGCGGAAAAATCATTCATGTCCTTGAGGAAAACCTCGACCTTTACAACAGCATGGAGTGAAAGCCTCGATTCCGCAAGGATTGCCTTCATGTTCTCGAAAACCTGCTTTGCCTGCCTCGCAACGGAGCCATCAATGAGGAGGCCGGTTTTTGGGTCTATTGCTATTTGCCCTGAAACAAAAACAAAGCCGTTTGCTTGAACCCACTGCGAGTACGGGCCTATTGCCTTGGGGGCCTCCGAAACAGGCGTTTTCTTTAAAGCCTTTCTGGCCATGAATTTCTTGTTGTTGAAAGTGTTTAAAATACGAGCGCGGTGAAGGAAAATGGATTTTGACGAAAAGGTCTGGAAAGCGCTTAAAAGGATTCCGGGGGGCAAGGTAACCACTTACAAGGAACTGGCGAAGGCAATAGGAAATAACAATGCTAGCCGCGCCGTTGGAAACGCATGCAACAAAAACCCCCACTCTCCAAGGGTTCCGTGCCACCGAGTGGTTTCGAGCTTCGGAAAAATAGGCGGTTACGCCCATGGAGTGAAGAAAAAAATCTCGCTTTTGAAGAAAGAGGGCGTTGAGGTCAGGAACGGAAAAATAATTGATTTTGAGAAAAAGGTTTTCAAAAATTTTGGTTTATAAAAATGCTACAAGTATGAACCGTTGTCGGCTTCCTCCCCCCTATTGTCCGGGTGGTGGAGTTTTTTTGTTTCGTCGCGTCTCGTGGTTTTTATTTTCCCTGTTATGAAATCACGGGTGTATTTTGGGCCAAATCTGCGTTCTCCGCCGGCGCGCACAGAAAATTCGCCTTTTCCGGCTCTTCTTCCGGCCCATGTTTCTCTAGGGCTTTTTCTGAATGGCATGACAGTAATTCTGATTCAGTGAATAAAAACCTTTTCATTTCGCGAAGAATGCCAGGTAGCCCAGTATGATGTATAGCAGTATGATTGCGAGCCCTATGTAAAGGCCGAGGTTCTTGAACTGTCTCTGCTTCGAAACCGTGTACCACCAATACAATTCCCCGAGCAGGACGCCGATTGTAACGAGAATCAGCAAATAACCTGGAATGCTATCCAATGCAACGGGATTCTGCTGAGTGAAGTGGAAAACAATAAAGAGGAAAGCAAAGTAAACAAGCCTGTGCAGAGCTTTCCAGAGCGTGCCTCCTATTTTGTGCTCAACCCACTGGATCGAGGTAATCGCCATCACGAATAGGATTGGATAAGCAAGCGTTCCGAAAACGATTGGATTTTCGAGCGGGTTTATGGAAAAATATACTTTTGTAAGGTCGCCAAAAAAGTAAAGCTGGGTTGCGGCAAGGACGTGGAAGAAAACCAGGATGAATCCCATTACGCCGAAGTTTTTGCGCACAAACGCGTACTTTGAAAGAATAGGCCTGAATTTGAACGCGACGCTCGAAAGCAGCGATAATCCTATGAGTGTGGCGCCTGAAAATGCGAGGCTTCTCACAATTGAGACCTCAAACAGGCCTGAGGAATAAATATAGTACTGGATTGCGAACTGCAGCAAAAGGAATATGAGCGAAATGAAAACGAACTTGAAGTTGAATGCCCAGCTCTTCTGCACCCAGCCGGACATGCCTGCTTTTTTCTGCGGTTCCGCGCTGTCCATTATTACA
>JBBSVV010000005.1:0-7002 GCA_038046625.1 archaeon | reverse complement strand
ACACGCACCATTATAGGTATTCCTGCCAGCTCATCACTTCAAGGTCGCTTTCCTTCTTTTTCACGATTGCATCAAGGAATGCTGATGCGACCTGCAGGTTGGTAATCAAAGGCACGTTGTAATCAACAACCGCGCGGCGCACATCATACTTTGGGTCGGTTGCAATCTGCCTGAATGGATCAGCAACTATTATTGCCAGGTCGAGCTTGCCTTTGTGAAGGAGCTCAAGAACATTCGGGGATTTCTTTTCATGCAGCTTGAAAACCTTTAAGCAATTCACTCCGTTTTCGGCCAAAAATTCAGCGGTGTGTTCCGTCGCGTAAATGGCATAACCTTTTGCGTGAATGGCCTTTGCCTCTTCGAGGAGCTTCTGGCGGTTCGCATCGCCTGTGAGCGAGAGCAGAATATTTTTTTTCGGGATTGGGTAGCCTGTGCTTAGCATTGCCTTCAAAAACGCGTCCTCAAAGGTTGTTCCTATGCATGCAACCTCGCCCGTTGAGACCATTTCAACGCCAGAAACGGGATCCGCGCCCTTCAGCCTTCCGAATGAGAACTGCGGTGCCTTGACCCCGACATGGCCCAAATCCATTGTGTTATTCGGGATTTTTGTCAGCTTCTGGCCTAAAATTGATTTTGTCGCGGCCTCAAGGAAATTAACCCCTGTAACCTTCGAGACAAATGGGAATGAGCGCGAAGCGCGGAGGTTGCATTCAATCACTTTCACTTCATTGTTCTGTGCAATGAACTGTATGTTGAATGGGCCTGAAATATTGAGGCCTTTAGCCAGCTTTTTTGTTATGTCCTCCATTCTTCGCACTGTTTCAAGATACGTTTTTTGCGCCGGGAGCACCATGGTTGCGTCCCCCGAATGGACGCCCGCGTTCTCGACATGCTCGGAAACAACAGAGCAAACGATTTCGCCTTTTGAGGCGACGGCATCCACCTCTATTTCGCGCGCATTCAAAATGAATTTGCTCACGACAACAGGATACTCCTTGCTAAGAGAGGTCGCGGCTTCCAGATACTGTTCCAATTCAGAGTCATTAAAAGCGACAGCCATTGCCTGCCCGCTCAAAACATAAGAAGGCCTTATCAGCACGGGATAAGAGACTTTTTTGGCGAAGGACTCTGCCTTCTGCATGGAATCAACCTCGGCCCACTCGGGCTGCGGAATCTGCATGGAATCACAGAGCTTCGAGAATTTGTGGCGGTCTTCCGCACGGTCAATGTCCTCTGGAGAAGTTCCGAGAACTTTGAAGCCGGATTTGTGCAGCTTCAATGCAAGGTTGTTCGGGATTTGTCCGCCCATCGAAACCACAATTCCTTCAGGATTTTCTTTTTCGTAAATGTCGGCAACGGTTTCAAAACTCAGTTCATCGAAGTAAAGCCTGTCGCACTCATCATAATCCGTTGAAACGGTCTCCGGGTTATAATTAATCATTATGGTTTTGATGCCCTGCGCGGAAAGCGTTTTTGCGCAGGAAACGCAGCAGTAATCGAACTCAACCGAGCTTCCTATCCTGTACGCGCCCGAACCTAGAACAATCGCGGATTTCCCTTCATTGAATTCAATGTCGTCCTGCGTTGCATTGTAAGTAAGGTAAAGGTAATTGGTCTGGGCCGGGTATTCTGCGGCAAGCGTGTCTATCTGCCTCACGAAAGGCGTTATTCCAAGCGCTTTTCTCCTGGCGCGGATTTTTTCCTCGCTTTCAATGCCGATAATCATTGCTATCTGCTTGTCGGAAAAGCCTTGTTTCTTTGCCTTGAGAAGAAGTTCTGTCGGGATATCTTCAATGGAATATTTCTGGATTTCATTCCTCGTTTCAACCACATTTTTTATTTTGTATAGGAACCACTTGTCGATTTTCGAGGCGGCGTGTATCTTTTTTATTGGAACATTTTTCTTCATTGCCTCGACAATCGCAAAAACCCTTTCATCAGTCGGATAACGAACGGCATGCGCGAGCTTCGTTATCTCAATCTTGTTCCCCACGAGGCCGTACATGCCTATGTGCAGCATGCGGAGCGCCTTTTGCATCGCTTCCTCGAATGTTTTTCCAATTGCCATTATTTCGCCGACGCTTTTCATTTCCGTGCCGATTCTGCGCGAGACATTGCGGAACTTTTTCAAATCCCAGCGCGGAATCTTCACCACAATGTAATCCAAGGCAGGTTCGAAGCATGCCTTGGTTTTTTTGGTGATTGAGTTCTGCAAATCCAGAAGAGTGTATCCAAGCGCGAGCTTTGCCGCCACAAACGCGAGCGGGTATCCTGTGGCCTTCGAGGCCAGCGCGGAGCTTCTTGAGAGGCGCGCATTCACTTCAATGACCCTGTATTCCTCGCTCTTCGGATCCAAAGCGAACTGTATGTTGCATTCCCCTACAATTCCTAGCTCGCGAATTACCTTTATCGAGACTTCGCGAAGCATATGATATTCGCTGTTGTTCAGGGTCTGTGAGGGCGCGACAACAATGGATTCGCCGGTGTGAATACCGAGAGGATCGAAGTTCTCCATGTTGCAAACAGTTATGCAATTGTCTTCACAGTCACGAACAACCTCGTACTCTATTTCCTTCCAGCCTGAAAGGCACTCTTCAACCAAAATCTGGGGAACCGCCTTGAATGCCTGCTCCGCCATTTCATTTAGGATTTCTTCGTTGTCCGCGATTCCGCTGCCCTTTCCACCTAAGGCAAAGGCGGCGCGCACCATTACAGGGTAACCGATTTTTTTGGCAGCCTTCAGCGCATCCTTGACTGACTTAACAGCGCTTGATTCCGGAGTTTTCACGCCGATTCTCAGTAGTTCCTTTTTGAACAAGCCCCTGTCTTCGGTAAGCTCTATGCTTTTCACAGGGGTTCCGAGCACTTTGACGCCGTGCTTTTTCAGGATGCCTTTCCTTTCGAGCTCGAGGCCACAATTCAAGGCTGTTTGTCCGCCAAACGAAAGCAAAATCCCCTGCGGCTTTTCCTTTTCAATTACCCTTTCAACAAAACCGGTTGTGACGGGCAAAAAGTAAACCTTGTCCGCAAAGCCCTTCGAGGTCTGGACCGTTGCAATATTTGGGTTGATTACAATTACTTCTATTCCTTCTTCCTTGAGCGCCTTGATTGCCTGTGAACCGGAGTAATCGAACTCTCCGGCTTGGCCGATCTGCAGCGCGCCGGAACCGAGGATGAGAACTTTTTTCATTTTGTGTTCAGGCATTGGCTACACCGTAAAAAAATGCGAAATAAATTCCGAAAATTATCGAGAATGCGACGAACGCATTTTTTATGAACACATTTCCCTTTTCAATCGCAAATTTGATTCCGATTACGGCACCGATAACGGCGCCGATTGTGAGCGGGATTCCCATTGAAAAATCCACTATGCCGGCATTGAGGAAAATCAGGAGTGCCGCAAGAGATGCGAAAAAAGCGTTGTAGGCACCTAGCGTTATTGACTGCACGAAATCAAGGCCGAGCACCTGCACTGAAACGAGCCGATTGAATATTCCGGCAGCCGGCCCAAAAAAGCCGCGATAAATTCCCAACAGGAAAAATGCAGCCAATGCAATTGCAATTGATTTTTGGGAAATGTCCGATTTCACGGCCTTTGTCTCGCCTTTCGGGGAATAATAAGTTAGCAAAGCGCCTCCGATCATTGTTATTCCGAGAACCCTGAAAAGCAGTTCCGATTCAAGGCTCACAAGAGCCAAGGCGCCAAGTACGGCGCCAATCGTTTGCGACACAACTATAATGGCGGGTATTTTTATTCCGAGGCCGAGCCGGCCATGCACAAAAGGCAATCTGAAAATGGATTGCGTGAAAATCGCGAACCGGTTCGTTGCAACAGCAACTGCAGGGGAAGCGCCCGCAAAAACAAGAACTGGTACAATGAGGAGAGCTCCGCCGCCGGAAAATGTGGCGTAAAGCATTGAAATGAATCCAGTAAGAAGCAAAATAACAGTTTCAAAAATCATTTCAATCCCTCCAGAAACTTGTCAAACAAGAATGCTGTGTCTTTCGGCCCGGGGTTAGCTTCGGGGTGGAACTGCACGGAAAAGAAAGGCTTGGTTTTGTGCCTTATCCCTTCATTAGTGTCGTCGTTCGCGTTGCGCATCCACGGCTCCCAATCCTTTGGAAGGGTTTTTTCGTCTACCGCAAAGCCGTGGTTCTGCGAAGTGATGAAGCATTTTTTCGTGCCGACAATATAGGCGGGCTGGTTCTGTCCGCGATGCCCATATTTCAGTTTGTACGTGTCTGCGCCTGCGGCGAGCGCGAGCAACTGGTTGCCAAGGCAGATTCCAAAGGTTGGAATATTTTTCCACATTGCCTTGCGGATGTTTTCGATTGTTGCGACGCACATCTTTGGGTCTCCGGGGCCATTACTTATGAGTATTCCATCAAATTTCAAATCAGAACCAATGAAATCATAATTCCATGGAACGCGGATAACGTATGCTCCGCGGTTCACGAGTGAAGTGATTATGTTGTTTTTTGCGCCGCAATCTATGAGCAGGACTTTTTTCTTGGAGTTCTTGTCGCCGTAGAAAAGCGGCTTGTGGATGCTCACGCCCTGAACAAGATTTTCCTTGTTCGGGTCGTAAAGCTCTGTTTCTTCTTCGTTTATGATTATTTTTCCGAGCATTGTGCCTTTTTCACGCAAAATTTTTGTGAGCGAGCGCACGTCAATTCCTGTGATTGCGGGAATTTTTTCGGCCTTGAGCCATTCACCAAGTGATTCAGATGCGGCATGATGCGAATAATGTTCCGAGTAATCAACGACAACGAGGCCTCGCACCTGTATTTTATGCGATTCAAAGTTCGAAATCACGCTGTTTTCAAGAGTTTTTTTCGGCACGCCGTAATTGCCGACCAATGGATAAGTGAGGCACAAAATCTGGCCCGCATAGCTCGGGTCGGTGAGGCTCTCTGGATAGCCTACCATTCCGGTGTTGAATACCACTTCGCCTGAAGTTGAGGCATCAAAACCGAAGGAAGTGCCTTCAAAAGAAGTGCCGTCCTCGAGAACGAGCTTTGCGTTCAAGCGAGGCACCTCAAAGTGCAATTCAAAGGCGAGAAACAAGGGAAAAAAACGTTTTTATCAGAAAAAGTTTTTAGAGAGAAAAAAATTTTCTTCATCTAAAAAAACATTTATGTTGGGGAAACTTTATAATACTAATTCCCTACTTCAACATAATCTGGTTGAGCATTTTTTCGGTTGCCTTGACAGCCGCCATCACTTGGTCCGAATCAATTCCAATTGTGCGGAATTCCTTTCCGTTCTGGCGCCAGGTTATGGTGGTTTCAACGAGCGCATCGGTTTTTCCGCCGGGCGGAATCCTTACCGAATAATCAGTGAGTTCCGGGAGTTTCATGTCAACTTCAGTGCACGCCAATTTTAGGCACTGCATGAACGCATCATAACCGCCATCACCCTCCGATTCTTCCGCAATTGTTTTGCCGTTGAGTTTTATTTTGAGCGAAGCCTTTGGCTTGCCATTGAAGTTTGAAAACACTTTGCACTCTAATATCTCGGCTTTTTTCTCGAGCGGAGTCTTGAGCACATCGGAGATTATGAAAGGCAAATCTTCAGGGGTCACGGTTTCTTTTTTGTCGCCCAGCTCTACAATTTTTGCCAAAACAAGTTTTTTCTGTTCAGGAGTAAGTTCTATGTGCAGTTCGCGGAGGTTCTGTTCCAAACTTGATTTGCCGCTGAGTTTTCCCAAGGCGTATTCGCGTTTCCTCCCAAACCTTTCGGGGGTGAGGGGATTCACGTAAAGGTTTCCCTTCATGTCCCCGTCCGCGTGAATTCCTGCGGTTTGCGTGAAAACGTCGTCGCCCACTATCGGCTTGTTTTCGGAAACCTTTTTGCCGGAAACCCTTTCAACGTACTTGCTTGCCCTCACCAAGGCCGACTCATCCACGCCGCACCTGCAATTTGTCTTGTCGTTGATTGTGGCAACTACTTCCGCGAGAATGGAGTTGCCTGTCCTTTCGCCCAGGCCGTTGATTGTGCAATGCACGCCGCGTATTCCCTCCGCAACCGCAACCAGGGCGTTGGCTGTGCCCAAGCCGTAATCGTTGTGGCCGTGGAAATCGCACTGCTTAAGGGGGATGGCTTTTTTCATTTCGCGCACGAATTTTTGCGTCTGCAACGGATCTAGAACTCCCAAAGTGTCGGGGAGGAGGAGCCTATTAATTCCGGCTTTTTTGAGGCGCTTCGTGAAAGCAAAAACATATTCCTTTGAATCCTTGATGCCGTTGCTCCAGTCCTCGAGGTAAACGTTCACGCCCATGCCTTTTGCTTTAGCGTATTTTATCACGCGCTCCGCATCCGCATAATGCTCTTCGGGCTTTTTGCGCAACTGGAGTTCACAGTGCTTTTTCGAACCCTTTGCGAGCAAATTAATTGTTCTGCAACCGGCTTCGAATGCCCAGTCAATGCTCGCCTCGTCCACAAAAGCCAGGACTTCGATGCGTTCAAGCAGGCCTTCGTTTTTTGCCCAGGCGCAAATGGCTTTCACGGATTCTTTTTCGCCTTGGCTTACGCGCGCGGAAGCGACCTCTATCCTGTCTACCTTGACTTCCTTGAGAAGGAGCTTTGCAATGGAGAGTTTTTCCTCTGCGGAAAAGGACATGCCGCGCGTCTGCTCGCCGTCTCGCAGAGTAGTGTCCATAACCTGAACATATTCAGCCAAGAGGCATCACCAGAAAAAGCGCAAAGAACCTAGCATAAACGAAACCGGAACGGGTTTCACTGCCCGAGGATTTGTAAATCCCTTCTTTGCGTCATGCAATAAAATAGGGTAAAAACGTTTTTTAAAGTGCGGTTTGGCCAACAGCACAAATAAGCAGGAAATGCCAAAATAAGGGGGTTGGCACAATTTTAACACTCTTTCTTTTGGTACTTCACCCTTTCTTTTTGGCACAGCTTTTTCTTTCCTTGTCAAAGGAAAGAAAAAGGTGTCTGAAAACCTATATTAATCACTTTTCGGTAATCTATTCATGAAAAAAGCG
>JBBSVV010000004.1:0-26278 GCA_038046625.1 archaeon | reverse complement strand
CGTTAATGCAATTCAATGTATGAAATAAGCATTCAAGAATGTGTTAATAAACCTACCCCGTGCCACTCAAGAAGGGCAGTACCTGAAAGTAATGCTCTCAAAAGTTATCGAGGCTTTATCCACATTTTTCTAAAGCAATGGTTGTATGTGGTAACAGACAAAGAACACAAAAAAGAATACGAAAAACAACACGAAACACTATCAAGAACAGAAATAAAAACACTATTAAGGCAACCATTTACAGGAGATAATCATGGCCGAAGGAATCCTGGACTTGGTCAACGAGAAAGACGAAGTAATAGGCACCGCCCCTAGAAAAGAAGTCAATGAAAACGGGTTGCTTTATCGCTGCGCTGGAATTTACGTTTTCTCAAAAAACAAAATTGTTTTACAAAAAAGAAGCCCCAACAAAAAAATCAGGCCAAGCAACTGGGCAATAGTAGAAGAAACGGTAAAATCAGGAGAAACATACGAGCAAGCAGCCAAAAGAGGAGTAAAAGAAGAACTCGGCACAGAACCAAAAAACTTGAAATTCATTGGGAAAAAAATAATAAATGACACTGAATACCCTGACTACTTCATAATGTCATTCTACACCTGCCAACTAAACGGGCAAATTTCGTTTGATAAAGATGAAGTCGCAGAAACGAAACTATTAACCAAAAACGAGCTAAAAAATCTTGTAAAAAATAATGAAAAAATAGTGCCATCACTAAAAGAGTCCATTGGCCTTTTACCTTGAATAATTGAACTGGTATAAACTACTGGTTGATTTTTGCAACAGGCTTTGTCTAGTGTATCGCATTCAAAATTTTATCATCAAAAGCCGTTTGGGTTAACTTGGAGTTTATTTTATTTGTTTTCTCAATGATTCCGCTAACTATTTGAAATTCACTTGGGTTTCCATTTAGGGTCTTTCCTGTTTGAATGTTTCGTTTATTACCCTGAGAAATTGTTCTTTGGTTACTGAATATTTTACGCAAAATTTGTCAAGCAGTTCATCGAACTCTTGGTTCGTTATGGGCGGGGGATTTGTTGAACTGGTTTTTTGGGTGTTGTGGAACAATGTATCCAGAATGGGTTATGGTTGTGGGGTGAGCTTCCATGCTTTTTCAAATTCATCAAGTTCTTTTGGGCCAATGTCAAGCATGCGGCCTATTGCTTCAAGGTCTGGCCTGCCCATGTTTTGTTGGTACAGTATGTCAACATCAATGAGCCTTGGCAGGATGAAAAGCGTTTGCATCTGCCTTACCCTGGGATTCATGCCCAGATAATATTCAGGCGGCATAGCCTTGGCTTTTGGCCTCAACAAGTCTCTCATCCATGTTCTTATCTCCTGCAAACCAGGCGGCACATATATGAAGCATCTTACATCGGCAGCCTTTGATATGGACGGGTAAAGGCCATGTATTCCTTCAACAACAAGCACAGGTGTTTTACTTGGGTCTATTTCCTGCCATTGAACATCGCCGTGCCTCGGCACTCTCCCAACCGGGATATAGATTTTCTTCCCTGCCTTGAAATCCAGGATTGCTTTTGAAACTTGCCGCAGATTCGAGTTCCTCGGGTTGTCCCAACCGCCAACTGCCCCAAAAACACCCTTTTCCCTGATTTCAAGAGGCTCCTTGAAATAGGCATCAAGACCTATATCCGCAACATTGCCACCTAACTTTTTCTTAAGGTCGAATATCGATGTTGATTTGCCTGCACCCCTTAAACCGCCTATGTCAATTACAACCCTGCCTTTTTCTTTCAGTTTCTTCTGTGCAGAATCTGCTATTGCATTGACAAATTCATCTTTTGTCTCAGCGCATAAAATAGTGTTATTCCTTGCAGACTTTATAGGATGCCTCAGCATCCACTTTAATGATGGCCTTAACCTCAGATACTGGACGAGACCCCTATCAACAATGCTAAGCTTCGGAGATTCATTCTTTAAAAGTTCTTTCCTGATTTCCCTCGGCTTCATCCTCTTAGGCGCATAGTAGTAATAGCCTATTGCAAAGAAATTCAACCCCGAAAAATCAAGTATGCCAAAAAAACTTTTCAGGTATGAAAAAAATACTGCTGCAACAAATATGAAAAATACTTGTTTTATGGTTTCGCCATGAATCTCTTTTATAAAGAACATAGAAAAATGACATCTCACAAATATTTATAGTTATTCCTCTACAATTTGCTTTTGGGCATCCTTCTCTGCAATTCATCCAAATGGTAATATGGGTGTCAACCCACTCTCTCCCGCCAAACAAAACGGGCTTCGATACCAATACTTCCCGATTCATTCTGCAAACCTCCGACAGATTCTCGGTTGCGAATGAACGTATATATTAGCCCCTACTTTCGCATCTTGGAACTTCAGTGCCCCGGCCGGGATTTGAACCCGGGTTCTCGGCTTGAAAGGCCGGTGTCCTTGGCCGGGCTAGACGATCGGGGCACAACAGTTTTCTTCCCTTTCCGCAAATGCATGAACTTATGAAAAAGAAAAGACTGCCTAAACTGCAGAAAGAAAATGGTGGGCAATTGCTTTAAAATAGTTTCACTGAAGGGAATTGTTAACAAATACTCTTTAGGCAAAGGCGTGAAAAAATGGCTATGGCACCAGTTGCGGCAAAAAGGCTTTTCGAAAACATCTGGATATGCATGAGATGCAACGCCAAAATAAGGGGCCAAAAAGGCAAAAAGCCATTGAAATGCAGGAAATGCAACAGCAAGAGGCTCAGGCTCAAGAAGAAGGCTAAAAAGAAAACTGCAGCAGCCTGAAATAACCTGAATTTCCACAGGTTAAGCAAAGCCAAAAACCCTGAATTTACCCCATTAAGCCTCAATGAGCAGCGGGAAAAATGGTTTAAAGGGGTTTACGCCACTTATTCCTGCATGCTCAAGGAACTGTTTCTCGCAACAAGGCCGGGCAACTCCGCAATTGCCGCAATCGGCGTTTTTGTCGGCTTCAGCATTGCACTCAATTCAATCGCGTTCACACAGCCATTGGCATTCGCAATGCTTGCCGCAATCCTGGTAACGGGCGCTGGAAACATCATCAACGATTATTTCGACGAAAAAACCGACACGAGAATGTGGAAAAAGAATTTCATTGCACATGGAAAAATAAGTGCGGATTCCGCGCTCCTTGCAAGCGCCCTCCTCTTCGCCGCGGGCATTATTATTTCTTTATATATTAACAGCCATGCCCTTGCAATCGCCCTTGGAGTTTCCGCGCTGCTAGTAATTTATTCGGCATTGATGAGGCAGCGCAAGTTCATCGGCAACCTTGTGGTTGCATTGGGAACCGCAATGACTTTGATTTATGGCGCATCAATAGCGCAATCCTATGGCACAATAATTTTCCTCGCGGCATCCGCATTCTTCGCGAACGTTGCGCGCGAAATAATCAAGGATGCACAGGACATTAAAGGGGACTTGGGCGAGAAAAAAACCCTTCCAATGCTCATTGGATTCGGGGAAATAAAAAAAATCGTGCTCGGACTCTACGCGCTCGCGCTCGGTTTCTCGCTCGCGGCATGGGGCATTGGCCTCATGACCGGAATTTATTTTATAATACTGCTTGCGGTCTCCGCGCTGCTCTTCGCAAATTCATACAGGCTCTGCGCGCAAAAAAGCTTCGGCGCGGCGCAGAAATACGGCAAGTACGGCATGATTGCGGCACTGCTGGCATTTATTGCTTCGGTGATTTGAAATGCGGGAGGAAACCATAAACCGCACAATAAGCGCGCTGCACGAAAAGGGATATGCCGTAACCACGTTCTTCCGTACCAACACGTGCTTTGACCTCATAGCCGTAAAGGGAAACAAAAAACTCATCGTAAAAATTTACGAGAACATTGATTCCATAAGGAAGGAGCAGGGCGAGGAACTGCGCAAGCTCGGAAGCGTTCTCGAAGCGAACTGCGTAATCATAGGGAAAAAAACCAAGGTATTTGGACTTGAAAACGGCGTGGTGTACGAAAGGTACGGGATTCCGGTTGTCACCATAGGCACGTTCGAAAAGGCCCTTGAGAATGAACTGCCGAAAGTGCGGCATTTCAAGGGCAAAAACATTGTTGAAATTAACTTTGAAAAGCTGCGGGAAAAGCGCGAAGAAATGGAACTCTCAATGGATGAGCTCTCGAAAAAGCTTGGGGTTGCGAGCGAAACCCTTTACAGGTTTGAAAAGGGCGCCTCGACATCGCTCGAAACCGCAAAAAAAATGGAGGAACATCTCCACCAAGGCTTTGTAAAGGAAATAAGTTTGCTGGGCAACAGGCCCGAAAAGGAGGAGTTCGACGAGGAGCCCGGGGAAAAACTGCTGGAGAGGATACGCGAACTCGGAGTGAAAATGGCACTGTTCAGGCACTCGCCATTTGATGCGTACGGGAGCGCGGTGGAGGGCATATTCATCAGCACAGGCAAAGGAAAATTCGACATACCGAGAAAAGCCGCGGAATTGAAAAAAATGCGCGGCGCCTCGGATGCGGACTCCATAATAATCGCGAAGGAATTCGGGCGCAGGAGCATTGATGACGTGCCCATAATTTTTGAGGAGGAACTTTACTCGATTTCCAAGCTGAAGGACCTCAAAAAAATGATGCGCGAGCGGGAAGAAAATGAAAAATGAATTCGCCGCAAAGAGAACGCGGCTTGTTGAATACATTTCGGGCTTCGCAATAAAAAGCGCGGAAGTGAAAAACGCTTTCCTTGAAGTAAAGCGGGAAAACTTTGTTCCTGAAAAATTCAGGCGGTACGCCTATGAGGACGAAGCTCTCCCATTAAGGCAGGGACAGACAATTTCACAGCCCTCGACAATAGCGATAATGCTGGAGCTGCTCGGCGTTTCAAAAGGAATGGCGGTGCTTGAAGTTGGCAGCGGATTCGGTTATGTGATTGCGCTTCTCTCAAAAATCGCGGGCGGAGAAGGGAAAATTTTCGGCGTCGAAACACTCAGGGAATTGGCAGAGCAATGCAAAAAAAACCTTGAAAAAGAGGAAATTAAAAACGCGGAGATACTGAATGCCGATGGTTACGGAGGCTGGCCGGAAAAGGCGCCGTTCGACCGCATACTCGTGAGCTGCGCCTGCCCATTCATTCCAAAAAAGCTTTTCGACCAATTGAATGAAGGCGGGCGCATTGTGGCGCCTGTAGGTGATGAAGGCACGCAGATGCTGGAAATAATGATTAAGCGGGAAGGCAAGCCGTTCAAGAAAACCTATTATGAAAGCACATTTGTTTTCGTTCCAATGAAAAGCAAAGAGTTCAGGTCTTTCCATCAATGAACCGGTAATTTGTTTTCTTGAAAATTATTACCGGCTTTCCGGAACCAGATTGCGCGGGAACGGAAAAATTGCCTATTATAACGTTTCCTTTTCGGGATTTTTGCTGCTTTGCCTCAACCACGAAATAGTCAGAAAAAAAATCCTTTACAAAAGAATTTGCGGGTTTGAGAAGGACCTCGAAAGGAGTGCCTTCCTGCTCCTTTGAACCGTTGTTCATTACTATTAGCCTGTCGCTCAGGAAAAAGGCCTCGTCAAGGTCATGTGTAACCAGTATTACCGTGAGCCCTGTTTTTGCACGCAGCTCCTTCAGCAAAACCTTCAGGCTCTCCTTGAGGCGCGCATCAAGGCCGTTGAACGGCTCATCCAAAAGCAGAGCGCTCGGATTGAAGGCTATCGCGCGCGCAATGGCCACGCGCTTCTGTTCACCGCCGCTCAAAAAATTCACATTCCGCCTTCCAAAACCCTCGAAATGAACAAGACGCAAAGCTTCGGAAACCTTTTTTTCCAAATCTTTTTCCTTTTTCATTTTGAGGCCGAAAGCAACGTTCCCAAAAACATCGAGGTGCGAAAAAAGCGAGTTGCCCTGGAAAACCACGCCGAGATTCCTTTCCTCCGGAGCAGTTTTGGTTACATCTTTTTCCCCGAAGAGGATTTTTCCAGAAGAAGGCTTTTCCAGCCCGCAAAGGAGCCTGAGGAGGGTTGTTTTGCCTGAGCCGCTTGGGCCGAGCACTGAAACGAACGAGCCGGATTTGAAAACAGAGGAAAAATTTTCGAGTTTCCAGTCCTTGTAAGCAACTCCTATGCCTTTCAGTTCGATGCGCATTTCAGAATACCCTCACGTCCTTCAAAAAAGTTTCTATAGCATAGAACGAAATAAAGCTTATGAACGCAAGCACCAGACCCATTGTTGTTGCGGCAAAAATCTGGTAAGTACCGAGAAGCCTGAAAATGTAAACAGGCATCGTCGGAAAGACGCCGTCATAAAGCACCATAACCAAACCGAGTTCGCCAAGGGAAATCGCGAAGCCGAACGCCATGGAAGCGAGCAGAGCGCCTTTGATGCGCGGAAGCTGAACCAGTTTAAGGACATCGAAATCATTTGCGCCGAGGGTTTTTGCGGCATCAACGGAGGCATCATCAACCTTGGCAAGAGCATTGCCTATTATGCGGAGCGCGAAAGGAAAAGCAAGCACTGAATGACCGAGCGCTATTATGAAAAAATTTCCCGAGCCGAAGGCAACGAGATAACCGAAAGCCAGCGTAATGACGGAAACCGCAATCGATGCGCCGAGAAAAAAATTCAGCCCCTTTATGTGCGTCTGTTTCAATGAAGCAAGCAAACCCAAAAAGGTTGCGGTTACGGACGCAATAACGGCGAAGGCGAGGCTGTTGAAAATCGCCGTGATAGGCGTGGTTCCGGAAAGGCTTTTCGCGGCGGGAAAGAAAATGGTTTTGATTCCATCAAGCGAAAAGGCACCCGTAGAGGCGTCGAAAAAGGAAAAAACAAAAATGGAAATGATTGGAACCGCCACGAAAAGAACAACAAGGAACAGAAAAAACAGTTCCACGATGCCCCTCAAAGAATTTGGATTCAGCTTTTGCGGCTTTTCAGTGTAAAGCCTCTCCTGAATAACCGTCCGCGAAGAAAACTTCGAGTACGCAAATGCAACGAGCGACAAAGCAACGAACTGGAAAAGCACGAGCAATGCACCCAACTCAAAATTCAGGCCCCTACTTATCTGCCTGTAAATCTCAACCTCCAAAGTCGTGAATTGTATTCCGCCAAGGGAAATCACTATGGCAAAGCTCATGAAAGTGTAAATGAAAACAAGCGATGCGGACGCGAGTATTGAAGGCAAGAGCTGCGGCAAGGTAACAGACAAAAAAACCCTTAATTTCCCCGCACCGAGCGTCTTGGCGGCCTCTTTCATAGAAACATCAAGGTTTTCCCATGCACTTGAAACGAACTTCAGCACAAGAGGAAAATTGTAAAAAACATGCGCAACAATTATCCCGAAGAAACCGTACAGGAACTGCACAGGCTCATTGAAGCCCAGGTATTTCGACAGAAAAGAATTCACCCACCCGTTGTTGCCAAGCACAATTATGAATGCGAGCACAACAAGAATTGAGGGAAAAACCGCGGGAACAAGAGAGAACGCCTTGAGGAGCTTTTTTCCCGGAAAATCCCTGCGCGCAACGATATAGGCAGCGGGAACACCGATGAGAACCGCAAAGAAAGTGGAAATAGACGCCTGGAAAAACGAGTTCCGCAAAAGTGCAGAGTGTGAGGAAAGGAAATCCGCGAGCAGAAAAAAGCCGGAAAAGCCCGATGCAAATGCTTTCGAAAAAATGAGGACAAGCGGATACGCGAAGAACAAGGCAAAAAATGAAGCCAGCAATGCGGAGCCCGCTAACCTGAAAGCATTATTTTTTCCCATTCCAAAATCCATTCTTCTTCCTTCTCATCAACAAGCTTTGGGTCAAGCTCCAGCTGCTTCTGCGGGAACAACGCGTATTGCCTGAATGAAGCAGGAAGCTCAACGCCTTTGTTAACCGGATACATGAACTGGTGCAGGGGAATTTCCTGCTGGAACTTCTTTTCAAGCGAAAACTCAATGAACTTTTCCGCCAATGCGCGGTTCTTGGTTCCCTTCACAATGCCCATGCCCTCAACCTGAATGTAATGGCCTTCCTTGAAACCCGCAGCCAAAAAATAATTTTTGTCCTCGAACTGCGAATAATATGGCGGAGAGGTTGCGTAACTCAGGTAAATCGGCACTTCGCCCTGCGCGAACATTCCGGCACTCTGATCCCAGCTGTCAGTGACCGTTAAAATGTTCGGCTTGAGTTTTTTCCAGAAGTCCTTGTAGCCCGGGTCACCGTAAACCGCAACCGTCCATAAAAGCAATGCCAGGCCAGGCGAAGATGTGCGCGGATTCTGGATTGCAATTTTTTTCTCCAGAGAAGAATCCAGGAGCGAATCAAAGCTGTCCATCGGCACATTCACCTTGGTTGTATCATACACGAACGCTATGTAACCGTAATCGTAAGGAGTGAGATAGCCTTCCTTGTCAAACCTCAAATTTTCAGGGACAATGGAAATGTTTTTCGGGGTGAATTTTTCAAGCACATCTGCCTTGTACATATGCGAAAGCATGCTGTTGTCGATTCCGATCAGAATGTCAGCCTTGGGTTTGCCCTTCTCGAGAAGCGCCGTGCTCAGAACTTGCCCCGCATCCCCCTTGGCAATCATGTGAACGTTGCAGTCGCACTGCGCCTCGAAAGCTTCTATGACCGCAGGGCCAAGCCCGTACTCCGAAGCCATTGAATCATAAGTGTAAATCGTGAGGTCAGCCTTCTGCGGCTGTGCGCAGCCGGAAAAAAACAGAATCACCGCAAGTAACAGCGGAACAAGGAGTTTGAATGAGGCCATGAGGAAAATTTGAGCTGCAAGGCTTTAAAATCAAAACCATTCCCTGAAATGCACGCACAGCAACAATCCGTCTTTGAACGAAATAAAAGCTTTTTTGCCTTTAAACTCGTTGCTGATGCCGACTCCGATGCCGAAACGCAGATTGTAATTCTCCAGCTCGTATTTGAAGCCTTTCAGCGAGAGCCCTTTGACATCAGAGTTCAGGGGGAACAAGGAAATCTTTTCCCCTGGAATGCCTTCGACCGAAAATTTTTTCCGCACGAGGTAAATTTCCTGGTTCTCGTGCACAATTTTGGCATTGATTTTTTCCGGAACCTGTGACAAGACAAAAACATTCGTGAGCGTCATGTCGGCCCTTGTTCCGATTGCCCCGAGAATCAGGAGTTCGGAGAACTTTTTTTCAATGCAGTAATTCAGCGCAAGCTCCAAATCAATCTTGTCCTTTTCGCGCGGAAAACGGAGCATCTCAATTTTCCTGAATTTTTTCAATGCGCTCTTGTTTATGGAATCCATGTCCCCGATAATTATGTCAGGCACAAACTTGGTGCCCACAAGCTTGTTCGCGCCGCCATCAACCGCGACAATGAAATCGCCCTTCGCGATGTGCGAGTAAAGATACTTCGTGTTCACGGAACCGTTGCATATCAGGACAGCTTTCTTCGGCATAAGGCAAAAACCACTCAAAACAATTAATTAAGCCTTTGCGGGAAACATTTTATATCATATGGACTACGAGGAAAGCAAACACTGGCTCTTCAGCCTTCACGTAGAAATGAAGGACTACGACCTCAAAAAAATGAGGCTGCTCATAAAGCTCGCGAAACTCGACCTTCAAAGCCTGAAAACAGTTCACGTTGCGGGAAGCAACGGCAAGGGAAGCACCTGTGCATACATTTCAAGCACCCTAACGGAACAGGGCTACAAAACCGGATTCTACAGTTCGCCACACATTCTGGAGCCAACAGAAAGGATGCGCATCAACGGCAAAAAAATCCCAAAGGAAAAATTCGCGCAGCTAGCGGATTATTTCAGAAAACTCATGGAAAACAGCAGCGTTGAAGCGAACTTTTTCGAAGTCGTTACAGCGATGGCATTCAAATATTTCATTGAAGAAAAAGTAGACATACTCGTGGCAGAAACAGGAATGGGTGGGCGCCTTGACGCGACAAACATCCTCGACGGAAAGGTTTGCGCAATAACCTCAATCTCGCTGGAGCACACGCAATTTCTTGGAAATACAATCAAAAAAATCGCCGCGGAAAAAGCAGGCATAATCAAGGAAAACTCGGCAGTGGTTTTTGCGCACAACAATAAGGGAAAAAAAATAATAATCGAAAAAGCGAAAGAAAAAAACGCTATGATTTTCGAGGTGAAATGGAAAAACAAGAGGAGCCAGAAGTTCGGGCTCGTGAAACCTGAAAAAATACCCCGGCTCAGAACCAAAATGCTTGGCACTTACCAGATTGAAAACGCGGCAGTAGCTGCAGCCGCAATGGTTGCGCTGCGCGAAAAAGGATTTGCCGTTTCGGACAAGAGCATAAGGACAGGAATTGCAAAAACAATCTGGCGCGGCAGGCTCGAAACCCTGCAAAAAAAACCTTTGGTGATTGTTGATGCCGCGCACAACCCGCAGGGCTGGCACGAACTTTTCAAAGAAGTGCGGAAAATGAAATTTTTGAAAATGCACGTGGTTTTCGGCGCGATGGCAGACAAAGAACTCGACAAGGAACTCAAACAAAACCTCCGCAAAGCGCATACACTAATCCTCACAAAATCTGATTCGCCCAGAGCATTTGAACCTGAAGAATTGAGAAAAAAAATCGGTGCCGGAAAAATCGAGATGGATGCAAAAGAGGCCATAGTAGGCGCGATTAATTCAGCCCGAAAAGATGATTTGGTTCTTATTACAGGCTCGATACATGTGATTGGGTACGCTTACAAGGTTTTCAGTATAAGGGGGTAGTAGGCGGGAACCAAAAAGATTTTGTGCAGGGGCAACAATTAAATTGCCAGCAAATTATATTTTATTTATGCAAAACAAAGCCACTGAAATATGCATTCTTGTGCACCCTTTGTTTGATTCCATTACAAACTGGAACCATGAGATAACAAGTAGCCCGCAGGAAAAAAGGTTCAGGAAGCGCTTGCTTTCCGCATGGAACCTGGCAGCACAGCGCCAGGCAAACAGCGGAAATCCATTCCTTGTCGTCGTACATCCTGACATTAACGGAAAGGTTGAGCGGTTGCATAACCTGAGCGGGTTCAACAGAACAATTGGGAAAGAAGGCACTGCCGCGGCGCAGGAACAAATAGTTGGAGAATACAGGAGGTTTATCGCCCGGCTGGAAAAACTGGGCGCCAAATTCATCTTTAAGGCAGTGCCGGATGAAGCCATCCTGGAATTGGTGAAGGGGTTTCATCCAAACAAACCACTTGACTTAAAGGTTTTTGGCGAATATGAGGAGCTTTGCGCAAAAGCAGTCCAGAGAATGAGTGAAGAATCATTAAGAAAAATCGGCATAAGCGGCAATGTACGCCTCGTGAAAGAACTGTGCAGACCGCACGACCCCTCAAAATTCGTGCTCTACAAGGGGGTAAAATATTTCAGAAAGTATAGGAGCAGACACGAGAGAAGACAAGCACAAATGAAAAAAAAGAAAGCAAAGCTCAGGTAATGTGGTTAGCATGGCTTTCGACGAGATGAAAATCAAAAGAAACGACGAAATCAGGCAAATGGCCAAGAAAAAAACTGAAGCAGGGGATGTAAAAATTTTTGACTTCCCTGGTTACGCAAAATTTGCATACGTGGAAGTTGACCATCAGTACGTCAATGCTATCCAGGCAACGGCAGTGCAGAAAGAAAGAGACCATCCAGGGATGCACGAATATGGAAAGCCTGGCAAGTATTATTTTATAGTCAGCCAAATGCAACCGGAAAACTGGAAAATTTTGTTTGCACTGCACGAATATCATGAAGTCATGAATGGAAGCCATTACCAAGCCACGCAGGCTGAAAGAAAATTTGCAAAAAAATTTGGACTGTGGAATGATTTTTTGAAAAGCAAGACTGAAATGGCCAGAAAAATGATGTCAATGCACACGCTGCTTAAAACAACAGCAAGGAGGACTACCGGAAAAGTGTTCTACCCGGACCTTATCCAAGAAATCGTGAATCAAACAGGCCTTACAAGAGGAGAAGCCCAAAGAGCCATAAAAGATATTGTGAAAGAACAAAAAACAAAAAGGATAATGCTCAGCCATTCCGGAAAAAGAAGATTCCTAATGAGAAGGCGAGGAAAAAAATAGGGTTCGGCCAATGCGCTTGGCTATAACGGAGTTCAGTAAAGGTCAACGAGGAGCTGTTCTAGGTCTTTGTGCGTGTGCCTGCGCGGATTATTCGGCTTGTGACGCATGGACATTTCAATTATTTTTTCCGCGTCGGGAGGAACAAAACCTATTTCCCCGAGCCTTGCAGGAGCGCCTATTTGCTGAAGCAGCTGCGTTATCTTTGCCTTGCCGTCCTCGATCCCGTCAGCGCCTATGAAACTGCATATGTCGAGGCACTTCTTTTCGTTCTTCTCCGCATAAAAACCCAGGAACCATGGAAGCGTGATAGCAACCGCAAATCCGTGCACCAGGCCATAATGCTTGGTGAAAGCATATGAAAGGGTGTGACAGGCCGTTGTGCCGGTGTTGCTGAATGCGCGCGCGGCATTCAAAGAAGCCAAGGACATGTTGATGCGGACATACTTGTCCGGATCCTTGACCGCCTTGACGAGATTGAAATAAGAGAGCTTAATTGATTCCTCCGCCCACTTATCGGTTTCAGGCATCGCTCCCTTGGACCAGTAAGACTCCATAGCCTGAGAGAAAGCATCAATGCCAGTTGCGGCGGTAAGCTCCGGAGGCATTGAATATGTAAGCTGCGGATCAACAATGGCAATTTTTGCATAAAACTTGTCGCTCTTCAGTGTTTTCTTCATTCCCTCGTTGGTTGTCAGAACCGAGTACTTCGTTATTTCACTGCCCGAACCTGAAGTTGTTGGCAGGGCAAAAAAAGGCACCGTTGTTTTCGGCGAAACTCTTTTGTAAAATGACTCGCAGCTTTTCCCGTAATTCTTCATGCACGCAACAACCTTTGCCACATCCAGAATGCTTCCTCCGCCAATCCCTATAACCGCGTCGCAGTTCTCCTCATTAAGCATTTTTGCGGCGGCATCAACTGAAGCGGTTAAGGGGTTAGGCTGAACCTCTGTAAACAGCTTGAAGAAAGGAAGAGTGTCCTGAATCACCCTGTACCTGAGCGAGGAAATAAAGTGCTTCCCGCATATTATGAGCGGCTTCTTTACCTTGGCTTCGCGCAGCTCTGAAAATAATTCGCCGAAGGTTTTTTCCCCGAAAATTATTTTTGTAGGCATATAGTATTTTGTCATTGCCACGCACCAAGAGTAGATTGCTTAGTTTTTTCCGAAACCTTTTCCTCGAGGCGCTTCAAGGAATTCTGCACGCGCTCGGAAGAAAAATCATGCTTATCGCAGAGGAAAGAAACTATTTTTTCCTTCTCAGGAAGCGAAAAATTCAGAGAATAATCATTGGTCACTTTGGGCTCCAAAAAAAGCATTTCAACCGCGCGCCACTCAAATTCCGGCTCAAAGCCCGTTGCCCCGATGATTTTTTCGAACGAATCGTTTTCGTTCACAAGCCTGAGCGCGGTCTTGATTCCGATTTTCGGGAACTTTTCGTTGAAATCCGTTCCAATCAGCAGCCCAATCCAAATGAGCTTCTCGCGCGTGAGGCCGTTTTCTGAAAGGACCTTCTCGAGAAAAATCTTTTCCGGGGAAACATCCGCGTAAATGTTTTTTCCCGGGATTTTCCTCTTTCCGGAGACGCCGACATTCCTGTAAAGGATCTTTGTGCCGAACAAAAGCGCGTCATAATCCTGGCTCACGCAGCCGTCTATTTTGCCGGATGAAACCATCGAGGCAATCTGCGCCTCGCCCTCGCTCGGAGCCTGAATCACGGGAAAGCCCATCAGCGAAACCAGTTCCTTTGCGTCCTGAATCATTTTGGCATCAAGCTTCAAAGCACGGGAACCGAATTTTTTCGCGTCCTCCAAATTCCCTTCCTTCAGTGCCTTTTCGTGCTTCTCAATCGCATCCGTCCTTATCGCGGAGCGCTTTTTCTGTGTCTCGCTTTTCAGTTCAGGTGCTTTGCCGTCGAAAACAAAAACAGGTTTTACTCCGCGCTCGACAAGGCTTATCGTGCGGTAAAACAAACCTGTAAGGTGCGAAGTCACGTTGCCATGTGAATCCATCAAAGGCGTTCCGTCCGCGCCGCGGATGCTGGAGAGGAACTGGTAAATCACGTTAAAAGAATCGAAGCCGAGCGTTTTTCCGTTCAGCGCGTCAAGCGAAATTTCCTCGCGCGGAACAATGTCGCCGATTGCAGTGCCCAAATAAACCCCTTTATTACTAGGAAAAAGGATTTTTTAACGTTAATGGGACGCAGCAGTTTATTAACAGGGTAAACAAAACATTATTTTATGCGAGTAAAACCCTCAACACCGCATTTGCGCAACAGAATACACGAAGCCAAAATAGTTGTTCAGAGGGAAAAAAGGGGACCGATCAGATTCAGGACACCCGCACTTAGTATAGCTTTAAGCTGGAGTCTGTCTAGCCTCATTGGCATGAGAAGAGTAGTTGTAAATCCAAAAGTATACAAAGGAATTTTCAAACGTGGCGAAAACATTATTGATTTCCACATAGGATCTTTAAAAGGAAGGGAAGTGCTCGCCCTCATAGAATTTTTCCGAAAAAAATTCCCTGTATTGCGCGAAGAAGGCTTTGCAGGGGTTTGTTGTGATACGCCCAATACCGCTATTTTCAATGCACTGAGAAGAAGAATCGGGATGACCGAAATGAAAACCCCTTCAAACATGGCATGGAGAGTGAAAGAAAGGTATGCATATCTTGTGGAAAATTCAAAATACCCGGAAAAATATCTGAAAGAACCTGTGAAGAGGCTTGTGTTGAGATTCTGAAAGACAGTAAATGAGACAAGTGCCTCATGTTTTGGGTTCCTTAGGCTTTTATTCCCTTAGTAGCCCCTTTTTTAGGGGCAAGAATGGTGCACACAAAGTCCGGCCAGGGCGGCTTTTCGCTTGAGTTCTCCGCAAAAGAGGCTTCGGAACTCGGCTTAAGCGCGGACAAGGGATATGAACTCACAAAGGCAAGGAAGGGCGTCTGGGTTCTGGCTGAAACAGGCGAAGGGAAAAAAGAGCCCGAAAAGCCAAAAATTACCGCTGAAAAAAGCAAAATCGACGAGGCCGAACAGAAAATAATCGGCTATCTGAAGCAATGGCCCCTCAAGGAGCGCGTAGAGGGCGTTTTCGAGGCGAAGCTCCCACAGCAGGAAAAGGCCAAGCTGGAGGAACTCTTAAAGAACGGAAAAATAGAGAAATTCAAGCTCAACGAGTCATACAAAAAAGCGGTTTACCGGCTTTCAGGAGACCGGAAAAATTTCGACAACAAGGAAAGGTCGATTCAGGATTACTCGCTCGAAAACGACGGGTTCCTTGTCGTGAAGAACGAGCTGCGCGCAAAGGAACTCAGCGAACAATTAAAGGACAGCATAAAGGAGGGAAAAGTCAGGGGCACGCGCTCATTCACCGGGGAATTCTTCATAATTTCAATGGACCTTCTCAATGCAACCCAGCAAAAAATACTCGCGAAAATGAAAAGCGGTCCCGACACCGAGCTTGAAAAACTGAGCAAGGAAACCGGCCTGACACCGACGCTCGTGCGCATCGCAATGGAGTTCCTCAAGGAAGACGGCCAGATAATCGAGAAACGGAGAGACCACTACCAGTACATTGACTGAGGCGAAAAAATGATTGTGCTCCTGCCAATACTTTCGGAAAAAGAAAATGACGACGCGTTCCTTGAGGCGGCACTGAAGGGCGCGGCGCACGTAATACTCCTTATTGTTGTTGACGCCGACTCGAAGCAGGAGTTCGGCTTTGCAACCTCGCAGATACAAAAGGCACGCAAAGTCCTTGAAGAAGTGAAAACCGCAATCGGAAAAAAGAGGAAAAAGAGCGAGGACATACTCGAGTGGGGCGACACGAAAAGCAAAATCATGAACCTGGCCTTGCTGCGCAAAGTCGACAAGGTTACTCTCAAAAACCAGGATAACCAGTACTTCAAGGAACTGGTTGAAGCGCTTGAAAAGGAAAAAATAAGCGTGGAAGTCCTTTAACCGTAAACAATTTTTTCCGCTTTCTTCATATTCTCTGAGGCTTTTTCCTGGTGCCCTTTCAGGAGCGGGACAAAGAAATCAATTGCGAACTGCTTGAGCTCGGAGGCAAGCATTTTTCCTGAAGAAAATTCTTTTCCGATTCTTTCAAGCTCTTTCGTATTTGGATAATGAAACTTGAGCATTTCAAAAACCAGGTCAATTTCCAAATTGCCGCCCTTTTGCCGGTGCTCCTCAATTGTGGGCTGGCCCCCGGAAAAAGCGCGCTTAATCTTCTTCTCCGCATCCTTTGGAGAATCACTCATAAAAACCGCGGTTTCGGGATGCGAAGCGCTCATCTTCGAGCCCGGCTGCAAACCAGACTGGTGCATGAAATAAATGAATGATGGAACCTCCAATTTGTAGGGCAGACGCTTCGCAATATCCCTAGTGAGGCGCGCATGAGGGTCCTGGTCAAGGCCTATTCCGGTAATTGAAGGCATGGGGCCCTCAAATTCAAGGAGCTGCGGATGCAAAATATCCGCGTACTGCAGAAAGTTAGCGGCAACCTTGCCCAAATCAACGTGCCCATAAACCGCCTCAAAAGTATTTTTCGTGATTTTCTTGCTCAGTTCGAAAGCGAACTCGTAATAGCGCTTGTTTTTGCGGTTGGACTGCACGTAAATGTCTTCTTCATCAAGGCCGAACGCAAGCAAATCCGCGACATTCTTCACCGCCCATTTTTTTGCGGTAGCCAAATCAGGGATTTTAGAATCCGGCCTGCTCAAAAAAGCATCAAGGTCTGAAACCGCGAAAAAATTCTTCGCACCCTTTGACTTGAAGAATCTGAACAGATCAACGTCAACTTTGTGCCCAAAATGGTAAGGGCCTGATGAAGCAATTCCAGTGATGTTCACGAAAGGCTTTTTCGATTCGATGCACTTCGCAACCTTCTCGAAATCGCGGTGCGCTATTATGATGCCGCGCCCGAACAAAAAATGGTTCAAAAAGGAAGCAGAAGCCTTCGGAAACGGCCTCAGGCCGAACTCCTTGAATACGTGCCCGTAATCCGTAACGGAAGCCGAACCCCAGGGATCTATTTCAGCCAAAACAACACACTCCAAGCACTATTAAGCGAATAAGCAATTAATTAAGATTCGCATACCATTTTTAGTTCTTATATCAAAGGACATAAATAATGATACAAACAACGTCCTTTGATAGCTATCAAAAGACATTTAAAAAATTGCCATGCATAATGTCTTTTGATATTACCAACAGAATAATATGCTGGAAAGAGGCTGGAAAAATGGCAATTCTCGTTGAAGACAAGGTAATACTGCGGGACAAGAAGCTTGCCGACCAATTGAGGCAAAGGGGCTATGGCGAGCAGAAAGGCAACGAACTCGCAATGGACCTCTTTGAAGGCCTTTACCTCATTGAAAAGGAAAAGTTCCGCATCGAGGACCAGAAAACAGGCAAAAGCGTTTCCGGGGAAGACTTCATCAGGCACGCGGCAAAAAAAGAGAAGGACTTTTACACAAAATACCAGGTTTTTTCGGATTTGAGGGAACGCGGCTTCATAGTAAAGACGGGCTTCAAATTTGGGTTTGATTTCAGGGTGTATCCCCGCGGCAAGAAGCCCGGAGAGGCGCACACGCAGTGGTGCGTTAACGTTGCAACACAATCGGACCGCGCGTCATTTACTGAAATGAGCCGCATGGTGCGCCTTGCGGGCAACCTCAAGACCACGCTTTTGAACGCGGTTGTTGACTCGGAAAACCAGGTTAATTACTACGAAGTTACAAGAATCACGCCGTGACAAAAATTAGGAAAGTTAAATAAGCAAGTTTTGGTTTTGCACATGAATGAAGACCACAAAAAGCTCGCGGCAATCATGCGCGGCTGCGCATTGAACGACAAAATATTTTCCGCAATACTCAAAAAAGCAAAGAAAGGGGAATTCAGTACAGAGCGCGACGTCTCGCGCTTCATCAAAAATGAAATCTGGAAAGCCGGCGCGGGGCTCGCGTTCCCGCCGATTGTGGCAATAGGAGCAAATGCAGTAGACTGGCACCACAAACCCACAAACACAAAGCTCACAAAGGGCTTCTGTGTAATCGATTTCGGCGCGCGCTTCAATCATTATTGCTCCGACATGACAAGGACGATTCACTTCGGAAAGGCAGGCCCGTTGGAGAAGAAAATTTACGACAAGGTCCTGAAGGCGAACAAAGCGTGCATAACCAAAGTAAAGGGCGGCGCGAGCGGGAACAAAATTTATTTCCTCGCACGGAAATTGCTTGGAGGTTACGCGAAATACTTCGGCCATGGATTAGGGCACGGATTGAAGAAAATAATCCACGCAAAGCCGAGGCTTGCGCGCAAAAAAATGCACTTCCTCCGCGAAGGAGATATCATCACGATAGAGCCAGGGGTTTACATTCCGAAAAAACTTGGGATAAGGATAGAGGATGATGTGCTGGTGACGAAAAACGGTTACAGGGTGCTCTCGAAAAGCACGAAAAAACTGGTTGAAATCAGTTAGTAACGGTCGGCAAAGACCCAAGAACAACAAAAGAAAACGAGATGAGCGCAGCAACCAGAAAAATAGTTACAACATCCAAATCCTTGCTTACCATTTTTTTCTTCCAAGCAGCAAAGGCAATGATGCCGAAAACAAGTGAAGGCAGCAAATAAATGATAGTCATGCTTTTGGCATAAGCCCCCTCAACAATATCGACCGGAACGATAATGGAAAAATAAATTCCCATGGCCGCCCAGAGCCCGAGGAAGGCTAAAATAATTCCCAAAGCGATTGAAATCGCTTTCTTGATGAAATCGTTCATACAGGGGCGCCAGCCAAAATAAAAAGAAAAAGAGTGAAGGAAAAAAAATTTCCTTCAAACCTCAAAAGTCAATTCCGCGCACGGTTTTTCTGCCGTTTGCCTTCGCCCTTTCCGCGGCCTTCTTGATGTGCCAGGCAACAACGTCGCTCAAGGCATCAACAGCATCGCCCGCGGTATTGCATCCCGCCGACTTAATCGCGTCCTTTACCTTTGATCCTACAACCAATGAATCTGCCATTTTACCATCCTCCAAAAACGTTTTCCTAATGGAAAAACTGATTAAAACAGCGAAAAAACATTTATAAAAGAATGCACAAAAGAACGCGTTTTAACGGGGTTTTCGGGCTATTTTTCCTCAAAATCCGTTATGGCGCCCTCGCTCGCGGAAAGCACGTGCCTCGCATACTTGCGCAAAACACCCTTGTACTTGAGGGAAGGCGCTTTCCAAGCCGCCAGCCGCTTCTTTATTTCTGCGTCACTCAATTTCACTGAAAGCTCCTGCTTATCAGCATCAATCGTAACCAAATCCCCTTCCCTCAGCACGGCAATCGGGCCCCCTACCTGTGCCTCGGGGCAGACATGGCCCACAACCATTCCATGAGTTCCGCCGGAAAACCTGCCGTCCGTAATCAGCCCAACGCTGTCCAAAAAGCCCTCGCCTATCAATGCGGAAGTGGGCGCGAGCATTTCCCGCATGCCCGGCCCGCCCTTGGGGCCCTCATAGCGAATAACAATCACATCGCCCGCAACAATTTTTTTTCCGAGAATCGCATCCAAACACGCCTCCTCAGATTCAAATATTTTTGCAGGCCCGGTAATTGAAGTTCTTTTCAGGCCCGAAACCTTTGCAACCGCACCCTCCGGAGCAAGATTGCCGCGCAGAATAACCAACGGGCCGGTTTTGCGCAACGGCTCCCTGAGGCTCCTGATTATTTCATTGTGGTCAGTGAGCTTCGGCGCATTTTTGAGATTCTCGGCCATTGTTTTGCCCGTAACCGTCATGCAGCCGCCGTGCAGCAAACCCACATCCAAAAGAACCTTCATCACGGCCGCGGAACCGCCAACCTTGTCAAGGTCAGCCATCACAAATTTGCCTGAAGGCTTCAAATCAGCTATGTGCGGCACTTTTTTCGAAATCCTGTCAAAATCACCAATTGAAAGCGGAACCTCGAGAGTTTTTGCGATTGCAATCAAATGCAAAACCGAATTGGTGGAACCGCCGAGAGCCATGACAACGGTAATCGCGTTCTCGAAAGCACTCTTAGTCATGATGTCCTTCGGCCTTATGTTGCTTTTCAAAAGCGAAACAACGGCCTTTCCGGCTTCAAAAGTATCACTCCTCTTATCCTCGCTTTCCGCGGGATTTGAGGCCGAACCTGGCAGGCTCATTCCGAGCGCTTCAATTGCCGATGCCATTGTGTTTGCGGTGTACATTCCGCCGCAGCTCCCGTGCCCGGGGCACGCGTGGCATTCTATCCCGTGAAAATCGTGCTTCGAAATTTTGCCCGCGCTGTAGCTTCCAACCGCCTCGAAAATGCTCACAATGTCCACATCCTTCCCATTGTAATTGCCCGGCTTTATTGTTCCGCCGTAAACGAAAATGCTTGGAATGTTCAACCTTGCCATTGCAATCAAACACCCGGGCATGTTCTTGTCACAGCCGCCGACCGCAATGAGGCCGTCAAATGACTGCGCGTTCGAAACAACCTCAATCGAATCCGCAATCACTTCCCTTGAAACGAGCGAATACTTCATTCCTTCTGTCCCCATTGAAATCCCGTCTGAAACAGTAATGGTGCCGAAAATCTGCGCCTTCGAACCTGCTTCCTCGGCGCCCTGCTTTGCCCTCAGCACAAGCTTGTCTATGTGCGCATTGCATGGCGTAATTTCACTCCAGGTGCTCGCAACGCCTATTATCGGCTTTGAGAAATCAGAATCGTTGAAACCCACGGCGCGGAGCATGGCTCTGTTCGGCGCCCTCTTGTCGCCACCAGTGATGCGGGAACTCCTTTCGTTAAGAACGATTTTAGCCATCGGAACCAGACAACAAATAGCCTGAAAAACTTTATAATCAAACCGCAAAAGCCGTTCAAATTTTGCCCGCAAGGTAGGCTTTGCGCTTCTTTTCAGGGAACCTCTCGATAGCGTAGCGGAGCATCGTGCGCGGCATTTTTTTGCAATTCTTCTCAAGGAAGCGCTCCTCAGCCTTTTGGTCACGCTTTCCCGCCTCGCGGAGCATCCAGCCCACTGCCTTGTGAATCAAGTCATGTTTGTCGTTCAGGAGCAACTCCGAAACCGCGAATGCCTCCTCGAAGGAATTCTTTTTTATGAAATCGAAAGTCGAAACGATTGCGATGCGCCTCTCCCACAAATTTCCGGAGCACGCAAGGTCACGGAGCATCGCCTTTTCCTTGCCGCGCAAATACTCGCCCACAATCTTGCCCGCGCTCAAGTCAACGAGATCCCAGTTGTTCACGAAACGCATGTTATCAAAATAAAAATCAAAGATAATTTTCCTTTCCAATTCATTTCCCGTGGAGAATTTCTGCACCAGAATCAAAAGCGCAAGCAGCCGCTCCTCATGGAACTTCGAGGAAATAATCTTCTGCACATCACTTAGCGGAATCCCGGAATATTTTTTCGCGACCGCACGCGTTTGCGGAACGGTTATTCCAAGAAAAACGTCGCCATGGGCATACTCGCCCTTTCCCGTTTTGAAAAAACGCCGGAGAAACTCCCCTTTAGACTTGTCCCCAAAGGAACGAAGCTCCTTTTGCGCCGCAAGCATCAGAACACCCAAAACCGAATTAAAACAAAAGCCTCAGTCCGCCCATCTGTCCTCATTTTCCTGAATGGAATCAGAATCATCGTCAGGTCATCATCGGCCGTTATTAATGGGAACTGGAGTGTTTTTAAGAAAAACTATTCTGCGCGGCAAAAGCGCGTTTCCAAAGCTTTTTATTCCAGAAAAAACTTATTTAGATGCATGATTGATCCCGCCACAATTCCGCTGCAGACGATAGGAGTAATACTCGTTTTCGGTCTCGTGCTGAGCATGCTGTGCAAGCGCTTCGGCCAGAATCCCGTGCTGGGTTTTATACTCGCGGGGTTTGTGCTCGGCCCCGCAGGACTCCAGTTCCTCGGCGCGGAAGACGTGCTCGTAAAGGGGTTCTCAGAATTAGGGCTGTTCGTTTTGCTGTTCTACCTCGGCATAGAGCTTTCATTCAGGGACTTCGTGAAATCAGGAACCTCAACACTCGGCCTGGCCCTAGCGGACATGATTGCATGCGCATTAGTAGGTTTTGCAATCGCCTCGCTCGCGGGATTCTCGTTCCTCTTCTCCGCGGCAGTGGGCCTCATGCTTTTTTCAACCAGCTCCGCAATAGTTGGAAAATTCATTTTGGACAGGGGCCTGATAAGGGACAAGCCCGTACAAATGGCGCTCGCTGTGCTCATACTGCAGGACTTCCTCGGAATTCTCGTGCTGGTATTCATTTCAAGCTTTGCGTCATCCGGTTCGGCAATTGAACTCGGATTGACGGCCATAGTGTTTGCGGGGGTGAGCTTCTTTGTGGTGCACGAGCTTTCAAAGGCAATCGAGCAGCGCTTCGCAAAAGAGCTCGGGACCACGGAACTCACATTGTATGCGCTCTCCGTAGGACTGCTTGTCGCGACAGCCGGAAGCTTTTTGGGCCTCTCACCCGCGCTCGGAGCGTACTTCGCGGGCTTCGCGCTTTCCGAGCTTTCAGTGGGGCAGAAAGTCAAGAGCCAAATAAATTTTTCACGCGACTTTTTCCTGCTGTTCTTTTTCGTTGCGTTCGGCGCGAGCCTCTTCTACAACACCGAAATAACGGCGGCCCAGATACCAACACTCTCGGAGTTCATCGGCCTGGTAACCCTTGCCGGAATCCTGGGGATTGCGAGCATTATCGTGCACGCCATAATACTCACGGTTTTCGGGCCGGTATTCGGAATAACGAACCGCGAATCAAGCCAAATGGCGATACTACTAAGCCCTTTGGGGGAATTCGTAATCATCATAGCAATATCAATCCTGCCGCTGCTCGCGGCATCGGAAGCCCTTGTGCTCGCGCCGGTCGCGTTCCTCATTATATTAATCACTTTGCTTTTGTTCCAGCCGCTCTACAGCAGGCTTGAGCTCCACGACAAAATAACCGCAATGATTCCCGCTCTCGCACCGCGCATCCAGAAGCAGCACATACAGGAGCACACGCCGGAATCAATCAACTGGCTCAAGAGCCTCGCAAAGAACATCCTCCTGGTTATTTGCCTCGCGTGGATAACAATGCAGCTGTACAAGGCGGTTCCGGCACTCGGCATACAGGTCCCTTACGGGCGCCTTGCCGTTGCCGTGATTTTGTTTGCGGTGTTTGCTTATGCCCCGTTCACAAAAGCGTTAAGGGCGCTGCGCAAGCTCCTGCATTACTCGCGCGTTCTACCGAACAGCGGCAGGCAGTAAAACAAAAACAAGTTTTTTGCGGGAGTTATTTTTGCTCCTTGTTTTCCGGTGAAAGCCTGTTCTTGAGGCGCTCAATTTTTTTCCTGCGCGACTCCACAACAACCTCTTCCGCGATTTTCGGGGGCTCTTTCGGCGCGTCCTCAACCGGCCCCTTTTTTACCGAAGCGGAAATGAACACCGCAAACACCGCCATGAAAAGCAAGCCCGAAAAGAGCCCCGCAACAAGAATCTGCGGCGGCGCTTCAATAATCCTTTTGAGCTGCGCGGACGCAAACCCGGCTTTTACCTGCACACACGCATGGTTTGACACAGCCTCGCCACTTTCGCAGCGGAGCTCGGCACATGCGCCGCCCACGCACTGCTGCGTTTCCGCGCACTGCGAATCCGAGGCGCAGGCTGCCGAAAAGGCGAGCGGAAAAAGCGAAATGAACGCGAGCGCGATTAATTGCTGACGCATAACTGAATTGCCACAACCCAATATTTATAGGTAACCAGCCCACGGGGAAAAACCGCGAAGAACCCTCAGGGTTAAAATGGTTTTCCGAGCCAACAAATAGCATGAAGGCACTCGCGGCGCTTGCAATCATCCTTGCCATTTCAGGCTGCATACAGGGCAGCACTGCCGACAGCGAGGGCGATTACCATGTGCACACGGACTTCAGGGTTTATCTTGAAGAGAAAATGGTTGACTTCAACAAGGCCGAGTACATGAGCACCGAATACAAGGAAATCGACCCTTTTGTTCATCTGCATGACTTTCACCCGGGCGTAATACATTTCCAGAGCAGGAACGCGGATTTGAACGAATTCTTTTCAAGCATAGGAATGAAATTCAACAGCGAATGCTTCAATGACGGAACGAACGAGTATTGCTCGAACGCATCCGAAAAGCTCGGGATGTACGTGAACGGAAAAGAAAATTCCGGATTCGGCGCCTACAAGCCAAGTGATTTGGACAAGATTCTGATTTATTACGGTTCCGGAGAGCCCACGCAGGAAATGTTCAATTCAATCACAAACGAGGCATGCATTTACTCCGAGAAATGCCCGATTCCGGAGGGCTTTGATTATGAACCGGAGAACTGCTCCGCCTCACAGCCCTGCGTTCTGCCCGGAACTTAACGCGGAAAAAACATTATAACCACTTGCATACCGAAATGTTCCTATGATTCAAGAAGGGCAAAAGGCGCCGGACTTTTCACTCAAAGACCAGAACAATGAAACTGTGAAGCTTTCCTCATTGAAAGGAAAAAAAGTTGCTTTATACTTCTACCCGAAGGATGATACCCCGGGCTGCACGGCACAGGCGTGCAACATACGCGACAATTATGCGGAACTCAAAAAGAATGGCATACTCGTTTATGGAATATCAAAGGATTCAATAGATTCGCACAAAAAGTTCGCGCAAAAATACAAATTTTTTTTCCCAATACTTTCCGATGAAACAGGAAAAGTTATCGAGGCTTACGGCGCGTGGAAGGAAAAAAGCATGTACGGCAAAACATTCATGGGAATTGCGCGCACGACCTTTCTCATAGACGAAAAAGGCACAATCAAAAAAATCATTTCAAAGCCGAATGTCGCGGAGCACACAAAGGAAATAATTGAGGGATATCAATTTGCCGTCAACGGAAAAGGAATCCGCAAGACCGCACCATGAATGACGCGGATTCCTTTTGGGTTGTTGAATAGCAAATCAAGCGGATGGACGAAAAATCGGCTTAACGGCGTTAACGCTGCGGAAACATTTAAATAAGGCTTGAATGAACTTTAATGAATCGGGCGGACATATACTATAGAGGTTTTAACTGATGGCAAAATTCAAGATTGAGCACCACAAGGAAATCTGCATAGGATGCGGAGCATGCGCCGCAATCAACCCCGAAGACTGGGTAATGGAAGGCGACAAATCGCATTTGATTGGCTCGGGAAAGGAGCAGGGCGAGCATGGAACGCAGGAATTCAAGATAGTCGACGAGGCAAAGCTCGCGCAAAACCAGGAAGCCGCGGACGCGTGCCCGGTGCCGTGCATATTCGTGAAGAAGCTACCGTGAATGCAGCTGCAAAGAATTTCACAAATCTTTTTCCCAGATTTTTCATCTTGGTTGATTTCTTGAGCCTGACTTGAGCCTGAAAGGCGGCCCGAGCAAAAAGCCCCTCGATTCATGTTTTGCCCCAAGTTCTCTCAAAATTTGGCGCCTTGCATCCGGAGAAAGGAAAACCCCTAACTCCGTCTTTTGCCTGAGGCCCGGATTCAGCCTGTTAATGTCTATCAGAAGCCTAGCCGCCTGCTTTCTCTCGATGGTTGCCCACTCATTTGGGTCACGATGCCCGTAAGTCTTGACACGCAAGTCCCAAAAAGCATTGGAGCCTTTAATTGAGCCAGTTGGAAGCGGAACATTAAGCCTCAGAAAGCCGAGCCTTTCCCAAAATCTCTCCCGCTTAAAATTGGCCAATCTTCTTTCAGGGGAAATCCCCTCCTGGTATCTGATTGCGGACTCCGTCTGCAAAGTGAAATACTCGGCATTTTTGTGCCTTGAAAGCAACGAGCGCTCGGCTCTCTTGAAAAAGGAATTGCCAATCCTCTTTCCACGCCACGAAGGGTCGACATACATTAAGCCGCAATGAAGGTGGCTTGTCTTTGGAAAATAAGCGAAAAAGCTTCCTGCAACGACTCTTTTGCCCCCCTTTTCTATGGCCAAAACCAGGTAAGTTTTCTCTCCGGGCAAATGGGAAAAATCAGCGAATTCCTTGTAAGACAATTGCTGGTCTGCAGGAAAACTTTTACTGTAAATAACGTAGGCATTTTGCAGAAGTACCCCGGAAACCCGCTGCACTTTAGGAAAAACTAGCATGTCGAAGCCAACAGAAGGAACTCTTGCCGCCATAAACAATTTACCCGGATGAAGGATTTAAGCTTTCTCGGAGCAATTCATTCAAAGCCTTTCAAAGGTTTTCTGCAGAAGCAAAGCATCTTCCTCAATGTTCGGGCTTTCACACACAACCA
>JBBSVV010000003.1:0-72992 GCA_038046625.1 archaeon | reverse complement strand
TCGCTGCTGCTCAATAGTTATGCTATCATCGCACATACGAAGGCCTGAACACCTGTGAAATCGAATTCCTGAACGCATCATAAGCCTCGTTGGTTTCCTTGGTAACCGAAGGCACCATCTTCTTCATTGCTTCCTCAATGTGCAAAAGCCTTATCTCCGAAGCCTTGAAATTGGATTCCGCCAAGGCAATCAAAGCGCTCTCCCTTATCAGCGCCTCGAGATCCGCGCCGCTATATCCCTCGGTCTTGTGCGCAATATCATCCAAGGAAACGCTCTTCGCGAGAGGAACGTTCCTGGAGTGAATCCTCAATATCGCCTTTCTCGCTTCAACGTCAGGGGCAGGAACCTTAATTATCTTGTCTATCCTGCCGGGCCTCAGAAGCGCCGGGTCAAGAAGGTCGGGCCTGTTGGTTGCGGCAATGAAAACAACGCCCTTCAACTCCTCGATTCCGTCAAGCTCGGTAAGCAGCTGGTTAACCATGCGCTCGTTCACTCCCGAATCTCCGTTCGCACCCCTTCTCGAGGCAATGCTGTCAATCTCGTCAAAGAAAACTATTACAGGGGAAACCTGGCGGGCGCGCTGGAAAACCTTCCTTATTCCGCGTTCGCTGTTATGCGCAAATATCCCGCCGAAGCCGGCGACAAAATTCTGGCATGGCTCCACCGCAATATCATAAACAGCACCTTCATGATTCAATTCATTTATTTCCTCAACCACGTCCCAGTAAATATCGGATTCAATGAGCCTCCAGAGTGAAGCGTACTTCGTTTTGGAAACATCGACAATGCTCAGGGCTTCCCCGAGCTTCCTTATGCCGATAGAGGCGTTCTTTGGATAGGAGCCGAAAGCCTGTGTAAGGGCGTTTTGTATTTTATCATTAATCGGGATTGTGTTGCTGCGGGACCAGGCCTTTTCCCCAATGTATTTGGAGACCAATGAATCTCTTCTTGAGTCAATGAAACCTATGGAAAGGAATTTCCTGAAGTTATCCACGCCGAAAATTTGGATTCTGTGGCTTGTGCTGCCACTCCATTCTTTCTTTTCCCCGTGCGAGGCAACGATGCCAAGCTTGAGCAGCAGGTAAAGCAGGTCATTGGCGAGTTCCACGCTTACAGTAGAAGCCTCAATCACATACCTTCTCTCGCTTCTGCTTATCGAGCCGTCGCCGCTGAAATAACCCTTGAGGAAGCCGCATGCCTGTGCATTGGAGCCTGAAAATAGGAAACGCGGAACCTTTTTGTTGAAAGCGCCAGTCTCGAGGCCGAACACTTTTTCCAGTACCCGCTTGAAAATGTAGGAGTTAACCACAATAGTAGTGTCGGTGAAAGTTGCCGGCAGCCCCAAACAGAAAAGGGTTTTTGCAATGTCTTTCCTTATTTCCTCATTCGCATTTGTTATTCTCACGACCTCCCTATTGAAGTCGCCTTCCGCAATGAACAACCCCAGCAGCCTGCAGAAAGCAGCATCAACATTTATTATGATTGGCAGGCGATTTCTCGCACCCTTGACTCCAATGGTTACACCGGAGAAATCCTGCTTGAACCCCTTATCAATCAATGAACGGAAACTTTTTGCTGAAATGGAAAGGTTTTTTCCGCGTATATCTGACAAATATTTTTTTGAAATTTTTAGCATGGAAGAAACCTCGCCCAAACCAAACTCCTCAACGGCTTTTGCAAGGTTGGCGGAAACGTTATGCAGTACATAACCGTGGTCTTCACTGAAAAAATCGAACAAATTTATTTCTGTGAGGTTCGAATCGATGTTCGGTATCTTTGAGGGAATGGCAATGACGCTTTCGCCTGGAATGAGATTGGCTGTTGCAACGGACTGTATTTCAGAATCCACAAGAGTAAACAACGAGTGCTTGTCAGTGACCCTTATGTTCCTACCAGTCCTAGTTTTCACTTCAAGCATCTTTCCGTGAAGCTTATGCTTCATGAAATCTTTTATTTCGGAAAACAGGGCCTTTCCATCAGCGTCGAAAGTCACTACCTTAAGGTCAAGCCTTTCCTCGACAATCCTGCCTATTTTTTCCCTGAAAATGTTTTTGCCATCAAAGACAAGCAGTTCCTCATCATAAGGCAGGCTTTCGCCCACCCACATGCTGACTAATTGCGGCCCTTTGATGCTGATGAAATTCGCCTCGGATTCCGTCGCAATGGCCTTCGCAATCGCGGTCTTTCCGCAGCCCGGAGGCCCATAAAGCAGAATGCCACGCGGAGGCCTGATGCCCATCTTCTGGAAGCTCTCGGGATTCCTCAACGGCCACTCTACAGCCTGCTTCAGCTCCTCCTTGAGCTTCTCAAGGCCACCGATGTCACTCCACTTTATGTTCGGCACCTCGATTGCAACCTCACGCAGGGCGGAAGGATGCACGTCCTTCATGGCGTCAAAAAAATCGTCTTTATTCACCTCGAGCCGCTCAAGAACTTCGGCAGGAATGGTCTCCTCTTCCCAGTCTATTTCGTCCGAGTAACGCCTGAGCGCCTTCATTGCAGATTCCTTTGCAAGCGCCTCCAGGTCCGCGCCAACAAAACCGTGCAGCTTGCTGGCCAGGTCATCAAGAAAAAGGTTCAGCATCACGCTAATCACTTCATTGCGCTCGTTTTCGGCAAGATTGGAAAGCCACTTCTGCCGCTCTTCGGACTTTACTTCCTGCAGCCTAGCCAGAATTTCCCTGATTTTCCTCACGGCACCCTCATTGCCCTTGAGATTTTTTATTGCCTTGTCAATCTGCAGGTAATCCATCGGAGGGCTAATCGGCATTCCGCGCGTGTGAATCTGCAGAATCTTGAGCCGGCCCTCTTTTGAAGGAACCCCAATCTCGATTTCCCTGTCAAAGCGGCCCGGCCTTCTCAATGCCTCATCAATGCTGTTCACGCGGTTCGTTGCGCCGATTACAATAACCTGCCCGCGCGCCTCCATGCCATCCATTGCACTGAGAATCTGCGCAACAACGCGCCTCTCAACCTCGCCCACAACCTCGTCCCTTTTAGGCGCGATTGCATCAATCTCGTCAAAGAAAATTATTGAAGGCGCATTCTTCTCCGCCTCCTTGAAAACTTCGCGGATGCGTTCCTCCGCCTCGCCCACAAACTTGCTCATAATGGAAGGCGAAGAGATGGGAATGAAATGGGCCTGGGTTTCGTTGGCAACCGCCTTTGCAAGCAAAGTTTTTCCGGTTCCCGGGGGGCCATAAAGCAGCACGCCTTTCGGGGGATTGATGCCGAGCTTCCTAAAAATCTCCGGATGCTTCATCGGATGCTCAATCATTTCCCTCACCCTCCTGATCTCCTCATCCATTCCCCCGATGTCCTCGTACGCGATTTTTGGAATTCCCGAAACCCCGTCCTTGACGGGCTCCTCGCGCAGAATGAACTGCGTGAAATCCGTGACCTTGACTATTCCGCGGGGATTGGTATCAACAACCTGGTAAACAAATCCCGAACCGAAAACGCTTATCCACACACTATCCCCTTTTGTCAGGGGCCTCCCTATGAAATTCTTTTTGAGTATCCTGTCGTAACCGGAAGCTATTATGCGCACGTCCTGCGTCGGCGCCAGGACAACGCGCTTTGCCTCGGCAAACTCCGCCCTGCGCACGAGAACCTTGTCGCCCAAAGCAACGCCGGCATTCCGCCTGATGAGATTATCCATCCTTATCAGGCCCTTTTCCTCATCCTCCTGGCGTGCAGGCCAGATGACCGCGGCGGTTTTTTGCGAACCCTGAACCTCCACAATGTCACCTGAAGTAACGCCAAGTTCCTCCTTGCTCTTCCTGTCCAGGGTAATGATGTTCCTGCCGACATGTGAAGGGTCAGGATCCTCAACGCGCAGCGAAATCTGCTTTTTGGGCTTGCTGATCATACAAGAAAAAATCTTATGAAACAAATAATAAGCTATCTCGTCGCCGCTAAGGTGTGGCCAAACGCATTGTGCCGTTCGGCAGCAAAGAAACTATTTCATCAAGGGAAACAGAAACCCCGAACCGCGCCTCAAAGCGCTTCTTCAGCATTTTTCCCGCATCACCTTTCGAAAGGGCGCCGAAAACAATTTCCACAAAAAAATCAGAATTGGCTTTCACCGCATCCAAAGGCCCGGAAATAAGCCCGAAAGAATCCGCCCCTTTTTTTGCCCCGACCGCAAATTTCAGCGGGGTTTTCCTGAACCACTTCCTCTCGCCATAAACCATGAAAGCGCCCGTGCCAATTGATTCACCCGAGGGCGCGCTCTTGGAAACCTGTTCCGGGGATGCCGAGTAAACGTCAACCGCAGCCAATTGCGAATCCCACGCCTTGGAAAAAACCGCCGCAAAAACCGCGGATTCCGCCAAAGACTTTTCACCCGGCTTTTTTCCCGCGGTTTTCAGAACAACATGCGGCGCGCCGTGAATGTCGGCATGAAAATAAACGTCGTTCTTCTCCGCATTCTTTTTCACCACGACCTCGTTGCTCTTGGCGTCCCTCCCGCCGATCACAAGGAAACCTTCGCTCGTGAAAAACCAGTGAAACTTTTCAAACCACTTCTTTTCCCTTTTCCTCGCATGCGCGACTTTTTTTTCCGTGGCAGAGGCCTTTCCCGCAAGTATTTTTTTGCGCAGTTCCTGCTCGCCCTTGCCCAGCCCAGCCAGTTTTTTCCTGGCCTTTTTTGCGAGCTCATAATAAGAGTCGGCATTTTCGCGGATTGTTTTGCCCATGCTTATTTCAACCCTCATTTTCAACACCCTTGGATTTTCTCACCAGCTCAACCAGCGAATCAGTTCTCGAGGCGAGCTTGTAGAACGGTTCGGTCACGTAAAAAATTTCCCTTCCCTTCATGAGGTCGTGCATGCCGGGAATCTTTTCAAAGTACTTTGCGTTCACCTCCCTGTGATAAGACTCGATGTCCCTGTACATGTGCCTCGCCATTATGTTCCAGTTGCCCGAGCCGACAACTCCTGAAAGGAAGTAAATGTTCGGGTCTTTCTTTGCCTCCGCCAAAAATTTTGCGAAAAGCCCCTTCTGAGTGAGGTCGGCCTGGAAAAAGCTCAGCACCTCGAGCCTGTACCCGAACTTCTGGAAATCAAATTTAGGCCCAAAGCCCATGAGCAAGCCCTCCTTCGAAAGGAAATCCAGCGAGGACTTTATGGTTGCCTTGTGGTAGCCCGTGTAGCGCTGCAGCTGCCTGATGTTCGGGGAAACCGAATTTTGTTTGAGCAGGGCGGAGAGAATTTTGAGCCTGATTTCATCATCCAAGCGCATTACAGAAGACATGAACAACAATATACCAAAAGTACATTCAATTTAATAATCAGTATACAAAACTCACAGCCAAATTCAACGAATTTATAAAAAGCTGGACGGCACCTTATTAGTTTGGACAGAAAATCCGGGGGGATCCAATCCTAAAAAGTGAATCCAACCAAACAAGTTTGGAGCGGGGTTAGGCTCACCAAGCTAATTGAAGAAAAAAAGAACCCCGTTCCCAACTCCAATCCTAAAAAAGATTTTGCAGAAACCGATTTTTCAGAAATAAGGTACACGCTGAAAATCCGCCGAATTACTTTATTGGTTTGCTGCAATAAAAATTTTTATGTGAATTGCCCACGCATGAAGGCAGCAGATTATTTTTGGTTGTTCACGAAACAGTTTGCGCACCCTCGATTTTATTTTCTTTTGCTGCCGCAGCCTTTTCCTTCTGCGCCTTCCACTGTGCCTTGGTTTCACAGTTCGGGTTCACGCACATTTCAAACCGGTACCTTTGCCCAAAAACCTTTATGACCGGGGTTCCGCATTTCCCGCACAAGTTGCTTGTGGGAACAATTTTCCCCTTCTGCGGCAACGGATAAGTGTTCGTGCACTTCGGATAATTAGTGCAGCCGAGGAAGCGCTTCTTGTTCCTGCTCATTAGCATCCTCAATTGGCCGCCGCATTTGTCACACTTGCCGACAATCGAGTCCTCACGCAACGCTTCCCTCAAATGCGAACCGATTTTATCCTTGTTCTCAAGCATCCTTTCAAGTATTTTTCCCAAAAGTTCCCGCGATCCCTCTACCACCTCGGCCTTTGTTTTCTTGCCCGCCGCAATCTGGTCCATTTCCTTTTCCAGTTCGGCGGTCATCTCAGGCTTTACCGCAGCCACCTCGTTCTTTTCAAGCGCATCCACAACCGCAAACGCTATTTTGTTCGGCTCAATTGCCTTGCTCCCCATTATGTAATGCCTCGCGAAGAGCTTCTGTATTATCGTGTGCCTCGTGCTCTTCGTGCCAATGCCAAGGTCCTCCATCAGCTTTATGAGTGTTGATTCGCTGTAGCGTGAAGGCGGCTGGGTTTCCTTTGAAAGCAAATCAAGCTTTTCAAGCCCGACCTTTTCACCCTCGGAAAGCGGAGGCAAAAAAACTTCTGAAATGCCCGAGTACGGATAAACGTCCTTCCAGCCGGCTTTCACAATCTTCTGGCCGTGCGCAACAAACGGCTCTTTCTCAACATCAATGTCAACGGCCATGTTTTCAGTGACCGCATCTTCACTAAGAGTTGCAAAGAAGCGCCTCACAATCAATTCATAAATTTTCCACTGCCTCTCGCTAAGCTTCGATTTCGGTGCCGCGGTAACCGGGTGTATCGGAGGGTGGTCCGTGGTTTCCTTTTTTCCGCGCGAAGGATTCAGCACGCCCTTGGCGAGAAATGCGTTTGCATCCTTCGAAAATTCGGGAACCTTCGCCATTTCCGAAAGAATTTCCTTTAAGTCAAGGGTTGCGGAATAAACCGTGTTATCCGTTCTCGGATAGGAAGTGAAGCCCTGCTGGTACAGGCCTTCGGCAATCTCCATTGCCTGGCTCGCGGAAAAACCGAGTGTGGTCGCCTGCCTCAGAAAATCAGTTGTATTGAAAGGAGTGGGCCTGCTTAAAGTGCGCCTGGAACTCTTGATGGATTTTACAATTCCGAACCGGACCTTGAGCTTCGCAATTTTTTCCGCCCCATCCTTTGCCCAGAACTTCCCGTTCTTGTGCCCGGCAACAAAGGCAATGGAATCCTTTTTGAAGTGCGCGAGCACCTCCCAGTACGGCTTCACCTTGAATGCAAGGCGCTCCTTCTCCCTATTTACTATGATTGCAAGCGTGGGCGTCTGGACGCGGCCAACACTCAAATAATCCTTGCCAAGCTTCCCCGAAACAAGGGAAATGAATCTCGTGAGCACGGCGCCCCAAATCAAATCTATTTCGCGCCGCGAGTCCGCGGAATCAGCGAAATTATAGTCAACCTCAGAGAGGCTTGAAAATGCCTTGTCAATGTCCTTCTTTGTGATTGCGGAGAAATAGGCGCGCTTGAATTTTATTTTGGGGTTAGCCTCTTTCAGGTAATTCAGGGCCTCGACGCCTATGCTTTCGCCCTCGCGGTCGGCATCGGTCGCAATAATTACCTCATCACATTCCTTTGCAATGCCCTTCAGGCCGGCAATGATTGCGGTTTCCTTTCCCGCGTACTCTATTTCGGCGTGAAGCAGCTTCTTCAAATCCGTGCCGACCCAGTAACTGTACTTCTTTGGGAACTCGACATCGCTTATGTGGCCGCGCAGGGGAAAAACAATGCAGTCATTTCCGTTTGCCTTGAACCGGAATGCCTGCGCCGAGCCAACGCTCGAGGCGGCAACGCTTTTGCCCGCGAGAATCGAGGCAATTGTCTGCCCGGCAATTGCCTTTTCCGCAATAATCATTTTCAGCAAAGCCAATCACCCCGACCCAAATAAAGAAGATTTGTGGCATCAACAAATTTTTAAAAGAACCACAAAAAAACTGAATTCAAAATCTCACGCGAGCTTCTTCTGGAATGAAAATGAAGGAAGCGACTTTGACTTTTTCACTTCGGAAATCACGACAAGGGTTTTGATGTCGAGAACGCCGTCAATGGTTCCGAGGCGCTCCACAAACTTTTCCGCGGAATCAAGGTCGGGAACAACAATTTTCGCGACAAGGTTGTATTCGCCGAGAACCTGATGCAGCTCGAGTATGTAATCCAGCTCTTTGAGCTTTTTCACGACATCCTTGTTCTTCGAGAGCTCGCTCCTTATCTGGACAAAAATCGGGTTTTCATAGCCAAGGGCCCTGAGGTTCAAATCCGCGGAAATCGCGGTAATCACGCCGCGCCTCTTGAGGCGCTCGAAACGCTTCTTTATCGCGACATCCGTGAGCTTCACGTCCTTTGCAATTGTGCTGAACGACGCGCGCCCATCCTCGAGAAGCAACTGGATAATCTTGTGGTCAATCTTGTCAAGCACCTCCACGAATAAAACCCCCGCAAAAACAGCCTATTTACTATTCAAACACCCAAGGCATTAAAAAGTTAAGTTTCCGAACAACAGTTTCGCGCCGCAGGCCCACGGCGGACAACGGGTCGACAAATGAATATACGCCCAACATTTCTTGCTGCCGACCCGTTGGGGCAACTATCTTCGCCTTTTGAGGGCTCGATAGTAAAAAATACAAGAGGATGCGGCAATTTAAAGAACTTTTTTGAACTAAAAGCATCTGTGGAAGAGAAAAAACCCATCAGCGAAGTAATACAGAGGATAGCGTTCGAATGCCAGGAGAGCGGCGCCACTAAGTGGGAAGTGGTGAAGGTAATCAAGGAGCTCGAATCTTTTGAAGGCGGGGAAAAGCAGCTCAGGAGAAAGGCCGCGGAAACGCTCGAAAAGCTCAATCCCGAGGCGGCAAAAACATTCATTTCATTCGAGGAACTCAAGGTATTCACTTCACGCGAAAAGCTCGAGTCTTTCGACCGCGGCAACATAATCAAGTCGCTGCTCAAGGAAACAGGCATCAGCAGGCACGTTGCAGAAAAAATCGGGAGCGAAGTGGAGGACAAGATAAAGGACCTGAAAATAGGGTATCTGAACACCCATATAATACGCGAAATGGTGAACGTGAAGCTGCTTGAATACGGCCACGAGCCGATACACGGCCAGTACGTGCGCCTCGGCCTCCCGGTATTCGAGGTGAAAAAGAGGCTGAACGCAGGATTGTTCGAGGACAGGGAAATACTCAGGGAGTACAACTGGCTCTCAGCCATAACAAAGGACGCGAGGGAACTGCATTTCAACGGCACGATACACATTTACGGTGCCGAAGATTTTTCCACGAAAACTTTTGCGCACTCGAAATTCTTTGCAGGGGAAAAAACTTATGCGACGCCTGTCGAGGCCGCAAAACTCGACAGGTTCTGCACGAACCCGGTTACGCTGAAGGCATTCAATTTTTCCATCGCGCCGGAAAAGCCCGTGAACCCGAGGAAACTCCGCGAAGAAATCTTGGAGACAGAAAAAATATTCTCTATTACGGGGAAGCGCTGCGCCGAACTTGCGCTCTTCAGCGGCTACGAATGGGAAGGCCTTTCAAAGAGAAAGGAGAACGCGACTGCCATTGCGGCAATGCTGCTTTCCTCGAACCCGGAAGAGTTCGAACTTAGCGTATCAATCGACTCCAAGTACCAGCTCAAGCTGCTCGAAAAAAGCGGCCTCAACAACGCACTGGTGCTGAACAACTCAAGCGAAAAAACCACCGCGTACCAGTTTGGAGTATTGACCGGGAACGCGGACGGCGTACTTCAGCTCACCGCAATAAACCTGGAAAAAATAGCTTTGGAATCAGGAAACGAGGAGCGCTTCATTGAAAGGCTGGAGATTATTGCGGAAAAAATTTCAGGATTATGCGAAAAGAAAAAGGAGGGGCTGAAGGCAAGGCCTTACTTCGAGGAATGGATGCTCCTGAAAAGCCTTGGCGCTGTAAGCCTTGCCGGAATAAAGCGCTGCGCCGAAACAATGGGCGTTGCGGACGCGCCGAAGCTCGCGGACGACATAATTGCGCTGATTCACAGGCACAACCTGGCCGCAATGGAAATGCCGGAACCTGAAGCCGAACGCAGGTTCGGCCTGCACGAGGACAGAAAACTGGTGCAGGAAATGCTGTTCAGCATGAGGGGCACAAGGCAAAAGAGAAAATACGGGTTTGTTTACGTGGCCGAAACAATGAAGGAGGCGCTTGAATTGCTGAACGACTGCCCGGCCGTAAAGCTCAGCCTGAAGGATGATAGCTCTTGATCAGGCCGAACCGGTGCATGTAAATCTGTGTCTTCACCACCTCGATGAAAGGCACGAGGAAAACAACCCCGATGAGCAGGGAAACGAAGCTCCCGACAAAAAAGAAGTAATCAAGGGCAAATTCTATGAGCTGGAGCAGGAACAGGCTCACGACTCCGAGGGCCAGGACCTGCACAAAAGAAAACATGTTCTTCGAAATGAAGTCCCAGTTCCTGAAAATGGAGCTGCCCAGGCTTTCCTCATCAACCACGATTGTCTGGGGCAAGAAAAGGAACGAAGCCGACAAAAACATCAGCAGCAAATTCAGCACCCAGATAGGCAGACCGTAAGCAATGAGAATTGCCCCCGCAATGGACGCAATAATCGTGAAGAGCGCGAGGAACCTGAAGTACCTGAAAGCGAACTTCCCGATTTTTTCCGCGAGGTAATTATTCATCTTCACGTTGCTCAAATCGCCTCTCACCGCAAGAACCATTAGGCAGACAAGCACGGAGTAGCAGAAAAGGAAAACAAACGCCAGCGCGAGAAGAAGGGCCGAGTTAAGAAGCGGCTCGTTGATGAACCCATAGTCAATGAAAACGGTTGCCGAGGAAACAAAGGAACTCGCAAGAAACTCGCCCTCCTTGCCAAGAATGAATGGAAGAACGAACACCAAAAGCAAAACGAAAGAAAATGCAGTGGAAAAATTCTTCAGATACCTGTTCAATGCTCCGCGCAAATCCATGCCAATAAACCCTGAAATACGTGTATTTGGAAGATATTAAAAACATTCACCCCGGCCACCTTGCAAAGCAATTGCTTTGCGAGGCCCCCAGAACTCCGTTCTGGAAGGGTGCTCGCCGGCAACGAATTGAACAAATGAATATTTGCGGCCTTTTCTCCCATTGTTCAATTCGTTGAAGGAGCGGTTGCCGAGGCATCATTGATGCCTCATAAATCCTTAAGGCTAAAATTATAGCATATTTGCTCATTTGGCAGCCAACAAGCCCCTGAGAACAGGCTTTTCCCTTTCGGCTGAAATTACCTTCGCCTCGAGGTAAGTGGGAAAAACCGAGGTTATCTCCACATCAGCAAATTTGCCCCTTAAATCCTCGCTTATGATTACGGGCTTGTAGTTTGAGGACCTGCCCATAAACCTGCCCTTTACCCCTTCCTCGCTCACAAAAACCCTTTCAGTTTTGCCGAGCATGCGCCCGTTCTGCCTGAAAGAAATTGCCCTGCACAGCGAGGCAAGCCTCCTGCTCCGCTCCTTCTTTATGCGGCCGTGCAGCTGCCCATCCATCGAAGCAGCAATTGTTCCGGGCCTCGCGCCGAACCTGGAAATGTTCACGATATCCGGCGAGGTTTCCTTTATTGCCTTCAGGGTTTCAGAAAATTCCGCCTCCGTTTCCGTTGGAAAGCCCGCAATCACATCCGTAGCAATGGTAATGTCCGGAACATCCCTGCGAAGATCCCCAATTAGTTCATAGTACTGTTCAACAGTGTAGCCGCGCCGCATCAAGGCAAGTATCCTGTTGGAGCCCGCCTGCAACGGAACGTGCAGGAACCTGTAAACGCGGCCATCGGAAAAAAGCGGCACAAGCGAATCATAAATGCGCCTCAGGTGATGCGGATTCATCATCCCTATCCTTATCCTGTACTCGCCCTGAACCAAGAGAAGCCCGCGCAGCAATTCAGGGAGCGAGGTTCCAATGTCAAGGCCATAGGCGCCCGTGTCCTGGCTCGTGAGCCAGAATTCCCTTGAATCAGGAAGCGAAGAAACAAAACGCCGCTTCAAATGCTCAATGGGAAAGCTATTCACGTTGCCCCTCGCGAACTTGGTGCCGCAGAAAGTGCAGAAATTTGTGCAGCCCCTGTTTATCGGCATTATGGTTACGTTAGGATTGTCACGCAAAGCATTGATTGAAGGCGAGAAAGGCGCCTCCTTTATTCCGAGAACCTGGGAAAGCTTTTCAAGGTCCGGGCCCATTTGGATTATGTTGGGCGAGATCCCCTCTATCAGATGCGGGCTGACTTTCGGCAGGCACCCGAAAACAATGAGCTGCGAACCATTTTTTTCCGCGGCCTGATTGAGTTTGCGTATCCTGCCCAACATCTTGAATTCGGTCTGCTCCTTCACAGCGCAAGTGTTCACAACAAGAAAATCAGAATCCGAAACAGAGCCAATAGAGGCGCCGTTTTCCTTCGCGTGGCCGCGAATCATCTCGGTTTCCGCGAGATTCATGGAACAGCCATAGCCCTCCACGTGAATTCTCATGGGTTAATCACCTGTAATAAGTTTCGAGCTGATTTCGTGCCCGCCTTCGCCGCGGGATTTTTTCCCCGAACCTTTTTCCTTGGGCATTTCATCGAAATTCTCAATCAGCATGCGCGCGGCCCAGCCGCCTATTCCGGCAAGCACAAAGTAAATGTAAGAGGACTGGAGGAAAAGCGAAAAATAATCCAGGCGGAAAACCGAAATGTCGACCCCGGAAAGCGAGGCCTGGTTCCCGAAATAATAGTAAACCGCAACCACAAAAGCAATGTAGGAAAAGACCGCTAAAAGCGCCGGAAAAATGTACAGGAAGGTGTTTCCAAAGCCGAGCTCCTCGCGCATCCATGGGACCAGCAAATACACAAAAAAGAACCCAGCAATCGGCAGGAAGTAAAGCGTGTAATCAAGCCTCGAAAAATCAAGGGAAAAATTCCAGTCCTGCAGGGGCCCGATTATCATTCCAAGCGCATAAAGCGCGGCATACACAAGCGCGAAAACAAACAAAACCTTTAGGTGCTTCGAATCCATGAAAAACCTACTAAAAGGGGTGCGAATCGGTTTAAAACTATTATGATTTCACATCCAATAATGGACGTAGGCATAGAGCTCCCCTGGATTGAAAAATACAGGCCAAAAAAACTGAGCGAGGTGGTGGGGCAGAAAAACATCACGCAAAGGCTGCAAACCTACGTGCAGAACAACACGATGCCGAACCTCATGTTTTCAGGACCCGCGGGAGTAGGCAAAACCTCCGCGGCTGTTTCCATGGCCAAGGAATTCTTCAAGGAAAATTTTTCCCAGAATTTTTTGGAACTGAACGCCAGCGATGAAAGGGGCATTGACGTGGTCAGGGACACCATCAAAAACTTTGCGCGAACACTCGCATTCAACTTCGGGTTCAAAATAATCTTTCTGGACGAAAGCGACGCGCTAACCTTTGACGCACAGCAAGCACTGAGAAGGACAATGGAAATGTACTCACGCACGTGCAGGTTCATACTCAGTTGCAACTTTTCGAGCAAGCTCATTGAACCGATACAATCGAGGTGCGTCATTTTCAGGTTCAACCAGCTCTCCTCAAAGGACATCGGCGAGCGCGTGAAAGGGGTTGCCGAAAACGAAAAAATAGATTTGAGCAATGAAGCGATTGAGGCAATAATTTACGTGAGCCAAGGGGATTTGAGAAAAGCAATCAACGTGCTCCAGGCCTCGGCAACAACAGCCCACAAAATCACGGACAAAACAATCTACGAGGTCAGCGCAAAAGCGAGGCCGGATGAAGTCAAGGAACTCATCAAAGTTGCCTTGAGCGGAAAATTCCTCGAAGCGCGGGCATTGCTCGATAAACTGCTTTACGAATACGGCATGAGCGGCGAGGACGTGATTACACAGCTGCACCGCGAACTGATTGCGATGGACGAGAAGGAAGTCCCCGGAAAAACAAAAATAGAGCTGATTGACACAATCGGAGAATACAACTTCAGAATGGTCGAGGGCGCAAACGAGCGCGTGCAACTTGAGGCGCTGCTCGCGCAGTTCACCAAATACAAGAAGTAAAGAACGAATCAAGAACTCAATCTTCCAGGAAGTAAATTCCGTCGAGACGCTTTTCAAACACCCAGCCGGAATACGAAAACGTTATCTCTCCTGAAGCAGCCATAAACCGCGCCAATTCATTAGAAAGGGCTTCGGAGAAGGCGGATACTCCGCCATTTTTGGCCCTGACCAATACCCCGCCGCTAAAAAAAATTATTTTTCCTATAGGGGCTTTGAGCGCTATTTCATTGGCTTTCACCCTATCTGGCAGACTTGGGCGCTTCTTGAGCTGGCCAAAATGCGCCTTGAATTCTTCGACTTGACCATGATTAAGCACAACAGTCCCGGAGTTTGTCCTTCCGATGAATATGTCTTCCCTGCCTAAATGCCTGATTGTGACACTGCCCGGAGGCTTGTTATACATTTCCACAAAAGCCTCTTTTCGCAACTCCATTATTTCCTTGCGCCTTTTGCCTGAGATAATGAGGCCGCGGTCGCCAAATCCTTTTCTGGGTTTTTGTGGCAGTGCCATAAAGTAAGAGTTATTATGAAGTTTTTAATGATTGCGGACCGAAAAATTCACAGTTAAGAAAAATCAAGCAAAGTCCTTTGATGGGCAAGCACATCCAGAATTTTACTATTCTTTTTGTAGTATTTTATTGGAACAGTAAGTTTTGTGGCAATATAATCAAGGGCCAAATTGACAGTTGAAAAAGTCAGCGGCTTCTTGTCCAAGGCAGCTCTGACTGTATTACGACATTTCCAAACGCCTAGCGCAGGCGTCCCTGCATCACCAATTTCTCTGAATACTAATGCGGTCGCTTGCTTCTTTCTTTTTTCCAACTGCTCGGCAATAGCAATTCTGACCGCGTAGTAACCACCGGCTGTATTCTCAGCATAATCTTTTCTCCCAGCATAAAATTCGTAATCAGTCATAAAAGTCGGTTCTTTGGATTCAATATTCCAGGATGCACCTGGTTTCCAAACCTCCATAAGTTCGTAACTCCATTCTTTCGGAACCAACAAAATGTAAAAATAGTTTTCCAAATAATTAGAGGAATATAATTCGAATTCCTGAATATGCGGATAATATTTGATTTTTTCATCAATAAAATATTCAGATAAGTTTGAATCGATTGCAGTTATTGCGAAACGCGTCGGAACAAACTTCCTGTTCTTCTTCACTCCGAGCATCCCCGCACTCAGGATTTTGTGCAACTGGTTTACGCCCACTTCTGCGTCAAACAACTCGACCATTGCATCCTTCGCCTTCACATCGGTGTCGGACACCAAGTAATCTATTTTAGGATTAATGCTCGGGTTCTCAGTCATCCTGAATTCCGAAAGGTCCGCACTTGGCCCCATTGGAGCGTGAAAATCGGAAAACGAGAGGCCTCGCGCGGTGGGAATTGATTTTAATTTCATTTCAATATCAACAGACTTCTTCGCCATAAGCGTTTCCTGAATCTCGCTTACTTGATACGAAGGGTCGCTTGCTTTATGCACTTCAACAGGCATTGAACCGCGAACCAAATTTTCCCTAAACTCAATTATTTTTTCGCTTGAAAGCCCGAACCATTTGTCAGTGTCATCAGTCATCCAAGAATCTTTAGGGGAAAGCGCAGGAGCCATCGGCGACAAAGTAATCTTGGGATAACCATACCACCCCACAAAAACACCGGGAGGAGATTCACTCTGAAGCTCGCGCTTTTGAACTGAATGAACAGCCCACTGCCTCTTTTCATATCTCTCCAAAATAAAGCATTTCGGCCCGCACCAAAGCCTTCCCTTGCAGCGCACGCAAACCTCGGGGCTTGGAGTCACTGAACCCATCTGGATTTTCATAATGAAAAATAGCGCAAAACGTCTTAAATAACTTAAAAAACGCCGTTTTTCCGGCAGAAAACCTTCTTATTCTTTACCCACAACAAATCAGTTTGGTTGAAATGGCCGAAATTACACTCGAATTTCCGGACGGCTCGAAGCAAAAATTTGCAGCCGGAACCACAGCGGAAAAAATCGCGGAAAAAATAGGCCCGAGGCTCGCACAGGCAGCGCTCTCGGCAAAGCTCGGCGAAAAAATAATCGAACTCGATTTGCCAATTAAAGAAAACGGGAAATTCTCAATCCTAACTTGGGAAGACATTGAAGGCAAAAAAAGCCTGTGGCACACCGCCTCGCATGTTCTCGCGGAAGCGGTTACTTCATTATTTCCGGATGCAAAGCCCACAATAGGGCCGCCGATTGAAGAGGGATTCTACTACGATTTTTTCGTGAAGAAAAATTTTACTCCGGAAGACCTTGCGAAAATCGAGAAGAAAATGATGCAGATTATTTCCGAGAAAAGGAAAATCGAGCGCGAGGAAGTGGACAAGAAAAAAGCATTGGAAAAATTCGCGCAGAACAAGTTCAAGCAGGAACTCATAGAAGAATTCGCGGAAGCGGGAAAAAAGCTCAGCATTTACAGGCAGGAAAAATTCTATGATTTGTGCAAAGGCGGCCATGTTTCCAACACGGAAAAAATCAAGGCGGTAAAATTGCTGAAAACCTCGGCTTCATACTGGCGCGGGGACTCGAAAAGGGAATCGCTCCAAAGAATTTACGGGATAGCGTTCCCAAAAGAATCAATGCTGCAGGAATACCTGAAGCAGAAGGAAGAAGCGGAAAAAAGAAACCATTTGAAGCTCGGCAAGGAGCTCGATCTGTTCTCGATGCAGGATGAGGCTCCGGGAACGATTTTCTTCCACGCAAAGGGAACGCAATTGTGGAACACCTTGCAGGAATTCGCGCGCACGGAGCAGAAGAAAAGGAACTATCAGGAAGTGATTGCGCCGATAATACTCAAAAAAGAGCTCTGGCTCAAGAGCGGGCACTGGGACCACTACAAGGACAACATGTACTTCACCAAAATAGACGATGAAGAGTATGCTGTAAAGCCCATGAACTGCCCCGGCCACATCCTTATTTACGCGAACGCAAGGCACTCATACAGGGATTTGCCCATAAGGATGGCGGAATTCGGCTTGGTGCACAGGCACGAATTATCAGGAGTGCTGAACGGGCTTTTCAGGGTGAGAAAATTCACGCAGGACGACGCGCACATCTTCTGCACGCCCGAACAGATTGAAAGCGAAGTGAAAGGCACCCTTGAACTGGCGGAACATTACTACAAAACATTTGGGTTCGAGTATCGCATTGAACTGAGCACGATGCCTGAAAAGGCAATGGGTGCAAAGGAAACGTGGGACAAGGCGGAAGCCGCGCTCAAAAATGCCTTGAAGGCGAGCGGAAAAGAATTCAAACTCAATGAGGGGGATGGCGCATTCTACGGCCCGAAAATAGATTTCCACATCAAGGATTCTCTCGGAAGAAGCTGGCAGCTCGGAACCGTTCAATTGGATTTCCAGATGCCGGAAAAATTCGGAATAAAGTATATCGACAGCAGGGACAAGGAAGCGCAACCAGTAATGATTCACCGCGCAATATTCGGTTCAATGGAACGCTTCATAGGAATATTGATAGAGCATTACGCGGGCGCATTTCCTGTTTGGTTGGCGCCCGTGCAGGCAAGAGTCATTTCAGTGAGCGAAAAGTACAATTCTTACGCGGAAAAGGTTCATAATGAGCTTGTTGCGCAGGGCATCAGGAGCGAACTGGATGCGCGCGGAGAAACCGTTTCATTCAAAGTGCGCGAGGCGCAGATGCAGAAGGTGCCATACATAGTGAATATGGGCGAAAAGGAAGAAACAGCCAAAACCGTGGCAGTAAGGGACAGAACAGGCAAAGTCGAGTTCGGCATACCCTTAAAGAAGTTCGCGGAAAGGGTAATGCAGGAAACCGCGCAAAGGAAATGACCCGATAAAGTAATATTTATATAAAAGAAAACTGTCCTTTAGTAGGATTCCGAATGCCAGATTATCTCGACGCGCTATTTGAAAAGGCAAAGGCAAAAAAAGACGCAAAACAACCCGGAAAGCCGGAAGACGCCGCGCAAAAAAAAGCCGTGAAGCCCGAGCCCGCAAAAAAAAATCCCGCACAGATTCAACAAGCCCAGGGGAAAAAGCCATGGCACACGGAACCGAAGCCATTGCCGGGCAAAAAAAACCTTATACTTGAGCAGATGCGCAGCGAAGAACCTGAAAAGGCGCAAAGCGAGGACAAGGAAGATGAAGAGAAGAAAGCCGCCAAAGAAGTGATGCTGGCCAAGCAGAAAATAGCGGAAATAAAGAGCACGCTCCCGCCACAGGAAAATATCAACGCGCCGCAAAACCCGGAAAGCGTTCCCGAGGAACAAAAATCCACCGCGGAAAGGGAACTGGAAACATCCGAAAAAAAGCTCATTGATTCCTATGGAAACGCCAAAATTTACGAGCTCCCGGGACAGCCCCTGCTTTACTACTGGATACCCGTGCCAAGGCCTGTGGGGGCGGAAAAAACAATAATCAACACCATCAAGGAGGCCGCGACAAGGGTAATCAGCATTACGCCTTACAAGATCCGCGACCCGGAGCAGAGAAAGAACGTTTACTACCAGAAAGTGCTTGAGATTCTCCGCGACTCCCCGGAACTCAACATACCAAAAACGCGGTTTGATTTTTATGCGAACACGGTAATACGGGAAATGATAGGGTACGGAATAATAGACGACCTGATTCACGATGACAAGCTCGAGGAAATAATGGTCATCGCGCCGAACAGGCCGGTTTACATTTTCCACAGGAAATACGGAATGATGATAACGAACATCGAGTTCTACAACGACAATGAAATACAGGATCTCGTGAACAGGATTGCAAGGCAAATAGGAAGAAGGGTGGACATCAGCAGCCCGCTCCTTGATGCGAGACTCCCTGATGGAAGCAGGGTCAACGCAACAATTCCCCCCGCTTCGGTGCAGGGCTCCACATTGACAATAAGAAAGTTCCGCGAAGACCCTTACACAATAATAGACCTCATAAAAAACAAAACCATTGAAGCGGAAACCGCCGCATTCCTGTGGGCATGCACCGATGGCTTGGGCACGAAACCCGCAAACATACTGATTTCAGGCGGAACCGGCTCCGGAAAAACCACAACGCTGAACGTGCTCGCAACATTCATACCGGAAACAGAAAGGATAATTTCCATTGAGGACACGGCCGAACTGAACCTTCCCTTGAAGCACTGGATAAGGATGGAAGCAAGGCCGCCTGGGCTTGAAGGAACCGGAGAGGTAACGCTTGACATACTCACGAAAAATTCCCTGAGAATGCGCCCTGACAGGATAATTGTCGGCGAAATCAGGCATGATGAGGCGTTCTCATTGTTCACGGCATTCAACACGGGGCATGACGGTTGCCTTACGGGCGAAGCAAAAATAGCGCTGACTTCGGGAATACGCGAAATCGGCCAATTCACGGAAGAGCAACTGCAGAAAAACGGCAGCCGGAAAGAAGGAGAGTGGGAAGTGTGCACTGTGGGCGATGAGCACATCAACTCTGTGGACGGCAAAGGGAAAGTGAACAGGCAAAAAATCGTGCAGGCAAGGCGCAGGCCTTTCACAGGCAACGTTTACCACATAAAGCTTGCTTCCGGCAGCGAACTAACCTGCACGGGAAACCACCCATTCTATACTCTTGCGGACAACATTCAACAGGCAAGGGCGGACACTCTCAAGGAAGGGCAAAACATTGCAACCCCGAGAAAGCTGCTCAGGGAAGAAAACGCAAAAGAAACCGAGAGCGAATACTGGAGTGGCCTGCTGCACGGTGACGGAAACATAACCTATTACAAAAGGCAAAGGAAAAAAAACGGCAAGCAATACCTGTGCAATGAAGGCTCAATAAACCTCTACACAGAAGAGGAAACCATAATCCCGAAATTCATAAATTACATGAAAGAAAACCTCGATGGGACACACGTGAAAATAGTGAACCCGCGCCCGCAAAAGCAATGCTATGAAGCGCACATAAGCGGGTTCAAGAAAACCGCAAAGATTATGGAAATGCTTGACATCCCCGCGGGAAGCAGGCAGAAAGCAAAAATGTCCAATTCACACTACACGAACTCCCTGCGCGGGTTTGTCGCGGGCTTTTTTGACGCAGAAGGGCATGTTGATGCAAACAACAATGCAATCGTCATTTCATGCGCAAACGAGCACTACATAGATTTTTTCCGCTATGCATTATTGACGGAAGGGATAACCTCCAGAAAATACGAGTCACGCGCACACAACAGCAGATGGTACAGGCTCTATATTTATGGAATAGACCAAGTGGAAAAATTCTACAAAACCTACCCGGTAAAATTCCCCGAAAAAATAAGGAAAATAGAGGAACTGCTCGGCAGGGGAAAAGAAAGCAACACGAATACCGACACCATAGAATGCAACGGCACCATAATAAAACTGCTCAAAACGGCAAAAAAAGAAAAGGGGTACAGCAATTCTGAAATTGCGAGAATGGCAGGATTAACACAAGGAGCAATAAGTTTTTACAAAAGAAGGGAAAGGACGCCGAGCAGGCGTGCAGTCGGGGCACTCGCCAAGGCATTTGAATCTGCGGGAATTGAATCCTCAAAGCTTAAGCTGCTCGCGGAATCCGACATTTTCTGGGATAAGGTAATTGCCATACACTCATACCCATACAACGGATTTGTATATGACCTGACGGTAAGCGAAGAAAGGCAAACCGGCAGGAACCCCCATAATTTCGTGGCACAGGGAATAATCGTGGGAAATTCACTCGGAACAGTGCACGCAAACTCGGCACAGGAAACAATCGTGAGGGTGACAAACCCGCCGATGAACGTGCCGCAAGTAATGCTTTCCGGGCTCGACATAATAGTTGTACAGCACAGGCTGCACGACAGGAAAATGGGGACAATAAGGAGAATAACCGAAATTGCCCAAGTGACCGGCGCCCTTGAAGGCAAGCCGAAAACCGAAGCCGTATACCTGCGCGACCCGGTAACAGACTCCCTAAAAAGGACAAAAGCCCAGATAAATTACGCCCAAAAACTCCAGGAACTCGCGGGAATGTCCAAAAAGGACTTTGATGACGAGGTCAAGGACAGGGCGGCATACCTCGAAAAGCTCGTGAAGGAAAACAGGAGAAGCATGAAAGAAATCTCCGAAGCGGTAAAGCAGTACTCAATGAAAAAAAAGTGAACACCATGAGCACTTTGAGCGACCTGAGAAAAAAAATCGAGGAAAAAAAGGAAGAAAAAAAGCAGACGACTGCGGGAAAGGACGCGCAGGAAACCGTGGACATGGACAAGGTAGAAAAAATAGTCGACCGCATGAAAAAAAAGTACCGTGAACAGGGCATTGAATTCGAGGAAGTCGGGGGAAAGCTTGGGGAGCTGAGGGGAATAATTGCCGAGGGCGAACAGGCAAAAATAAACGTCCAGACCGTTGAAGATTTGCAGGAATTCCAGAGCCCTGCGATAAAGAGCCTTGGAAAACTTTACCTGATGCTCAGGCTGCCGCTTGACCCGGTTTCACGCCTCATAAAAAAATTGCCGCTCGCGAATGATGTGCGGTATTACCTTTACTCCGCAAACATGAAGTACTCGCTCCAGCAATGGCTCGCGCTTTCCCTTGCGGCCGCAACGCTTGCGGGAATATTTTCATTTGCAATCATTGCCGCACTGAGCTTCGTGTACAAGGTGAACCTGCTTTACTCAATCCTCATTTCCGGCGCAGTGGGAATGTTCGCGCTTGTAGCGCTGATGCTCGTACCGAAAAGCAACGCACAAAGAAGGGGCGACGCCATGAGCGTGGAGCTGCCCTTCGCATTGAGGCACATGGCGACCGAATTAAAGTCCGGAATAGGCCTCTACAAAACACTGCAGACAATAGCGACCTCAGATTACGGCGTGCTGAGCGAAGAATTCGCGCGCACAATAAACGAGGTCGAGGAAGGAACGGACACGAAAGACGCGCTAAGGCACTTCGCTTTAAGGACACAGTCAAAGGCGCTGCGCAACGCGCTCCTGCACATAATACGCGCAATGAAAACCGGGGGAAACCTCTCGGACATAATGAACACAATTGCCGAGGACGTGAGCTTCGACATGCGCATTGCGGTCCGCGAGTTCTCGGAAAAAATGAACTTCTTCGGAGTAATATACATTTTCGCCGCAATAGTGGTGCCGGTTTTCATCGGAATAATAGGCTCCATAACCAATGCACCGATTTCCGTGGGAAGCGTTGCATTGTCCCCGATAGCAATAGCGGCAATTTATTTGGTTGCAATGCCGCTTGTGCTTGGGTTCCTCGTGTTCTACTTAAAAATAACCCAACCGAAGGTGGGATGAAAAAATGACACACGCAAATGTTTTTACTATCGAGCCCCACGGCGAAGATAGCAGTCGTACCCAACAATCTTGGCACCCTTCCGAGGCGCATTCTCGGACGAAACTATTGTGCGGGAGGAGGGGATGAAATGGCCCTAAGGCTTGCAAGCAAGATACCGCTGATAAACAAAATCCAGTTCGTGCAGAAATATGCGGACTACCTGAGAAGCGCGGAATTCAGGGTGGACCCAGTGCTCTGGATAATGCTCTCGGTGCTCGCTTCCGTAATTATCGGGTTGAGCACTTGGTACTTTTTGGGGCAGGCGGGAATAACGAGGAACATACAGGTCGGCGTGCTCGCGTTCGTCGTGGTTATCGACCTCATGATTGGTTACCCATACCTGATGGCGGTAAAAAGAATTGAGGAAATAGAGGAAGCGCTGCCCGACGCATTGAGGCAGATGGCGGACACCCTAAAGGCAGGGGGAACATACGAGTATGCATTGAGGGAAATCGCGACATCAGAATACGGGCCATTGAAAAAGGAAATGAACGAAGTGCTCAGGAAGCTCGAGGAAGGCGAAAACTTCGACAACTCGCTCAAAACACTGTCCGAAAACGTGGATTCGAGGCTCGTGAAGAGGACAATAACGATAATAATCGACTCTGTGAGGGCAGGGGCGGGCCTTGCTGGAGTGCTCGAAGAAATTTCGGAGGATGTGCGCGAGGCATTCAGGATAAACAAGGACAGAAAGGCGAGAACCGCAATGCAGGTAATATTCATGTTTGCAGCGGGAGGCGCAATCGCACCCATGATTTTCGGATTTGTCTCAACAATAACGCACGTACTCCTCACCGCGTCAGCAGGAGTGGCCTCGGCCGCGGAACAGGCTTCAGCCATAAAGGCGCTCGGCATAATAAGCATCTCGATAGAAGCGTACATCTTCATTGAAACGGCGATCACAAGCGTGATGATAAGCATCATGCGCGACGGAAAGGCCGGGAAAAGTATTATATACTTCCCAATCCTCTTGTTTATCGCATATTCAGCCTACATAGCTGCGGAGATACTCTCAGGCCTGTTGGTTGGAGGTGCCGGATAATGCTTGAAGGAGAAAAAGCCCAAAGTTCCATAGAAGTGCTTTTGCTTCTCGGGGCTGCGGTCGTGGTTGCGGCCGCGATAGGCTTCTTCCTGAAAAGCCTGGTCGGCAGCATTGGCGGCGAAGCCAATAAAATCGGCTGAAAAAAAGCTTATGATACTAAAAAAAGGGAGGGAAAAGCAATGGAAAAGAAAGGACAAGGTGCACTGGAATACCTGCTCCTGATTGGAGGCGCGGTTCTCGTGGCGGTGATAGTGATTACACTGTTGCTGGGAATAACTAATACTGGTACAGGGCAAACCGGCAACACGACAGCAGCATCTCTTTGTACACAATCAACAGCAATTGATTCGGGCCAGGTTTGCGCCACTAAAAGTACTGGAGGCGCAAGGCAAGTCACCATACAAGGAGCAAACGGTGGCAGGCCATACAACTGCGGCGGAACATACCCGAGCTGCACTGCAACGGCAACATAACCCAACAATAAATGTGATTTGATGGATGAGAAGGCGCAGGTTTCAATCGAATACCTGCTCACCGTCCTTTTTGCGGTGATGCTGGTCATTGCGGTAACAATCATCGCCTTCAACATTTCCCAAATAGCGGACAAGGCACAGGCACAAGTGCTTGAAAACAGGGACTCGGCCGTATCAACTCTAATGAGCTGATATGGTGTTTTCCTCCCTATACTTTTTTTTAACACTCATAACACTGCTCATTGCAACCTATACCGACCTCAGGAAACGGATTGTTCCGAACAGGCTCACTTACACAATAGCCGGAACCGGCATAATACTAAAAATTTTTGAATCGCTGAATGCACAGGCAATCGAACCAATATTATTTGCATTCGCCGCTGCCACAATTGCCTTTGTGGTTTCATACGCGCTCTACAGGATGGGCGCGTGGGCGGGAGGCGATGTCAAGCTTGTTACAGCGCTCGCAATAATCAACCCCGTAAATTACGGAATCCTCAGGGACGCGCTCGGGCTGCAAGGCCAATTGCTTTCAACAACCCCGCTGCCGATTTTTGCGGTAACGCTCATAGTGGCATCAATATTTTCCATGCTGCCGCTCGGAATCCTGATGGCGCTTACGGCCTCATTGAAGCACAAAGAAGTTTTCGCGAGGACGATGAAAGCCGTAGCATCAAAAGCAACTGGCATTCTCGGCGCCGGAATTTTTGCCGCTGGCGTTGAAACCATTCTTTCAAAATCCGGGATTGAATTGTTCTGGGTGCTCCCCATAATGGTTGCCGCAGCTTTCATCCCAAAAAAGGCGAGGAACGCGGCAATAATAATTTCAGCCGTTGCCGGCCTGCTGGTTTCGGCGCAAAACCTTTTGTTCAACTCGATAGCGATAGCGGTTCCGCTGGTGTGCGTTTATTTCCTGTGGAAACTTTATGCAGAGAGCCGCGAATTTGCGTTCAGGGAAAAAATTGAAACCGCAAAAATCACGGAAGGAATGATTCCGGATTATTACCTTGTGGAAAAAGGAGGGAAAATAATTCCTGTCGAGGCGCCGAGCATAAAAAGTGTTATTAAGCAGTTAATGGATAATAAAATTGAAAACGCCCTCAAGGCATACAAAGTCCCTGGGAACGTGTTTTCGAGCCCGCGCGAGGCGGGAGGGCTTACGGAAGAGGCGGCGAAAGAACTCAGGAAAAAAGCTTTGCAGGGAAATGCGCCGAAGCAACTGGTCGTGAGAAAAACCGCGGCATTTGTTCCCGCAATCCTCATTGCGTACATTGCGCTTCAGTTTACGGGAGACTTGATATGGAACTTGATTATTTGAATAAGCCTGCGTTGCGAAGCAACGCCAAGTCCATGCGACAGCATGGGCTATCGCACCCAACAGCCGAAACTGTTGTGGAACTTGATATTTTGAACGGGAAAATTGCGAAGCAAGACCTATCGAGGCCAAAACCGAAGATAGGGCACCATACCGCCGGCGGTTTCCGGCGGGGGCAGGCGAGCATAGAATTTCTGCTCATACTCGTGGTTTCACTGCTTTACATAGTCGCAATAATACAGCCGAACGCGGACATTGCGAGCAATGCAATGAACGACACCGCAAACCTCGCGAAGCTCCGCGCCTCTGCCGACAAGCTCGTGAACGCGGCACAATACGTTTCAATATCCGGCGCCGGAACAAGGCAGACCATAGAAATTGTTATTCCGCCGCAATCAAAAATTTACTGCGTTCCTGCGGCCCCACCGTCCACGAACTTTGCAGGGATAGGTTTCTCATACCTTGTTGTTCCGCTTGATGCGGGGCTTGAACAGATTTCAGCCCGCGTCCCCGAAGAATGCAAAAACAATGCGGATGATGACTTGGCCTTGGATTTGGATCCTGATGCAGACAAAAAATGCACGAAAGAGCTCGATGCAGGAGCCTCATTCTCATGCTCGCCGAGTGAGGTAAACACCGGAGTGCAGGGCGCCATATTCATTGCAAAAGTGGACAAAATCGGATCCGAAACAAAAGTCACATTCGGCCAGAGTGGGTGAAATGAACCCGCACTCGAGGGCGCAGGCAAGCATCGAAATAACGATAATCGCGGCACTCGTGATAGCGATTTCCATGCTGGTTGTCTTCAAGTATTTTGACGTCAGCGGCTCTGTCAACAGCGTAGCGAATTACAGGCAGGACCTAATACATGCAATAGGGGATATGGACAGCAAATACTACGTGAAAGACCTGAATTACAGTGAAGACGGGGGAACAAAAATACAGCTCAAAATAGAGCCAAATCCAAGCGGAAGCGACCTGGATACTATTTGCGCCACGAAAATCGGGCATAACATACAGAAGCTAATTATAAATGGAACCCAATGCCCATAGTTCGTCAATCGACGTATTTTTATTGTTTTTTGTTTTACCTTAAATAATGCACCTGGACCTCGCGGACACCAAAAAAATCGCGTACATACTCGCAATAATCGGCATCACGGCACTGATTCTGCTCCTGCCCGAGGAAAGGCAGGTTGAAATAGCAGCAATAAACGAATCCTCAATCGGCGAAAAAGTTTCATTGTCAGGAAGCATTGCGAACCTCAAAATCAGCTCGGGAAACGCGTTCTTCGATCTCGAAAACAACGGCATAATAAGCGCGGCCTATTTTTCTCCAACTCTCGAGCAAGCCTCAATTCTCAAAAACGGGAGCGCGGTGAAGGCAACGGGACAAATAACGAGGTACAACGAGAAACTTGAAATAATTGTCAAAAGGGTTGAGGAAATTGATTGAGGAACTCGCCCTTCTTTTCGCCGGAACAATTGCTGGGATATTCACGGGGCTGGCGCCGGGCATACACGCAAACACAATAGCCCTCGTTGCACTCTCGTTTCCGGAAAACCGCACAACAGGATTCGCAATATTCGTTGTTTCAATGGCGATAACGCATTCATTCCTTGACGCAATCCCAAGCATCCTCTTCGGCGCACCATCAAGCGACATGGCGGAATCAATACTCCCGGGGCACAAAATGCTCCTCAAGGGAAAGGCAATGGAAGCAATAGGCCACACAATATTCGGCGGCATCGCAACCGGAACGCTCGTAATAATCCTCATGCCATTCATGTACTCGCTCATAACAAATTACTCGCAGTACTTTTCAACCGCAATACCCGCGATAATACTGTTCGTTGCAATCGGCATGATATTCAGCGAAAAAAACAGGAAAGAAACAATCGCAACAATGGCCCTCTCCGGAATCCTGGGAATTGTTGTGCTTTCATCGGCAATGCAAAACCCCATACTCCCGCTCGTAACAGGATTCTTTGCAGTGCCCTCACTGCTCGAGGCCATGGCACACAAGAATGGCATTCCTGAACAGGCGAAAAAACTTAAGGCGCGGGCAAGAACGGGCGCAGCGGCACTCGGAGCACTGATTTCTGCGTTCGTTTCACTTGTGCCTGCAATAGGCCCAAGCCAGGCGGCATTCATCGCAAAAAAACTGAAGGGGAAATTAAGCTCAAGGGAATACCTCACAATAATAGGCGGCGTGAACACGGGGAACCTCATTGCTAGCATAGTGGCGTTCTTCACAATCGAAAAAACGCGGACAGGAATGGCGGTTGCGCTGAAGCAGATAGTGCATACAGATTTGCACACGTTCCTGGTTCTTGTTGCGGCCTCCGTTGCCTCGCTCGGAATCGCGGCAATTGCCGCGCAAAAAATCTCGGAAGTGTCTATAGACGCGGTGCAGAAAATAAATTACCCGAAAGCAAGCACCGCAATACTTGCTTTTCTTTTTCTGCTCTCACTCTGGTTTTCAGGAATATGGGGTGTTGTCGCAATGCTGAGCGCCTCATGCATCGCAATCGCGGGAATAAAGGCGGGAATAAGGAGGAGCAACTTCATGGCTTTCCTCATTGTGCCGACGCTCCTGATTTACGGCGGGTTCGGTTTTTAAGGACAAAGAAGCAACCAATTCATGGATGCGCTCAATCAAAAAAGGGCTTATAGAGTCGCTTCTCCGGGCATCAAAAAATGTTTACCCTAATGAATTTTTCTGCCTGCTCGGGGAAAAAGGTGGCACAATAGAGGAGTTCGTGGTTGTGCCCGCAATTTTCGGGGATGGATTTGCAAGCTACAGCGCAGACCTGATACCTTTCGACCGCGAAATAATAGGGACAATGCACTCGCACCCCTCAATATACAACCACCCTTCCGAAGCCGACCTGGAGTCGTTCAGGAAGTTCGGAAAAGTGCACATCATCATCAGCTATCCCTACGATTTAAATACAATCAGGGCTTTTGATAATAATGGAAAAACAGTCCGGCTCAAAGTGATAGAATGAAGAAACTTATTCTGATTGTGATTGATGGCTTCGGGCTGCGCAGGGAAAAAAAATACAACGCAATTGCCGAAGCAAAAAAACCGAATTATGATTCGTTGTGGAAAAACTGCCCGCACACAAGCCTCTGTGCCAGCGGAGAATGCGTCGGCCTGCCGAAAGGAAGCCAGGGAAACTCCGAAGTCGGGCACCTCCACATGGGCGCGGGAAGAATAGTGCGGCAGCCGCTTGACAGGATAAACAACTCCATAGCTGACAAAAGCTTTTTCAGGAACAAAACGCTCGCAAAAGCCGCAGAAAAGGCAAAAAAAGCGAAACACATACACCTTATCGGCCTGTGCAGCGACGGCGGAATACACAGCCACGTGAACCACCTCAGGGCAATAATGGAATTCATGCACTCCAAAAAACTCGGCGGAAAAATGGTTTTGCATTTTGTAGCAGACGGCCGCGACGTGGGAATAAAAACCGCGGAAAAATACGCGGAACAAATCAATGGGTGGTGCAAAAAATACGGCGGAAGGGTTGCGGGCATCTGCGGAAGGTTCTACGCAATGGACAGGGACAACAACTGGAACCGCACGCAAAAATTCTATTATTTGATAACGGAAGGAGAAGGAAAAAATTTCCCGACAACGCAAAAGGCGATACATTATGCTTACTCAAAGGGCGCGAGAAGCGATTATTACCTGCCGGCAATGAGCATAGGCGAAAAATGCTTTATAGAGGACAACGATGTTGTCATTGACTTCAACTTCAGGACCGACAGGATGAGGCAGATAGTGAGGGCACTGCACCTCAAAAAATTTTCGGGATTCAAAAGGAAAAAACAGCCTAAAGCGTTCTTGGCAACAATGACAAAATACGACAAGAAGGTTGATTGCCCAATACTGTTCCGTGACGTGGTGCCGGGCAACAACCTCGGGGAAAACATTTCCAAAAAAGGCATGAAGCAGCTGCGCATAGCGGAAACCGACAAGTACCCGCACGTTACTTACTTCTTCAATTCACAGGTGGAAAAGCCATTCAAGGGCGAGGACAGAATCATGGTGCCTTCGGAAAAAGTCGATTCGTACGACAAGACGCCAGAAATGTCGGCCGAAGGAATCACGCAGAACGCGGTGAAACAAATCGCGAAAAACAAATACGGATTCATGCTAATAAATTTCGCCAATGCGGATTTGGTCGGGCATTCCTCAAACCACAAGGCAATAGTCAGGGCCGTTGAAAAAGTGGATGAATGCCTCGGAAGGGTTGCTAAGGCAGCGAAAAAAAACAATTATACGCTAATAATCACATCGGACCACGGGAATGCGGAGGAAACAAAATACCCGGACGGAAAGCCGAAAGCCAGCCACACTACAAACCCTGTTCCGCTTATCCTTGTTTCAAATGAGAAGAGCCTTTCAAAAGCCAAACTCAGGAAAGGCCAGCTCATTGATGTCGCGCCAACAATACTCAAAATAATGGGCATCGCAAAACCCAGGGAAATGACGGGCAAGCCGTTATTTTAACGCTAATTTTAATAACATGTAAAATGCTTAATGAATGGATGCGGAAAGGGCAGGTTAGTCTGGATTTGATGTTTGCGTTCATTGCGATACTCATGCTTTTTGCGGGCCTCCTTGTGTTTACTGGCGGTTTCCAGGAAAAAACAGGCGAAGCAACGACAAGAAACAGCCTCAAGGCAATACTCATTGATGCATACGCCACAATCGGCGCGGCAAAAGCATTTGGACAGGAAATAACCTACGCCTCGCCCACAATCAAAAACGCGGGAAACAAGAACCCGCAGAACTGCACCATAACAGTGACACAAACTTCAATAACTGCAAGCTCGGTACGGCCGGACGGCAGCACGATTCAGGAGATGTACTCCGGTTTGGGTCTCAGTGACATGCAAATAAACGAAATGAACCTGCCCGCTTCATTCAGTTGCGGCAGCACAGTGACAATACAAAAGGTAATAACGCCATGAAATCTGGAAAAGAAAAAGGGCAAATATTTTCCATTGACTTTGTTATAGCCGCGGCGCTGATAGTGCTGGCAATGGGGATGCTCCTGAATTTCTATGATTACTCAAGCAACGAGGCAAAAGAAAATTCCGTGCAGGCGGAACTCAACGCAATAGCACTCACGGCAAGCAACCTGGCACTTGAAAATTCGCCGTGCACACCCACAGGTTTTGAAACACAAGGCTACAGCCTTGAAGGCTGCTCAAATGCCAACACCGCCATTCAAGGCGCCACAAAACAAGACCTGATGATTCCTGAAGGAATAAACTGCAATGTGAGGTCTTCCGATCCGGACGGCTCGAACAGCCTGCAAATGGGGCAATGCAGCCAGGCAGCCGGGGAACAGGATGTCACGAGCATTCAAAGGAACTTCGTCAGCCCCGCAGGCGGAACAATAGACAAAACAACATACGAAAAATGCGTGAACGGGAACCCTGCAATCTGCCCAGCAAAAAAAGTTTTACAGGTGGCAATATGGAAATGAAAAAGGGAATAATATTCAGCACCGATGCGGCGCTCGCGCTCTCAATCACGATAGTGCTGTTCTCCGCAATCACACTCACGTCCCTCGGGGGCTCAAAAGAAGGAACGCAGCAGGCCATACTTTACACGAAAGCATCAGACAAGGCACTGGTGGCGTTCTACCAGAATGACACAGGTGCCGACACTACGCCTCCGGAAGCCTTGAAGGCAAACTGCAGTGAAATAAAAAAATACGGCAACAACGGGGCACTGGCTGACGGGGTGAAGAAATGCGAAAAATTGGGGTAAAGGGGACAGCAACCGCAATAATAGCTACCGCAGCGATAGCACTGGTTATTTTCGCGCTAAGCAACGCCATAATATCCGAGAGCTCAGGAAATTCATTCCTCACAATGCAGGCGGCGCGCGAAAACGCGATAAAAACGGACAACGTGATAAGGCTGCTTGACAAGGCGACAAGCGACGGATATTATGACGTGCTGAACCCAGCATGCAACCCAAACAGCACAGCGAAGGTGCAAGAATATTTCAATTCAATTGCAGGAAATATGGGCTGCACGTTCGTTGATGCCTCAGGAAACACAAGCAACCCAAGTTTTAACCAGGGACAACTAACCGCACAAGGATATGTCCAATGCACCACAGGAATAAACGGAGTAATGGTTAAGGAAACAAGGCAGTTCAGCTTCCAAAAGGAAGCACTAAGTTCAGGCTCTCCACCGAGTTGCAGCGTAAGAGACGGAATCTCCGGATGCACGGAGCAGCCAAGCTACTCCTGCACCTAAGTTTTTTGGAAGAGCCTTGAAACTATTTTTTGCACGCCGGAACCGTACTGCATCGCCTTCTTCGGCCTCAGCGTAACGAATTCAGGCAGCCCATATTTCACAGCCAAAGCCCTTACAGGATGCTTCCTCAATTTATCATCAGGAGCCAAGATTTTTTCCTTCGCGGGAAAAGCCATTGCCTCGCACAAAAAATTAGTTGAAACGAAAGGAACGCGCAATTCAAGCGAATTTGCGGAAACCATGGCATCATCCCTGAAAAAATTCCTGCTCCACATCCTGGAAAGCAAAAACCAGATTTCATCATCAACCGCTTTGAAATCCTTCTCGGCGAGGATACGCGCATAATTCATGTAGCCCGCAAAAATCTCGTCACTGCCCTGCCCGGAAAACACGGCCTTAAAACCCTTTTTCATTATGGCCTCTGAACAAGCCAGCTCAGGAATACCAATTCCAAGCTGCATCTCGTCGAAAAAGGAAAGCGCTTTCATTGCGCGGAAAGCAAGCGACTCGATTTTTTTCTCGTCAAGGTAAATTTTATGCAGCTGAAGTCCGAGCTCTGGAGCAACCCTCTCCGCAAAAGAAATATCATTGCTCTCAGGAGTGCCAGCAACAAACAATTCGGTTCTTTCGAGTTCATTCGAAACAGCCTTTGCAATGAGAGAAGAATCAACGCCGCCGCTGAACAGAACAGCAGCCCTGCTTATTCCGGCAGTCTGGAGCTTTATTGTTCTGTCAAATTCGGAAGCAAGGCGCTCCTGCGAAAAATTGTGGGGCACGCTTTTCCTGAAATCGCTCAAATCAAAAACCTTCGAGGTTCTTGTGCCCTTCTGCGAAACAACAAGCAAATGACCCGGAAGCAAAGGCTGTGGAAACTGGATGTCAATCTTCATCAATGCGGAAGGCTCGGAAGCAAAAGCATGAACGGACTCATTCGAGCCAAACCAGAGCGGCTTAACCCCGATAAAATCGCGGAACGCATACAATTTTCCCCTGTAAAGGAATGCAATGGCATACTCGCCGATAGCTTTGCGCATGAACTCCTTTACCGCAAACAAAACGCTTTTTTTGCGAAGAGCCCTCACCAGGAAAAGCGCGATAGCCTCCGCATCTGATGCAAATTTGTTTTCAGGAAACAATTCCCGGTAATTGTAAACCTGACCATTGTGGGCAACTGAAACATTTCCCACAGTGACGGGCTGCTCCAAATAGCCTGTTGTGGAAAGGAGGCAATGCCCAAGAATGAAGGGGCTTTCAGGAATTGTGAGCGAAGAAAAATTTTTCGAGGTAAAAGCCCCCTTGGAAGAAGCAACGCCAAAGGCTTCCGGGCCCCGGTGCCTCAAAGCCGAAAGAAGAGTTAAAGCCTCTTTGGAAACGCTTTTGCCCTTCCTAGAATAAACTCCTGCAATTGAGCACATAAAAGTGATTGTCCATTGAAAGGTTTAAATGCTGAAGCAAAACAGAAAAAATTCAATCCACGAGATAGTAATACTCACCTTTCTTCTTCTGCGCCTGGTCGAGCTGCGAATGCAACTTGTTTGCACGCGGCCTTCCACTTTCCGGGTCGCGCCTGAAAGAAATTCCAACCGATTTGAGGAAAGAATTCATCCCGTCATGCATTGACATTGCGGCGCCCGCAAAGCCCTTCACGGAGGGCTCGCCAGAAAAAACCATCAACCTGTCAGAAACATAATCCTGGAACAAAATGTCGTGGTCAACAACCATGCAAATCTTCTTTTTCGCATCTGTTACGGAACGGATTGCATCAGCCATGTTCAGCCTATCTTCAACATCAACAAAAGCGGTTGGTTCATCCAAAAGAACGAGCTCGCAATTCGTGCGCGAAAGCGCCACTCCGACAGCAATCTTCTGGAGCTCGCCGCCACTCAATTCCTCAAGCAAGTGATTTTCCAGCTCTGTAATTGCCAACCTTCGGTCAACCTCATTCTTGAAAACCGAGAGATCAAGGTCCTGAGAATCAATAAAATCACCAACAGTAACGCCCTTTTCAGGCACAAGGTACTGTGGCTTGTAGGAAACATGCATGGAAAAATCAATCTTCCCTGAATCTGGCTTCTCAACGGAGGCAAGCATCTTCACGAAAGTCGTTTTGCCTATTGCATTGGGGCCCATTATTCCCAGAACCTCGGCCTCGCGCAAATCCCCCGCCTCAGCCTCGAGGGAAAATCCCTTGAAGGACTTTTTGAGTTCCGGGTAGCTAGCAATAACTTTCTTTTTCCTGAAATCCGTGGAAGGCTTGACCTCAAATTTCAGCTCTGTGCTCCTGAACCGAACATTCTCATCCTTCACAAAGCCCTCCAAAAACTCGTTAATGCCATTGCGAACGCTCTTCGGCTTTGAAACTATTCCGTAAACCGATTTTTTTCCGTAAAGAAGGTGCACATAATCGCTCAAGTAATCAAGAACCGCGAGGTCATGCTCAATCAAAACAACCGCCTTTCCGGATTCCGCAAGACCGCGCAAAACCTTGGAGGCATTGAGGCGCTCCCTCACATCCAAATAAGAAGTTGGCTCATCAAAAGCATACAAATCAGCATCCTTCAATGAGGCCGCGGCAATCGCAACCCTTTGCAATTCTCCTCCGCTCAAGTGCGAGAGTTCCCTGTCCAAAATTTTTCCGAGGCCCAGCAACTCCGAAACCTCGGAAAGTTTTTTGCGCTCATCGGTTTTTTTCAGGAGTTCGCGCACAGTGCCTTTCGCCGCCTTGGGCAAATCAGTTATGTTCTGCGGCTTGTAAGAAACCTTTATCCGCTTGTCTTTCAGCGAGGAAAAAAGCCGCTGCAATTCCTTCCCCTTGAAAAAATTTATCACCGAATCGTAAGAGCCTTTTGAATTGTAATCCCCCAAATTTGGAACCAGCTGGCCAGAAATTATTTTCAGGATAGTGCTTTTTCCTATTCCGTTCCTGCCAATCAACCCAACTACTTCTCCGTTCCTTATTGTGGGGAGCCTGTAGAACCTGAACGCGTTCTCGCCGAAGCGATGCACAGGATTCTCGTTCAGTTCCTGGACAAGGTTCTCGATGTAAATGCAATCCACGGGGCATTTAATTACGCATATGTTGCAGCCGATGCATAACTCCTCGCTGATGACGGGCTTGTTTGTAACCTCATCTAGAACAATGCAGTCCTTTCCCGCGCGGTTCACTGGACACACGTGGCCGCATATGTAATCACAGCCCGTGCCATTGATGCAACGGTCCTTTTCCAGAACAGCTACTCGAGTCATTTCACATCACCAAACGCAAAGCAGGTCAACTGCGAAGTATCGTGCCTCACACCCATAACCAAACTTACTATCGAGCCCAAGCGACCTTGCAGAATCAGAAGATTCTGCGAGGCCTCGTACCCTACGGGTACAAGGAGATAGTACTCGCACCCAACAGACGAAACTGTTGTGATGCAACGGTCCTTCTCGAGAACAGCGACTCTTGTCATGTAATGAAGTGATTTCCAAGTGTTTTTAACACTTTATAGGCAATTGCTGTTAATATGAAAATAATAAAAGTGGACAGGAAAAACAATTATTTCGAGGTCGTGCCTGACTCTTTTGACGACCTCTGGCATTTGGAGAGGCTCATAGAGAAGGGCGACCTGGTCAGCGGCAGCTCCGAAAGGAAAATCAAGCCGAAAACTGAAGGGGAAAAGGCGTTCAAGCAAAAAGTGTTTGTGGAATTAGAAGTTGAAAAAGCTGAGTTCCACGAACCCTCGAACCAGCTCAGGATACAGGGCATAGTTGTTTCGGCAAAGCCTGAAGAGCTCGTGGAACTGAAATCACACCACACAATTGAGGCAGAACCCGGAACCGCACTCAAAATAAAGAAAAAAAGCATCAAGAACTACCACATTGAAAGGCTCGAGAAAGCGAAAGAGACCGCGGGAAGGAAAAAACTTCTCATTGTTGTTATGGATGACGAAGCCGCTGATCTGGCTTCCCTGAAGGATTCGGGCTTTGAAACCAGGGCAAGGATCATCGCAAACAAGGAAGGCAAGAGGTTCCAGCAAAACGAAAAAGGAAAACCGTACTTTGAGGAACTCCTCAAAAAAATCACGGAACTCGGCGCAAATGCAGTGGTAATTGCGGGCCCGGGATTTGAAAGGCAGAATTTTGAAAAATTCCTCAAGGACAAATCAGTAAAACTGCCGGCCAGCTTTGAATCAACAAATTCTGTGGGGATAACCGGCCTCAACGAGCTCATCAAAAGCGGCAAAATAGATGCGCTTGTCCGGAACTTCCAATCGGCGCAGGAGGAAATAGTCGTTGAAAAACTTTTTTCAGAACTCGGAAAAAACGGCGCCGCGGCAATAGGCCCCGAGGAAGTGAAGAAAGCCGCGGAAGCGGGAGCAATACAGGAAATAATTGTCGAGGAAAACTTTATGACCGCAAACCGCGGAAAAACGGAAACAATTCTGGAACTTGTGGAACGGTTAAACGGGAAAATACACTTCGTGAACGAAAAAAACGAGGCGGGGAAAAAAATTGCTGGAATCGGCGGAATAGCGGCGCTTTTGAGATACAAAATGAAGTGGTGAACCGCCTATTCGATGCGGTGCTCGAACCATTCTACTTTCTTCTTTTCAACGAGTTCCTTCACGCGCCTCTGCTTTTCAGAGAGCTGGGAGGAGCCGGCCTTGAACTCCGCAAAAATTATTTTATTCTCCTCAAAAACAATGCCGTCAATCGGGTTGCCGAGAAAACGGAAATTTTCCGGATTGAAAGGAAAGTCCTTTGTAAAGGGAACAAACTGTTCGGTCATTTTGCCGTACTTCACTGACTGCGAGGACTTTGAAAACTTCAATTCTGAAAGCACCCCCTCAAGGGAAGAGAGCCTTTTCATGAGAAAAAACACGAGCACCGCAAGCAGCAGTGATGCCGCAATGAAGAACAGGAGAAAAAAATCCGCCATGAAACTAAAGGAACTGAACAGATAAAAAATAGTTACTGTTGCCAAACAGCAAAAGCCGTTCTCTTTCTTTTTGGCACAGCCTTACACTTTTCTTTTTGGTACAGCTTCCATGCAAAATCTTTTGATTTTGCGTGGCCGTGCAGAACTTTTGTTCTGCCCGGTTTCTTTTCGCGTCAACGAAAAGAAAAAGGTGTTAGTAGTACTTGGTTCCTTCGCCCGTAAGGATAACAATCCTGAATTCGAGCTTCTTGTCCTTTATGGCAGCAAGGACAGCCATGTGCTCCCTTCCGGAGCCGCTTATCAGCGAGAGCACCAAATCATCCTTTTCAGGCAACTTGGATTTGATTTCTTCCTTTATTACCTCGAAGCCCGCGCGGTTGTTAATCATTATCCAGTCGCACTCCTTCAACGGCTTAAAGTTTTCCTTGCCCCACTCGTTGGAAATAAGCAGTACCTTGTCGAACTTTTCCTCGGAAATAAGCCGGGCAACATGCCCCCATGTGCCCTTCCCGATGCCCAAAACAGCCAAAAGCGTTTTGCCCATTAAAAAAAACCTTAATATATAATATATTTATAATATTTATAAAACAAGCAGAAAATCCAAGAAATTAGGCAACCCTGAACCGGCCCTTGACCTTCTCGAATTTCGAGAGCATTCCCCTGGTTTTTTCGGTCGCATAAAAAACCCTGTTTTCGGCCGATTTGGCCTGCTTCACCATTTCAAGGGCCTCGAGAACCGCGAGCATCGTCTCAAGATCCTCCTCCTCAATATTTTGGTTGCTCCTCAGGAGCTCGGAAAAAGAACGCGGCGCCGAATTCAGTATGGTGAGGAGGCTCATGAAAACCGCGGAATTTATTATTTTGTAATACGCCGGATTATTCTCAAGGAACTGCACAAACTCCTCATACTCATCCATGGCAACCGCACAAAGGAGGCTGTGCAGAAATAAAACCCTTTCGCAGCAGGGTTCTGGATATGGCTCCGGGGCAAAGGCAGGAATTTGCGGAAAAAATAATAAGCGCCATAGAGTCCGGCAAAATAACGAAAAAAGAGCAGCTCAACAGGCTCAAGCTCGCGGAAGGGAAAAGGCTTGGCATGGAAAAAATACTGTCCAACCCGGACATACTCGCGTACGCGGAAGAGCCCTCGCAAAAGCTCGGCGAAATGCTATCAATAAAGCCGCTAAGGACACTTTCAGGTGTGGCTCCGGTAGCCATAATGACCAAGCCAATAAGCTGCCCCCACGGCACGTGCATTTACTGCCCGGGCGGCCCGAATAGTTTCTTCGGCTCGGTGCCGCAATCATACACGGGAAACGAGCCCGCAACCATGAGGGCAGTCAACAATTCCTACGACGCTTACCTCCAGACAATTAACAGGCTCTCGCAATACTACGCAACCGCACACAATCCCCAAAAGCTCGAACTCATAATCATGGGCGGAACCTTCCCGAGCTTCCCGCAGGAATATCAAAACGAATTCATTTCCAATGCGTTCCAGGCCGCAAACGACTTCTCAGAACTCTTCATTTTCCAGGGAAAATTCTCGGCAAAAAAATTCAACGAATTCTTCTCAAAAGGAACGCACAAAAAATTTTCCGGAGCCCGGCGCGAAAAAATGCTCGCAATGAAAAAACCTGCAAACATTGAGAGGGAACACATCCGGAACGAAAATGCCGCGGTCAGGATAGTGGCCATGTGCATTGAAACAAAACCTGACTGGAGCAAACAAATGCACATAAACCAAATGCTTGAACTGGGCACCACAAGGGTTGAATTGGGAGTGCAGAGCATTTACAACGAAGTGCTTCAGTACACGAACCGCGGGCACACGGTTGAGGACTCGATTGAGGCAACGAGGCTCCTCAAGGACTCGGGATTGAAGGTCACTTATCACATCATGCCGGGACAGCCCAAGAGCTCGAAGGAAAAGGACATTGAAATGTTCAGGGAGCTTTTCCAGAACCCTGATTTCAGGCCCGACGGCCTGAAAATTTACCCGTGCATGGTGATGCCGGGAACTGCACTTGCACAGCTCTACAAAAACGGGAAATTCACGCCCCTGAATACGGATGAGGCGGCGGAAATAATTGCGGAATCGGAAAGATACGTTCCCGAGTACGCGAGAATACACAGGATACAGCGCGACATACCGACAAAGCTCGCGCTGGCCGGAGTTGACAAAAATAACCTGCGCCAGATAGTGGACAAAAAAATCCTGCAAAAAGGGATCAACGCAAGGGAAATACGCGCCCGGGAAGCCGGAATAAACGCGGTAAAAGGAAGGGAAATTGAAGGGGAAGCGAAGCTCGCCGCAAAGGAATACGAAGCAAGCAAAGGCACGGAAGTTTTCATTTCCTTCGAGGACGAAAAAAACGATTTGCTGCTCGGGTTCTGCCGCCTCAGGAACCCTTTCGAGCCATTCAGGAAAGAATTCGATTCAAATACCGCGTGCATACGGGAACTGCACGTGTTCGGCAATTCACTCGCGCTCGGGGAAAAAAGCGCGGAAAAAAGTGGGCAGCACACAGGCCTCGGAAAAAAGCTTGTGGAAGAGGCGGAAAAAATCGCGTCAGAAAAATTCGGCGCAAAAAAAATGCTGGTAATCAGCGGCGTGGGCGCGAGGGAATACTACTCAAAAAAACTCGGATACACAAGGGAAGGCCGCTACATGGCCAAAAAAATCTAGTTCGGCATCGCGAACGCAAGGAAAGAATCGAACAATTGGAAAGGCAGCAGCGCAAAGTTGAAGAACGGGAAGCCTGAAAATGCGGAACCAAATTTTCCCTTCAAAGTGGGCTTAACATTCAGCTCCGAAGTGAAGCTCTTCACAACAAGGCTCTTTTCAGGAATAACCGCCTTGAAGGAAAATGTCCTCTGGCCGTAAACCTTTGGAGTGACAACCAACACGAGGTCCTTCGAGGAATTCGGCTCAAGCACAATTCTCTGTGTGGCAAACCAGTTCTGCGGCAAATTCGAGGAAACAACAACTTCCTGCTTTGCAATAGAAGAATTGGAAAGCGAAACAGCGTAAACAACGGGCGAGTCAACTACTATGATGCTTTCAACCGATTTCTTGGAGAAAGCCGCTGAAATAAGCGGCTGCTTCACAACAACCCTCATCACGAATGACTGCTGAAGCACAGGCTCATGCGAACTGTAAAAATCGAGCCCGAGATTGTACACATTGCTCTGCGCATTGAGCGGCACCCTGACCCGCACAACAAGCGAAGTGTCAGTCTTGCCAATGGAATCAACTTTCCATCCCAAAGAAAGGGTTTGCGGGTCAACTACAAGGGCATCCCACTCCGTATTCTGGAAACCGGTGTTGTCGGAAAAAACGGCCTCGAAAACCTGCCCCGGCTCAACCGAACCCAGCTGCACAACGGAGGCATCCTCAATCAAAGTTGGGGAAGGATAAACCATTGAAATGGAAGCAAAAGCCGAAGCTGAAGCAAAAACAACAAAAGCCAGAACAAACGCACCCTTCATTCGAATACCTGAAAAAATGAGCAACAGAAGAATAAAAAAACGATTGGTCGGACAAAACCCTATAGGGCCACAAAATGCGGAAAAAAAGCCGAAAAACGCGGTTTGCGATGATAAAGGAGAGGCACGGAAAAACCTTCGGAAACGCCCTGAAACAGGGAAAAATGGACGAACAAATGATCGGCCTGTGCTCCTTTGTTGCGGAAACACCGGGGTTCTACACATCAAGCTGCTGCAGCGGCCGCATAATACTCCTCGAAAAAAACGGGGAAGCAAAAAACAAGAATGCGTTCCACAGGAAATGGCACAGAACAGTAAGCGCAAAGGAACTCATCGAAGGAGTGGAGGAAAACAAAGGCGGAGTGCTCTGGCTAAAGCTCGACCCATTCATACTGCACATCGGGTGCAAAAGCATCCGCGGCGCAAACTCAGTCCTTGAGGCAATGAAAAAAGCAGGGGTAAAAAGGGGCGGCATAATGGTGGCACAGAAGGACAAGTTCCTCATAGAGCTCCAGGGAACCGAAACAATGGCCCTGCCAATAAAGGAAAACGGGAAACAACTGGCAGAAAAGGTGTTCATTGAAAAGCTGCTCGAAAAGGCGAATCCATTGCTCGAAAAAAATTACGCGAGGCTCCGCGCACTCGAAAATGAATTCAGGAAAACACTAAAATGAATCACCCGCGCTTAAACTACGGTCTTAGATCCCAGCATGGATTGGGTCGGTGAAAAAGCAATGAGGCTGTTTGCGGCAATACAAATTCCCGAAGAAATCAAAAGCGAAATAAGCGCAAGGATTCTGCAAAAAATCCCCGGGGAAAAATTCTCCAAAACAAAAAAAGAAAACCTGCACGTTACCATGCTCTTCCTCGGCGAAAAAAGCGATGAAGAGGCAACTCACATAAGGAAAAAATTCGACGCAATAAGGTTCGATGCATTCGGGATGCGCACGGGAAAAACAGGCGCGTTCGGGAAAAGGGTTATCTGGCTCGGGTTCTCCAAAGGCGGGGAAGAGGCATCAATGCTCGCAGAAAAAATCTGCGCCGCACTGGAGGAAAAATCAGACAGGTTCGCGGCGCACATTACGCTCGCGAGGAACAGAAGCGCGGGACAAAAAGAATTCCTGGAAGCGATGGATGCCATTTCAGGAGAAAGCCCCGAAATGGAATTTGAAGTGAAGTCCGTTTTCCTGATGCGCTCTGTTCTCACGCAAAATGGGTCGCGCTACTTTGCCTTGTCCGAAAGAACCTGCTCCAGCAAAGTTTCGGGGTCGTAATAGTAGCGCTGTATTATTACCTCGACCTCGGGGTTTGCGCGGATGTTATTCCGAAGCATCCACTCAAGGATGTTTTTCCTGATTTGAATCTCACGCTCAACCTCCTTCTTGGTTGAAAGGGTTTTCGAAGCCAGCACCTCAATCAGGTGCATTGGAACATTAGTGCGCTTGATTGAATCGGTTTTCCTGTCCCACTCATAAATGTTGCTCAGCAAAGCCTGCTTATCCATGGAACTCACTTCAGTAACCTGCATTATGCGCCTCTCAACGCCCTTGCCCTTCACATAAATCCTGTACTGCACAAGAATCAGGTCAAGCAGGGGAATCAATGACTCGGGAACCCCCATTGGGTCCGCCTTGAGGCGCAAAAGCATTTCCTTTGCGGAATTGCTGTGCAGCGTACCCAATGCACCCTTGTGCCCGGTATCCATTGCAACAAACATTGTTTCCGCTTCCTTGCCGCGCACCTCACCCACAATTAGCCTGTCGGGGCGCATCCGCATGGCATTTTTCAGCAAATCATCCATCGAAACCCCTTCCTGGCCCTTCATTTTAGGGCGGGACTCCATCTGCACCCAGTTCTGCCTGCTGCCAAGATGAAGCTCGAGAGTATCCTCTATTGAAATCACGCGCTCGTGGAACTTTATGAAAGTGGACAAGGCATTAAGCGTGGTTGTTTTTCCGGAGCCCGAGCCGCCGGTAATAATCATGTTCATCGGCTCGATGTTCATGCCCTCAACCATCACCCACAAAAAAGCCGCGAGCTCGCTCGACATCGTGTTATTGGCAATAAGGTCGATGACGCTCAAAGGAACGGCGGAAAACTTTCGTATTGTAAGTGACGGCCCGAACGGAGTAACAAACGGGAACGTCGCATTAGCGCGGTTTCCGTCAGGCAGGCGCGCATCCAGCAAAGGATGCTCGGCATCGAACTTTTTCCCGACAGTTTTCGCAATCTTCTGCAGCAAAGCATCGAGGGACTTCTTGTGCTTATACTCGACACTTGTTTTGCACACGCCATAACGCTTATGGAAAACAAACACGTAGGTCTCGTAACCGTTGACCATTATCTCCTCAAGGTTATCATCAAGAACCAATGGGGAGAGCTTGGCGTAGCCAATCGCGTCCCCCAAAATTGTTTCCGCAAGGACGGCATGGCTCTTCACGGGCGGCAAAAACTCTGTGAAAAGCGCAATCATCGCCAGCTTCATTGCCTCGAATTCCGTTTCCCGCAAAAGTGTTTCAAGCGCGTCATTGTAAGTAATCGGCTGGATAATCTTCTCCCTGAACATGTCCACGAAACGCTTGCTGAAAAGCTTTCCCAACTGCGAAGTGACCTCCTCAAAACTCCAGTTGCCGAGAATCAAATGCACCAGGGATTCACGGATGATTTTTTCCTCCTCATTCAGGCTCGGGTCCTTTATGTCATAATAGAAAAACGGGAAGCCCTCATAAATCTCGACAACCCCATAGGAATCTATCTTTGGGCCCCTGAACTCCTTGAACTCGGAAGCCAACCAACCACCAGAAAAACAATGTATTTATAGTAAGAATTATTAGTATATAAAACTGGTGATTCCGTTGCAGCAGATTCTTGCCAAAACCCTCAAAAAAATCACCCCTGCAAAGCAGGAACTGGCAAAAGAAAAAAAACTGGCCCAAAAAATCGCGGCACAAATAATGGCAATGAAGGGCAGCCACGAAAAAGTCGAAATTGTCGGCAGCATTGCACGCAATACGCATTTGAGGAATGACCGGGACCTTGACATATTTGTCCTCTACCCGAAAGAGCTTCCGCGCAAAGAATTCGAGGAAGAAGGCCTGCGCATAGGAAAAGCCGTTTTCAGGGGGCACACGTGGGAAAAGGCATATTCAGAACACCCCTACATACGCGGAGAAATAAACGGCTTCAGGGTGGAAATTGTGCCATCATACAACATTGCCGATTCATCGCTGATGCAGAGCGCAGTAGACAGAAGCGTATTGCACAACAATTACCTGGTAAAAAAAATGGAGGAGCGCCATAGAGGAGAGGCGCGCCTGCTGAAGCAATTCATGAAAGGAATAAAGTGCTACGGAGCCGATTTGAGCTCGAACAGCTTCCCGGGTTACGTTGCTGAACTGCTTGTGCTGAAATACGGGTCATTCGCAAAAGCACTTGAAGCGGCGGCGCACTGGAAAAATGGCGAAGCAATTGACATCGAAAACTATTATGCGAAAGGGGATGCCCAAAAAAAATTCGGCTGGCATTTTACAGTGGTTGATCCAGTGGACAGGAACAGGAATGTTGCCGCGGCACTTTCATTAAACCAGTACGCACGCTTCATAGCGGCATCAAGAGCATTCATGAAAAAGCCCTCAATCAATTTTTTCTTCCCGAAAAAACACTCTGCATGGAGCCAGGCAAAACTAAAGCAATTCCTGAAAAAAACCGAGCTAATTGCAATCTCGCTATCCTATCCGAAAGGGGTTATTGAGGACATCATGTGGGGGCAATTGAGGAGATTCTCGCACAAAATCAGGACATTCTCCGAACTCGGGGGGTTCCAAGTGAAGCGAAGTTCCGAGTGGCTGGAAAAGGAAAAGCAAATGGTTATTCTATTCGAGGTGGAATCAACGGAGCTCCAGAAAGCAGAAGTAAAAATCGGGCCTGAAGCGTTCGACGAAAAAAATTCCGAAGCGTTCCTCTCCGCACACAAACAAATGCTCGCGGGGCCGCGCATAGAGAAAGGGCGCTGGATAATCGAAGTGCAGCGCAAACACACGGAACTCAAGGCATTCCTTTCGCAGCTCCTGAAAAAACTCAGGGGGGCCGAGAAAGAAGCGATGGGAAAAGCACTCGGAAAAAACGCGAAAATAATGAGCGAAAAGGAAATCGCCGCGCTTTACAAAAAGAACAAGGGTTTCCAGCAGTTCCTTACTGCGTACTTGAAAGGAAAAGAAGAATTTTTGGATTACTGAACATGCAATAAAAGTGAATTACCCACGCCTAAAGGCAGTGGATTGTTTTGGGTTGTTCATTTCTTTTTCGCTGCGCCTTTGTCCAAAGCAAGCGCCTTTTTAAAAAATTCCGGTTGCGCTTCCCTCACAACCGCCAATTCAAACTCCAGGCCTGCATCCCCGAACTCCTGCACAAAAACGCGGTCACGGAGCTTTTCCTCCCTTGTTTTTTTGAGAATTGGCTCCCAAAGGCCTTTCAGGGCGGGGCTTTTATTGTAATAATATGCCCAGAGGGCATTGCAATCTTCTCTCGATTCAGGAACAGCGCCGGTCTTTGAAAAAAATTCATTAACAAACCTCCCCCGCTCAACGGTAAGGTCAAGCCTGTGTTGCCTCATCGCATCCGCCTTGCGCGCGTTCAAGTAATCTGCACCGCGCTCAATTAACTTCGGGCCAAAAGAAGCGGACGCAACCGCAATACCAAGGCCAACTGGGATAATTAGTTTCCCTTTATGCCTTTTCAAAAACTTTCTTGCACGCGGCAATATTTTTGGCTTCATCAAAAATACAACTACTTGCGAGTATTAATTCCTTGCCTAAAAGAAAGCGAGCCCTGGCCACATTGAAACCGGCCAAGCACGGCTTGCCGAGCCAGAAACAGGGGTCTTTTCTTTTTCCGGCACTCTTTCTTTTTAGTGCAGGTTTCAGCAGAATCAAGGATTCTGCGTGAAAGTGCAGCGGGCTCGGAGGGATTCGAACCCTCATCGCCCGCTTCGAAGGCGGGGTGCTTATCCGTTAGCGACGAGCCCATGCTTATAGAAGGAATTGGGGTCAAGTTCATTATTTAATATTTGTTTTCTCTGCTCAAAAGAAATGTTAGTAGGACAAAAACCGAATTTCTCCCAAACCTCATAGCGCGATAGTTTTGAAGTATTTTTGAACCCAATGTTGCGCATCCAACTTTTAAGATTAGAATAACCCCTCAAATACAAGGCATATTTCACGTGTTGATAGTCATAAGTAGGTTTCTGCATGACAACTTTGCAGTTAAAACCGGTTTTCCTGAAAAGTGAACACAGCCCATCACAAAATGGTTTAGAGCAGATACTTATCTGAACTACAGGAAAGGAGTGCTTCCTCTTTACTTCACTTTTATAGCCGCTTCCCACTTTCTTTTGAAAAGCTAGGCAACCATCTGTGTCAAAAGCGCCCCTAATGAAACTATATAGTATATCCAAATTTTTGGAATTGGAAACAAATTCAGGAACTGAAACTGTGAAAGTTTTTGCCCCATAAGGAAACCCAAGCGAGTGCATAAACTCAACAATGTTTCTGTCGCGAATTACAAAACCGTAAGTATGACGTTTTGGAAAAAATTTTGGAGTAATATTTATTCCAAAAACTCGTTCAAAAAGAGGCACGACATGCGAATCATAATATTCCTTTTCATCAATGCCGCCGCTGATGTCTAGCTCCCTTCTTTTTCCGTCATTACGAAGGTATCCGTCGCCCGCATGGATGCCGCAAACCTCGGCCAAATCTGACGAAAAATCAAAGCCCATAATGGCAGGTACTTCTGAAGCATTATTATACAATTTTAGAGGGCTGATTGCCGATGCGAGATTCATTCAAAATCACCTCCAAACTTGCTAAGAATCCACAGTTCCCTGTCCGTCAACTCTTCAGCCTCTACTGCTAAATCTATTTCTTCTTTGTTTGGAATCGGAATTTCGACCATTTGACCACCTCCGCTAAATGATGAAATTTTTTCCGAAAGACGTCTTGCGGGTTTTGGAGGCATTAAACCCTTTGCACCAAAAGCAGGGGTTGAAGTGTGCAAAGGTTTAAGCCGAGAAAATCCGAGTCTTAGGAAAAAATTCGATTGCGGAGGTGGGCGCTATCCTGGCTGAGCTACGGGCCCGTGCAAAAAAATGGGTGAAAAACACTTAATTAAAGGTTCTATGGCCAAAAATATGCCCCGTCTCTTTCTTTTTCGCCAGCGTTTTTCTTTCTCGCAAGAAAGAAAAAGGCTGAAATCAACCTTTTTAAAGGTAACTCAATAGAGAATACTAGACAAATAATGCCGCTAAAAATAAGGTTTTTTCAATGATAAAAACATGCATTACAACCAACAAAATTCTCACGGACGATTTCATTGAGTTCAAGTGCCCTGGATGCGGCACAAAAATAGACCGCAGCTTGGATGCGCGCAAAAGAAGCCTCGTATACAAGTGCAAAGAATGCGGATTCGAAGGCCCGTAAGCAGCCCTAATTTGAGCCCGTGATAAGATGCCGGACAAAACGCTTCTAATTCTCAAAATAAACGCCAAAGACCTGGAAAAACTTGACGCAACGGTAAAGGCAGTAAAGGGCATAAAAAGCGGCGAAGTAAAGGACGTGAAACGCGAACCAATAGGCTTCGGCGTCGAAGTAATAAAAGCCGGCATACTGGTTAACTCGAAAGACGAGAAGGCAATTGACCGCGTTCTTGAAGAAGTGAAAAAACTAAAAGAAGTAGAGGACGCGGAAATAGAGGGTATGACGCTGCTCTGATTTATAGCAAACCACGAAAGTTTTCGGCATTTTAATGTGGTTCCTTCTACCCGTAGGGTACGAGGCCCGGCAGAGCTTTGCTCTGCCAGGTGCTAGATAGCAGACCAAAAATATCGCCAAAATATTTTATTGGCCTGCTATAAATCCCAAAAAGGCACAAGACTCCCATTTTAACTTTTTCCAGACCTAATTCTTTCGCATGATAAAAAGCATTTACCTCGAGAACTGGAAAACCCACCACCAAAACCACTTGGAATTCGTGAAGGGAACGAACGTCATAGTGGGAAAAATGGGCGCGGGAAAAAGCTCGGTAACAGACGCCATATGCTTCGCACTTTACGGCACCTTCCCGAGCCTTAACGCGCGCAAGGTCAGCCTCGACGAAACAATAATGGCAAAGCCGTTCAGGGCGGAAAAAAGCGTAGTGAAAATGGAGTTCGACTACAACAAAAAAGAATACTTTGTGGAAAGGACGCTGAAAAGGAACGGCATCAACGAGGCAAGCCTAAAGGAAAACGGCAAAACAATTGCCGGGCCAAAAACAAGCGAAGTGACCAAAAAAATAGAGGAAATACTCGAAGTGAACTACGATTTGTTCAGCCGCGCAATATACTCCGAACAAAACCAAATAGACTTCTTCCTGAAGCTGAGCCCCGCGCAAAGAAAGGAAAAATTCGATGAACTGCTCGGCCTGGACCGCTATGAAAAAGTTCGCACCAACGCGGTTACTTTGGCAAACCGGATAAAAAAAATGGCGGAAGACAGGAAAAGCCTCCTCATGGAACACAAAAAGCGCGACACGGAAAAGGAGCTCGCGGAACGCGAGACAAAAATCCGGGAAAAGGAAAAAGAAGCCATGGAAAAAAAAGTTGCGCTCGGGGAAACCGAAAAGCAGCTGAAGCAAAAGGATGAAAAATTCGGGGAGCAGGAAAAAAAGGAAAGAGAACACCGCCTCCTTAAAGAACTCGAAATAAAAACGAAATCCAGAACGGAAGCACTGAAAGAGGACATCCAAAGGATTGGAAAACAAATCGGGGAAAAAAAGGCAACCGAGAAGGAGTTGCGCGAAAAGCAGAAGGAAAACTCGGAAATTGAGGAAAAAATCCTGAAGGCGGAAAAAAACGCGAAAGAAACAATGGAAAAAATTTCCAAGGCAAGGCAGAGGCTCGCGGTCCAAAAAAACCTGCTCGAATCCAACGCAAGGGCAGCAAAGGAAACTGGAAAACTGGGAAGCGAGTGCCCCGTGTGCAAAAGGCCGCTGGAAGAGCATGACAAGAAAAAGCTGGAAAAGGAGCTAGAGGGGCAAAAGCGCGAAATAACCGCAAAAATAAGGGAAATTCAGGAAGAGACCGAAAGGAACGAAAAGGAGCTCGAGGAACGCGAAAAGGAAAAAGACGCGCACAAAAAAGCCAAAAAGAAAACCGAGCAGGAGCTCGAGGAAACAAAAAAAATCTTCGAGGCCGCGAAAGAGGCGGAGGCAAAGGAAAAGCAGAAAAGCGCGCTCGAAAAGGAACTCAAACAAACACTGGAAATGATCCGCAAAACAGGGTTTGACGAAAAGGAAATGGCCAGGCAAAGGGAAGAAATGGCTTTGCTCAGGGAAAAAAAGGCAAAAGCAAGCTCGGAAATAAGCGCTGCTTCAGAACTTCTGAAGCAGATGCGCGACAATGCGGAAATGATGAAGCGCGGCATTGAACAGGCAAAAGAACTCGAAAAAACAATAAAGGCAAACGAAACCGCGGTTGAAAAACTCGCGCTCTTCACGCAGGCGCTAAAAGCGACACAGGCCGAACTGAGGAACGCAATGATAGAAACGATAAACGACGCAATGGACGAAATCTGGGAAAAAGTTTATCCTTACAAGGACTTAACAAGCGCAAAAATAATTGTGGATGAAGGCAGCTACGAAATAATGGCGAGGCAAAGGAACGGCGAGTGGATACGCGTCGAGGGAATACTTTCCGGAGGTGAAAGGACTGCCGCGGCCATAACAATCCGGATAGCGGTTTCTCTGGTCCTCACGCAGAACCTTGGATGGATAATGCTGGATGAGCCCACTCATAATTTGGATTCGAATGCCGTGCACGAGTTAAGCGAAATGATGCGCAACCATCTGCCCGAACTCATTGAGCAGATATTCATTATCACGCATGACAAGGAAATGGAGAATGCGGCATCAGGAAAGCTTTACGTGCTTGAAAGGGAAAAAGAAAATGACGGGACAACAAAAATCTCAGGCGCTTGACGCCTTGGCTTTCGTCCTCGCAATGAAGCCCGCAACCAAATTGCGCTCCTCCTTGCTCAAAGGCATCTTGAAAGAATCAATGAAAACCTTGTTGGCCTCAAAATCCTTTGAAACCTTGTCAGGGTAAGTGCTCATCAAGGTGTTGGCCTTGCTCTTGATGTTCTTCGGAACGGCCTTGCCCATTCAGTTCACCTCAACCCTTTCAACGTGCCCGTCGGGAAACTCCCTCAAAACCGCGAGAGGAATTACCTTCTTCGCGAACTCATCGCGCGCCATATCAATCGGGGTCCCTTCTTTTTCTGATTTAGAGAGTGCCGGCGCCCCCAAGGAAAGCTGCAAAGCCCTCGCACTAATCAGGCGCGTCACTTCAAAACGGGTTAATTTAGCCATCAAAAACACTCAAAAAACGAGTTATTAATCTACCAATACTCCTACGCAAAGAATTAAAAAAGGTAGTTCCGAGCGTAATACCTTACTATCGAGCAAAGCGAAGATAGTCGCCCTACCGCCGGCGGTTTCCGGCGCGAAAGGGTTGTTAAAAACGGGTTTTGAGCCTTACAAACGGCCTATTCAACTTGTATGCCTCGGAAAAATCCTTCAAAATGCGCGTAACCGAGGAAGAGTCCACAAAGGCTTTTGAAGGTCCCGTGGAAACCCTTGCAATGCCGTTCGAGGAGCATATTTCCTCAAAACCTTTGAGGATGCGGAAAGAAGCAACTTCCAGCAGAACAGCTATTTTTGGGGAGAAAAAGCCCGAAGACCTGTCGGAAAGCACGCCGGAAACCGAACACAAAATCGAGGAAGCGGTTTCGAGGAAAATCTTCCTATAAAAATAATCCAGCCGCGCCTCGAGCGCCTGCGAAAAAAACAGGCCATTTGATGCAACAACGGAAGTATGCTCCTTATCCAGGGAAGATTCAAGGGAAGAAATGGTTTCGCGCAGGGCATTCGTTTCCCTTGAAAATGCGCTTTCCTTCTGTGAACAAAACCAGCTCCACCCCGTTACGCCGAGAATTTCGGCAATGCCCTGCCCCTGCAGCTCAACGGCATCCGCCAAAAGAATTTCCGCCGTTTCATTCCGCGAAAAAGGCCCCACGGGAAAAAACTGGTAATTATACTCGGCGCGCCTCCTTGACCTGGCATCCTTGTCCCGGCCTGAAACGTGGAACTGCTCCGCCCAAAAAGAAGACGCGGAATTGAAATACGCGCCCTCGCGCAAAAAACGCGCCTTCACAATTGTATCCGCAAGGACATTGAAATCATTCAGCGAAGCCGGCCTGCAGCAGGCACAGTTCACTGTCTCCGGGCCTGCATTCGAGAACGGCCTGCACAAGAGCAGCGGCGTAACCGCGGAAAAATCTATTTCCGTCTTATGCGGAACCCTCAACGGAATGCTTTGCTTTTTTTCCGGAGAAATGGGGACAGGCATTTTTGAAGCGAAAAAAACATTCTCCAGAAAAACCTCCGGAGCGGCCCTGTGCATTTCCGAAGACAATAGGGGGATACGCAGTACCCTCGACATGGAAACGCGGCCCGCGATTTCCCTGGCCAGCTGCCTGTTGGATGAAATGAGGTCACGCATCGTCATGGGCAGGGAATCGGAGAGAAAGCCGAGCGCCACATCAGGAAAATCAAGCGATGAAACCCTCTGCGGCTCATCCGCAGAAAAAGTGAAAGAATCAAAGTAGCTCCAGCCCCTGTCAATGAGAAACTGCCTCTCAGGCTCAATGAGGTTCGAGGAAAAGCCCAGGGAATCCGAAAGCAAATTATTTATTTTTTTCAGGTCGGAAAACGTGGCGGCAAAAATCACGGCACGGTTTTCCTCAAAATCAACCTTGAAGCGCCTGGAATCATAAAGCGACAAAACCTCCTTCAGCGAACCCTGTGAAATCCCCTCCATCGGGAAATGCATACGGGGAAAGAAAGAGTAACGCTTGGAAATTTTTTCCGAGGAATTCGAGAACTCCGCAACAACCTGCCTCTTTTCCGAAAGGTAAGTGATGCGGGACAGGAAAGTCTTTCCAATTGGGAGCATACAGGAGTTTGGATTCCGGCTTTAAAAGCGATTTTGAAGGGGGGCACATTGCCGGTGCGGAGCTGAAGGACAACAGGTTGCACACAAACTCAATTCATGAATAAATTTTATGCAGCAAAAAAGTCCGGGCAGAAAACTTCAGAACGATGATCACAGCAAATCATCAAGTTCTTTTGTCCTTTCCTCGCGGTTCTCCTCAAACTCCAGAGCGGAAGCCTCGAGGGACTTTTCGTGCCGCGAATCCTGCACGGTTTTTTTGCGCACCTTGAAAAACACGGGATAATTCACGGCTTCGCCCACAATTATGGCTTCGCCTGTTCTGAGAGAAGTAATCATGTCAACAGTCCTTTGGTCAATGCCCTCGCTGGTCTGCTTGATGTGGTCCAAATCATAAGGATTAGTAACACGGAGAATAATGTGGGTGTTGCAGTTATGGGTCAAAAATCCGTTAGCAAAAAAACAATGATGATTTGGAACAGTTATATCTCTTACGTCAGAAAGCACAATGGGCTCAATATATTCTACATCGTCCCAAATTAAACCAGCCGAAAGAGACTCTGTTTTTTCTTTTATCCAATACGAATAAGCGGGTATTTTATCTGCCGGGGCGAGTCGTAACTTTTCAACACCCATACTTGCCCAGTTTTCAACAACTTTCTTATGCATTTTATAAATCAATGAAGTTTGCTTGGAACCAACTTCGCCGACAGATTTATTTACTTCGCTGAACAGCCCTGTTTTCTGATTAAGTTTTATGTTGAGCCATTTTAAATATTCTAAGACATGCAAACCCGCACTTCTTTTTTTAACAGCATAACGATAGTTAACATTTGACAAGAAATTAATCAAATTATTTCGCGACCTATTTATCGAAATAATAAATTGCAGACTTTTTGCGCCATCTTTTCTCCACACATAATCTCTTACATATAAGTTTGACTTGACTCCAAAATCTTGAAACATAGAAATAAGACTATTTGCATACAAATGCCCGCTCCCGCTTAACGATTCAACCTTGGAAAATGGGAGAATAGGCCTATCAGGATATTTTCCGTCCCACCTTATCGCAGAACATTCGCTTCCGCACAAAGATGAGAGGAATTCCCTTTTGACGGAAATATGAGAATCTAAAATCCACTTAGGCATACAAACTTTAGTGTTTGATTTATCCCCTAATGGAGCTCCCAAAAATCTTAAAATAGCCCAAAGCCCTACAATGCCAGTTTTGAAACATATTGAGGTTCCGTGAATTTTTCTTTTTCCAAAATTTACAAAGTTTGAATATGAAGTTTTGACTTGCCTGCTTATTTTTTGATCAGACTTAAAGCCTAGAAATGCCAAATCGTTTTTTATTTCCTGCAAATCTTCTTCCGAACCTGAAAATGTAATTCGCAGCGAATGCTGCCCCTGTTTGTTTTTGTAAGGCGGATGCAGGGAACCGTCGCCAAAAATATGGCCGATGAGCCTCGCCAAAGCCAATATCTTTTGAGGTTCTATTTCTTTATCTATTAAACCTTTTTCTTGTAATTCTTCAAACAATCTTTGCTTGTTAATTGTTGAAGGCAGTAGACCTGATAGGCAGTCAGAAGATATTTCAAGAACAGGAGTCCCTGGATATGATTTAATTGTCGGCAATATAGCCACCTTATCGCTGAAAGTTAAATCCGCCGCATTAACCCATCCTTTTCCCTTTGTCCAAATTGGGTGGTCGCCTGTACATTTTAATTGTCTTCCTGCGACAGTAGTTATTTCAAAGCATTTTTTCCCCTGTTGCTTTGGATTATTTTTTTGATAATGCGAAATATATGCCCCTTCCAATTTGCCTTTCTCAATATCGCAGCTTGTTAATTTTGTCTTGGAATAATTATTTTCGAAATCTGATATGGCACACTCCTGCCCGTCTGAAAGAATCACTTGAGTTTCTGGTGAAACACACTGGCTCAAAGCCGTAGTTGAAAGGTTAACCGGCCTCTGCGAAATCAGACAGATGCTCGCACCGAACTTCCTTCCTTCTCTGGCAATGGTTTCAATCACGTGCTTGCTGATGGAACCTTCTTTTGAAACCCTTTCTGGTGCGAACTGATGCGCTTCCTCGACAACAATACTGAAAGGAGGAACACGCTTTGCGCGCCTCTCATCAAAAAGTTTGCGCGCATAATACGCGACAATAATCTGCTTCTTCTTAAGGTCAATCACGTCGCTCAAATCAATTATTGTAAGCTGCCCCGGCTTCACCAAATCGCTGATTCCGGGCGCATCAGTCTTGCCAAACAAGTGAAGCTGCTCGAGGGACATTATCCACCCAATTAGAGACATCTTTGTTACTTCCTTCATTTCAGAATCCTTCATAATCTCCGCCTTTACCGCATTGAAGTCAAAGGGCCCGAGGCCATCTTTCATTTCCTTGCGCAATCTTTCAATAACCCTTGCGAGGTCACGCTTCTGCGGCGCCGAAAGGCCAGGAATCAGCGCGGCAAGCAAACCGATTGAAAGCTTTGGGACACCAATCTGGATTTCCGAGGCGCGCACAAACCTGGATTTTGAGGAAAAATCGCTGTGCTTCTTGTCGGGAACAGGCTCGGCAAAAGAACGGTATTCGCCGTGCGCGTCCATCACAATCACAGCGAGGCGCCCATCCTCCTTCTTCCTCTCCAACAATTCCTCGAGCAAAACAGAAACCAAATAGCTTTTCCCGGCGCCGCTCATTGCGAGAATCGCAAGATGCTTCTGGAAAAGGCGGGAGAGATTTAATTTCACAAAAACCCCGTGGTGCTCGATTTCCCCAAGCATCAAACCCTTTTCAAGGTCAAGGCCCAAAAACTTTTCAAGCGTTTCCTTCTCCGCAACCCGAACCTTTGTGCCCGGTGAAGGCGGAAAAGTCGAGCGCTTAATCAAGCCCTTATCATAAACTCCAAGCGGCCTTGTTTTTGCAACAAGGTATTCCCACTCCGCAGTAGGAAACTGCTCGAACAATTTCGTGCCGGAACGCTCGAACTCCTTCACGGATTCAACGCGCTCAAAATACCTGTTTGTTTTCACTACATCGGTTACAAGCGCAACCAGGGTTCCTTCACTGTAATCCAATTCAACGAACTGGCCGCGGTGCAATTTTCCGGAATAAATAACAACATCCAATGCGCTCGGCGAAGGGCCATCCATGCTGCTTATTACCGTGCCGATTTCCTCGTTATTTGCCGGCATTTTTACTTCCCTCCAAAAATTCTTTCCGAAACTTTTCAGTGCCCTCAACAGGGAATTCAATCACATTGCAGCCCATGCACTGCATTCTATTGTCGATTGCTTCCATGAAATAAAGCGGCTTCAAATCCGTTGAGCCGCAGCGGGAACAGAACTTCACAATCTTCTTTGAATCCCGCTTCACGAAAAATCACCACTCATCGGGCCCCTGTAACCGCAGACCCTGCAGCGGAACTGGATTCCCTTTGTGAGCATCTTCTCCATCTCGCTTGAACCGCACTTCGGGCAAATCATTTCAACACACCAAAAAAACCAAGTCAGATTATTTCTATTTCTGCCTCTTTTACAACTCTCCATTCTTTGTCGCACGTGACAATGCGGGCATTTCTTTCTGCTGCGGTTTGAATTATTATCGCGTCCGCCATTGAAAGGTTTGCCTGAGGATATTTCAATTTTAGAATAGCCGCCCTCTTTGCCAACCCATAATCAGGAGAGATGAAAATGAAGAATTCCTCGAAAAAGGCGATTGATAAGAGTGCAGCCCTTATGTCTTCCCTCCCCATCTTATGGACTATCTCAAACGCGCTTATGGAACTGGCAATGCACTCATGCTTTTTGAATAACTCGCCTACCTTGGCGCTACCCTCTTCATCCTTGGCATACTTTATCATGGCCGATGTGTCAAAAACCAAGCTTTTTCTCTCTTCGCCTATCATCTTCCCGCCTCATCTTTTTTATATCGCTTGAAGAAATATCCAAGTGTTTTGCAATTCCCCTGAGGGCCTTTATAGGGTCCTTTGGAATGGGAATAAACATGTACCCGCCGCCCGGCAGTTCCTGAACCGAAAACTCAGTTCCAGGCAGCACTTTGCGTCTTTCCCTGAATTCCGCAGGAAGAATAAGCTGCCCCTTCGATGAAAGCACTGTCTTTGCCATCTTACATCACCATACACATTTCTTACTTTTTACTATATATTTCTTACCTCAGAACGGCCTGTTGTCGCGCCTCATCTTCAATTTCACGGAAGCACCGAGCTTGTCCATTATCTTGTTGTAAACAATCTCAATCTCATCCTGCTTCAGTTTCGCGTGGAAGTCCGCCTCAATCAGGACAGAAGGATACGCATACTCGCGATGCAAAGAACTCAGGGCAAACGCAACCGAAGCAACCTCATCGGCCTCCTTCTTCAAATCGCCCTTCGAAATGAATTCAACGCGCAAAGGCTTGTCGAACGGGGTGGGCTTGATGTAAAGGCAATAAATCCTGTGGCTCCAGGACTCGGAAAAATCGTGAAGCACGGGATGCTGCTTTATGTTCTGCGTGTAAGTGAAAGCACAAGTGCGTTCGCCGACTGACAAAAAATAATCCAGCAAAGAGGAATCAAACAATCCGTCCAATTGGCGCTTTTCAACAAGAGGCTCTTTCGCGAGAACAACATCCTGGATAATTCCGCGAAACCTCGAGCCACGCGAATCCTCGACGGTCGCAATCAAAGTGCAGTTATTTTCCTCCGCGAGCCCATACAGTGACTCGAACTCCTTGATTATGTCAACATAATTTTTTGTTAACTTTGATTCCTTGCGCGGCTTGTCCTGGTACTGCGGCACAATCGAGCCGTCGATGAAGCAGTACTTCGGCTTGTGCTCCTTGATAATTGTTTTTGTGGCATTCACTTCCTCATAAAGCCGCATCAGTGACTTTGACTGTTCGGCCTCATCCTCCTCCAAAGCATTATTGCTCAAGTGAGGCTCTGGAAACCTGAAATAACCTGGAAAATAATCGGTTTTTTTCACAATTCCGTTCTCGTAACTGAAAACCACGCCCATTGCGCGGATCAAAACCAGGTCAACCGAAGCAAGCCTCTTCGCAACAAAGCCAGAGTCAACGCCCCCGACCAAACCATTCGGAACCCACCTGGAAACGGGAAACGAGAGGCGCTTCTCTGGTATTTCATGCGACTCGAAAGAAACCGAATCTTTTTTGAGGGGCAGGAGCTTTTCAGAAACAAGGGCCTTGCGCTTCTCAGTATCATGGATTGCCTGAACCGCGCCGTCAATCACGGAAGTTATGCCCATAAAAGAAGCAAATCTTCGAGGCTTTTAAAACCATATAGGGGGTGGTTGCCGGTGCGGAGCATGGACTATCGAGCCCAAAGGCGAAGATAGTACACCGTACCGCCGGCGGTTTCCGGCGTGCCGGTGCGAAAACAGCAAAAGTTTTTTATACGATGAAGAACTTAGTAAATAGCATGAAAGCTGTTTTTCAGGTAAAAACCATTGAATCGGACTGGCGGCCCCCGTTCAAAAAGAAAATAGAGACAATTTCCTACACCGCGGACAACGAAGAGGAATTCGACCAGGTAATGGGAAACGGGAACCACGAGCACGTTTTCAAGGTCCTGAGCATTGCCGGGGACAACGCAAAGCTCGAGTACAGCAGGCTATTCACACTTAAAGAGGGGAACGACCAGGCAAAAGGAAAAACACTGTCCCTTTCCAGGGGCGAAGAGCAAAGCATAGCCTACCTCTGGGGTGAAAGGGGAGTAACCAAAATAATCACCTATAAAGGGATAGCCGCGCCGGAGCCCCGCGAAGCAAAAGAGGAAGCCCGGGAAATAGAAATACAAACAAACGGAAGCGAAGAGTGAAGGCATTTCATTTAAACTGATTTTCCGCCACGACTGATTCTTATGGACAGGGCAGAGTTCCTCAGGAAAATCAGGGAGCTTAGAAGAACGCCTGTAGTTAAACCACAAATAGTCAATGGCACAGATTATGGCATGGTGCCGAATTTCACGGGACTTATCGGCAAATACTCTGAACTCCGCGACAAAATCAAAGAATCAGAAGAAGCAGACCGCGAACGCCAGGAACGAAGCCTCGAATTTGCCTACCTGGGCAAAATCATGGAATTGCATGAAAACGGGCACTTGACTCACCAAACCCGGGAAGTTCTCAAACCACTAATAGCAAACAAGTTTTTGCTAATAATCAACAAATGGGGATATAATCCCGCACTCAGGCAAATGTACCTCAGAACAACAAATCATTTGAAAAAGGAAATCCCAAAGCCTCCAACAAAGCCTGGGCCCACACCGCCAGCACCTAAACTAATAACACGCAGGAGAAAAAAATGACGCAAAAAATTTACCTCGACGATTCCTACTCGAAAGAATGCGATGCAACCGTGCTCAAAGTAACCGACGGAAAATTCGTTGTTCTAGACAAAACAATTTTCTATCCGCAGGGCGGGGGACAGCCCTCGGATACCGGAAAAATAACCTTCAGCAACGCAAAGGAATACGAAATGGTTTTTGCGAAGCAGTTCCCCGAAGAAATTTCCCATGAGGTTTCGGAGCACGGATTGAAAGAAGGCGACAAAGTGAAATGCATCCTTGATTGGGAGAAAAGATATAGGTACATGCGCATGCACACTTCCGCGCACATTTTGGCGGCTGTAATCAACAGGGAAATCGGCGCACTCATCACGGGAAACCAGCTCGGCGAAGAAGAATCAAGAATGGATTTCAACGTGCCTGAATTCGACCGCGAATTATTGAAAACGTTCGAGCACAAAGCGAATGAAGCGATACAGAAAAGCCTTGAAATTACCCTTGCGTATGAGGAACGCGAAAAGGCGCTGCAGCGCCCTGAATTATTCAGGCTCAAGGACGTTCTGCCGAAAAACATTCCAACCCTGAGAATAGTTTCAATAGGAACTCTTGACGTGCAGGCGGACGGCGGAACGCACGTGCACAACACAAAAGAAATCGGGAAACTCAAAATCACGGGATTCAAGAACAAAGGCGCGGAGAACAGAAGGATTTACTGGAAACTGGAATAATCCGAAGCTTACGCTCTGCAAAACCTTAAATTCACATTCAGGCAATTCTTTTGCATGGACTACAAGCAAGTAATCATTGTGCGCACCGACCTCGGAATGGGCAAGGGAAAAATCGCGCCGCACCAGCAATAGAGTTTAGAAAGCTATTTAAATAAGTAATCCCCAAAGATTACTATGAAAACTATAACTGTGAAACTTCATGAAGATGAAGCCTCAGAACTCGAGGATTTCATCAAAAAAAAGAATTACCTGTCCAAGTCAGAATTCATCAGGAACCTGATAATGGAGAAGCTCGAGAGAAACCGCATGGAAAAAATCGGATGGATGGTAATGGCGGAGAAATCCATGGAAAAAATCTGGAATAACAAAAAGGACAATAAAGAATGGAGCCGGTACCTTTGATAATGCAGAGGGACTTACTGCTTGTGCCGTTTCCGTTCTCGAACCAGTCCGGAAACAAGGTGAGGCCGGTCACGGTTATAAGCAACGAGGATTTTAACGGGCATTCAGAGGACATCCTTGTTGCAGGCATCACATCAAACATTTCCAGGGGAAAATATACGCTAAGCCTTTTAAACGCCGACTTGGAAGAAGGGAAGTTATACTCCAAATGCTGCATAAAAGCCGAAAACATCCTGAAAATAGAAAAGACCCTTGTCGTAAAGAAAATAGGCAAAATAAAAAAAGCAAAACTAGAATCACTCATAACCACAATAAACCAAATAATTTCTGCACAATAGGCAAAAAAACTAGCACAACCCTATTTTCCAATACCTTCAACGCTAACGTATATATTCTTTGTTTGCGTTGAATTCTGAATGGACTATAAGCAGGTAATAATCGTGCGAAAGGACCTGAACATGTCCGCAGGGAAGATTGCCGCACAGAGCTCACATGCTTCGCTCGGGGCATACGAAAAAACCATGCGCGAAAAACCAAAGTGGGTCGAGGAATGGAAGGAAAGCGGGCAGGCAAAAATTGTGCTCAAAGTCAACTCCAAAAAGGAATTATTGGAAATGTTCGAGAAACTCAAAAAGCTCTTCCCCACGGCACTGATTAAGGACGCTGGAAGGACACAAATCGAGGCTGGCGAGCCGACCGCGATAGCAATAGGGCCTGTTCCCGAAGCAGAAATCAATAAATTCACGAAAGACCTGAAATTGCTTTAGAGAACATGCTTGAACAGGCAAAAAAGATAAGTTTGGTTTCAATAGCGCTGCTCGCACTTCTCGGAAGCATGATTCTCCTCGCGCTGTACGGCGTGATGCAGAACTCATTCCTCAAAAACGGGTTGTTTTCCGAAGCAAACCCAATAGGCGTGGTTGCTGTGTTCGCAATAATAATCCTCGGCGGCATATACTTATTCAATGCCGCGGCACACATAATCAAGGGGGCAATTAAATGAACTCAAAATGCGGGCGGAGCGAGCACAATGCATTCGACCTTGCCCAGTACCGGACAAAATTTCTTGTTGTAGTGACCTGCGGATGAACTACTCTGAAATCGTGAAAAATCTTGTCAAGGAAGCGGACATTATAATTGAGGTCCTGGATGCGCGCTTCCCCCAGAAAAGCATCAACATCCACCTTGAAAGGCTCGTTGAAGAAAAGGGAAAAAAGCTGCTCCGCGTAATAAACAAATCTGATCTCACAAGCCTGAACACAATGAAAAAGGAAAAAAGCATGCTCCCGGGAAGCATTTTTGTTTCCGCAAAAAACAGGAAAGGCATAATGAGGCTCAAGGAAGCCCTTGGAAAACTCAGCGGTTCCGGCGAAACCAAGATAGCCGTAGTTGGTTATCCCAACACGGGAAAAAGCAGCATCATCAACGCACTCTCAGGAAGGAAAAGCGCGAGAACCTCGCCCACAGCCGGATTCACAAGAGGCGTACAATTTGTGAGAATCAACAAACAAACAATGCTCATTGACTCTCCGGGAGTAATACCGTTCAACGAGCACGATGAAACGCTCATTGCGCTGCTCTGCGCAAAAAACGCGCAGCAGCTCAAGAACCTCGAGGAAACAGGCATAGATGTCGCGGATGTGCTGCTTGAAACAAAAAAAGAGGAAATACTCGACACCTACGGGGTAACCGCAAAAGACGGGGAAGAGCTGCTCGAAAAAATCGCGTTCGCACGCAAAAAGCTCCGCAAGCACGGCGCACCCGACACGAACGCGGCAGCAATGATACTCATAACGGATTTCCAGCGCGGAATCTTGAGAAGAAAACAAAACACTTAAAATAAACAAAAAACAAGTTATGGAACGGAAACGCAAAAATGAGGGATGCAAAACAATGATGCCGGAAAAAGCGAAAAAAGCGAAATTCTTCTTCCTGGCGGTTTACGCATTATTCGGAATAATGCTCATATACCTTTTTTTGTTCAACACTGGCCTCGCAATCGAGGAAAAATTCAACGAGGAAAACGGCCAAAAGGAAATTTACCTGAAAAACACCACCGACAGGCAAATCAACAACGTAACCGTGAAATACCGCGAGGAAGAAGGCGAACCGAAAGACCTGAACATGTTTGCTTCACTTGCGCCCAACGAGGAGCAACGCATTTACACCGGCTCTATAAGCGCGAACCAGGCAACAATAATTGTGCAGAGCCCTTTCCACTCGACAATCGAAAAGCTCGTTGTACTAAGGGCAAAGCAGGAAATAACCCTGACAATGAGCTTTCCAAGCGACATACTCTTCGGCAAGAGCTTTGCGTTCAGCGTGGAAGCATGCAACAACACCGCAACGGAAAAGCAGGTGAAAATAGCGGAAAACCACGAAAAAGGATTCTTTTCCGAGCCGAACAAAACAGACACGATAACGCTCAAGGCTGTTGAATGCAAGCAGATAGACTACTCGCTCATACCGATACAAAAAGGCGGCACCACAATCTATTTTAACCTAAACACGGAAAATAATGTGGACCAGTTCCAGCAAACGGTTACGGTGCAATGATGAGCAACTATATTGCGAGCAAAGCGAGCCAAGTCCCGCCGAAGGCGGGGCAATCGGTACCGCCGGTCGAAAACGGCGAGGTGCAGTAAAAATGGCGAAAACGGACACAAGCATAATAGAGATAATAGAGAAAATGGTTCGCGAAGGCGAAAGCGAAGAAAAAATAGTGCAAACCCTGAAAGACCTCGGGGTTTCACAGGACAAGGCAAAAAGGCTTTTGCTTCTCGGACAGGCGGACACTTTTGCATTGCTGCGCGGCGAAATAAAAAAAATCGTGCAGGCCGAATTGGAAACGCAAAAACCCACGCTCAAAAAATTCATTGAGGAGGAAGCCGTAACAAGCGCACATGAATCCAGAACAGAACTCACAAAGGCAGTGATAAGCGATTTGAAGCAATACGAGCGGGACATTACGGGGCAAAGCAAAACCTTTCAGGAACAAATCGGCGACAACATAGCGAAAGTGAATGACCTCAACGAACGGGTGAAGGTGAAACTGAACGAGCTCGGCGAGGCAGTAAGGCAGGTGCAGGTGGACATGGACGAGGCACACATGAAAGGAGTCGGCGGAAGAAACGGGCTCATCAGCAACGCAATGTGGATACTTGGACTGGTGTTCGGCCTGGGAGTACTATACTTCTTTTACCAGAACTTCGACAAGGCACTCACAATAGACAACCTCATACTCATGGTCATCATGGGGCTGATTTCAGTGACGATGTTGTTCGTGGCAACCGTGATTTAAGCGCGGAAATTCCTAAAAATCAGAGAAGTTTCTCATACTCCTTAATGTTCGTTATCGCGCTTTCAAGGAAATTCTTTTTGCGCAGGCTCTTCTCCTTCGCATAAAGCTTCTCAAGCTCCTGCAAAACCAGGGCAAGCTCAATCATAAAAGAAATAAGCAATGACGGCTTTTTAAACCTTTAATTGCCGCTGCTCGCCCACAACAACTTCCAATGGAATGCCGACCTTCATTGTTGTCGCAATCGAAATGTTGTAATGCTTGCTCTTCCTGAAGTGCTCCGGCTTCACGAAAAACCAGCCCTTGTTCGGGTACTTCCAGCCGATGAAAGCCTGTGCACCGGAAACCTCGCCCCATTTTTGGAGCTCGGCCATCTGCTCCGCGGAAATGTTCAAATAGTTCCCGCGCCATGCCTTGCACTCAAAAATGAAGCTCTTTCCTTTCCCCAAGGCGATTAAATCAGGCATGGGCAAGGCGTTCTTTCCGGAACCCGCGACCCGCGCAGCCACGAAACCAAGATTCCAGAGAAGCTTTATGAGCTCGCGCTCCGCCGAAGCGCCCTTGTTGTAGTGAGCCATGTGTGTACAATAAAAAGGGGCTGGGAGGAATATATAATCCGTGCCAAAGCACCAAGGGGCAAACGGAACCCTAACATTAATATACCCATAACCGAGCTTTATGTATATAGTTTATTGTTTTGCTATGAGGATTGGCGGCTTTGGAAGCCCGAGTCCTTTTGGGGAATTTGAGGTTTAATTGGTTTTGACGAACCTTAAATCAGTTGCAGAAAACAATGATGTTGAAATTGAATTGGAAGTGATTCCGAATTCAAAACAGTTCGCAATTCTGGGCTTTAACCCCTGGACGAACGCATTGAGAATCAAGGTTAAGGAAAAGGCACTCAAAGGCCAAGCCAACAAAGGGCTCGTGAAAGAGCTCAAAAAAAGGCTTGGATGCGGAGTTGAAATTAAAAGCGGCGAAAAAAGCCGAAGGAAAAAACTGCTCCTCAAAGGAGCGGAAAAAAACCTTGTTCTCAAGTTCCTCAAAAGAGAAAAGCTTCCGAAAAACTAATTCTCGCGAAAAAAAACAAAATAGCCATGGAAAAGGAGTTGATTGGAAAATGGCGAAGACCTACATAAACACGGTCAAATACATGATAAAAATGAAATTCGAAATAGACGGCATAGTTGACAAGCCGGATATTATTGGCGCGATTTTCGGGCAAAGCGAAGGCCTCTTGGGAGACGAAATGGATTTGAAGGAGCTCCAGAAGAACGGAAAAATCGGGCGCATAGAAATAAACCACACAACCGCAATGGGAAGAACAAAGGGCGAGGTTTTGGTGCCGAGCTCAATGGACATGGCGGAAACGAGCCTGCTCGCGGCAAGCATTGAAAGCGTGGACAAGGTTGGGCCCTGCCAGGCAAAGTTCGAGATAGATGACATTGATGATACGAGAACCTCGAAAAGGCAGGAAATAAAGGACCGCGCAAAAGAACTGCTCAAAAAAATGATGGACAAATCAAGCCCCGAAACACAAACCCTGAGGGACGAGATACGCGAAAACGTCCGCGCAGCCGAAATAACCGAGTACGGCCCGGACAAACTGCCCGCGGGCCCCGACATAGAAATAAGCGAAGAAATAATTGTTGTTGAAGGCCGCGCAGATGTTTTGAACATGCTGAGGAACCAGATAAAGAACGTAATAGGAATGAACGGCTCCAACATCTCAAGCACAATAAGCGAACTCGGAAAAAAGAAAAGCATAACCGCATTCGTTGACGGCGACCGAGGAGGGATCCTGAACGCGAGGAAACTCGCACAGCTCGCGCGCATAGCATACATTGCAAAAGCGCCCGATGGAAAAGAAGTCGAGGAACTCACGAGAAAAGAAATTCTCCAGAGCCTCAAAAAAAGGGTTCCCGCGGAGGAAGAGCTCTCGGAAAGGAAATTTCCCGGAGGAGGGGAATTCCGCGAAAGGACATTCCAGGAAAGGCCGTTCCGCGAACGCGGCTTCAGGGAAAGAAGCTTCGGCCAAAGAAGCTTCGGGGGAGGGATGCGCGATCACGGAGACAGGGACCCACGGCCAACAAGCAGGTGGGGCAACCGCGACAACGGCATGAGGCCTGACAGGCGCGAAAGAAGGGAATTCGTGCCGCGCGAAACAATTGCGCCCAGGGAACCTATACAGGAATTCCCCGCAAGGCCAGCGCTCTCACAGAACGAAGAGTCGGTTTACAGGCCCATACTTGACGAGCTCAAGGGAACAATGAAGGCAAGAATTCTCGACGACAAGAACAAACAAGTCAAGGAAGTCGAGGTAAAAAACCTTGTCGAGGAAATGGCGAAAATAAAGAACGCCCACTCAATAATCTTTGACGGAGTAATAACCAAGAGGCTCTTCGACGCGGCCGAAAAAGCCGGCGCAAAATACGTTGTAGGAGTAAGAAAGGGAAAAATAGAGGAAAACGGAAAAGTCAAGGCAGTTACATTGTAACTGTCCTTATTTCCTTCTTTTTCTTTGGTGCTCAGGTTCGGTGACTATTCTTTCCTCAATCGGAATGACGAGGTCGCCGCTCCTGTAAAGCACGTAGCCCACAAACAGTATCGCAAGCCAGAACAAGAGGCTAGCTATGGAACCCAATAAGCCGCTCCAGAACTGGCGCGCAGTAAGCTTTGGCACATCCTCACGCACAACAATGCCGGTTGCCCTGTAAAGCGTGTCGGAGCACGAATTGAATTCGGCGCGCTGGCCATCAAGCGAAGCGTTCGAATTGATTTTCAGTATGCATGAATCATAATGCTTGAGGTTGTCCCAGGAATCAAACATTTGCGCGGAAGACTGCACAAACATGAGCAATGAAGCAAAAAGAATGAATGCGCCTATGAGCTTTGGCAGGTGCACGTCGCGCCCAGCAACCCTGAAATACATTATTTTGCGCATGGAAATCAACAATTAATACAATTAAATCATATATAAGGCTTCCGTAAAGCGCCAAAAAATGAAAGTAATTTATACGGAGCAACGCAATGTGTGTGCGAGGTGATTTCTTTTGGAAATCAGGAAAATAGGCGTCATGTCCATGGCAAAAATCATGGGAGTGACATACGCAGTAATCGGCCTGATATTCGGGGCACTCTTAACGGTATTATCGCTTGTGCTCGGGGCAATAGCAGGCGGAAACGGGGCAGGAATTACGGGAGGCCTCTTTGGCGGAGTACTGTCAATAATAATACTTCCGATAATTTACGGAGTATTAGGATTCATAGGCGGCGCACTAAGCGCATTCCTGTACAATGTATTCGCGGGAATGGTCGGCGGAATAATAATAGAAACAAAGTAAACGGCTTCTGCTTCAGAAGCCTTTTTTCCCTTTTTAGCCAACTTTTTTAACCCTATCAGGGCACTTCATTCTACGCTGTTCCAGCAACAGGACTTGCCTTTTCTTTTTTCGTCAACGTTTTTTCTTTTCGCAAGAAAAGAAAAAAGGTTGGGCTCGTGGTCTAGCGGTTAGGACGCTTCGTTTACATCGAAGAAATCGCAGGTTCGATTCCTGCCGGGCCCACACTTTTTTCTTTTCGTTGCACGAAAAGAAAAATCCGTGCTAAAAAGAAAAGTGCAGGAAAAGGCCATTGAAAAGCTGTACCAAAGAAAAGTGTCAAAACCGGTTTCTCTTTTCTTTCGCCAAAGTTTTCTTTTCTCTTCCAAAGAGAAAAAAAAGGCTGCAGCACAAGCAATTAAAATAAAGAAACACTATTTCTGTGCATGAAAAAAATTGCTTTTGCGCTGCTGTTTATTCTTGCGCTTTCAACAGCTTCGGCGCAGGAATTCAGGCCCTCGACCGTGAAAAGCATGGACGTAACCATAACCTCAGAGGCAACTGGCTCGTTTTCCGGAACAATAACGAGAGGCGACGAAATGGAAATAATGTTCATCACAATGCAGCAGGAACAGGGCCAGGAGCTCCTTGAACTGAACGAGCACATGGAAATAGGCGGGAACAAAATTCTCCCGATACGGGGAGAAAAAAACGGGGTGCAGTACGCGGTGTACAAAATAAATGATTTGCATGAGTATGCGGAAGCACCTCAATTCAAAATCATTAGGGAGGCGCGGGTCAGGAGGAGCGCTGCAATCGGCCTTGGGGAAGACTACAACCTAACCAACCCGATAAAGGAATTCCCGGAGTATAAGAAGCCGAGCGATTACATTGAATCAAGCGACCCTGAAATAATGAGCAAGGCGCGGCTCGAATTCACGAGCGACTCTGAAATAGAAACCATACGCGGAATAACCGAGTGGGTGAACCAGAACATTGCGTACGATTTCGAGAACTACTACAGCGCCACATACAGCGCGAAACAAACATACAATTCGCGCGCGGGCGTCTGCGATGAGTTCGCGAACCTTACCGCCGCATTTTTGCGCGCAAAAGGAATTCCCGCAAGATACGTGAAGGGGATAAGCTTTGACGGCACGCGCTTTGGGCTTCATGGCTGGCTCGAGGCGTATTTGCCGGGAACCGGCTGGATAGGGGTTGACAGCACTTATGGCGAGGCCGGATACCTTGACGCGGCGCACTTCACCATAGCAAAAACAATCGACGCGAACAAAGCCGCGGACTTAATCCTGAGCACGAAAAGCGCGAAAGCGATTCAGGTGCAGACACAGCTCGGGGAGCCGAAAATAAAAATAAATTCGGTTGAGTTCTTCACGCGCCTGCTTGACGCGAAGCTCGAAAAGCCCTCCGAAGTTGAACCGCTTGAAAGCTTTGAAATCAAGGCACAATTAACCAATGTTTCGGGAGAGGACGCGATACTTCCGGTGGAGCTTGCGCTGCACGAGGATTTCCGCGCGGACCAAAAAAACAAAATAATTTTCCTCAAAGCACGGGAAACAAAGGAGGTTTCGTGGAAAGTGAAGGCGCCTGACAAGGAGGCAAAGAACGGCTACTACACATACGGAATGTACCTGCTTCTTCCGGACGGAAACATGAGCGGCACAATAAAGCTCGTGAAGAAGAAAGGCGCGGAACAGAAAGCGGCCGACATAAGCGTCAAGGACGTGAGCCCGTTCATTGATGGAAGCAATTTGGAACTCAGGGTTCTGCTTAAAAACAACGGCAATGCAGAAGGGGAAGCCACAATAACTGTAATTTACTTGGGAAAGGAAACAAAGAGCAATGTGAACATTGAGGCATCAGCACAAAAGCTCTTCACGCAAAAAATAGAGAACATTCAGCCCGGAAAAGTGACTGTAAATGTGAATGCCGGCGTCGAAAGGGAATTCGAAATAATCGTGCCGGAAAAGCCCGTGCAGGAACAGCCCCTCGAGGCAAAAGAGGTGCAGCCCGAATCGCAACAGCCGGCTTTGCAGGGGCAAATCCAGGAGCTTTTCACCGGCCAAAATATCCTGCTAGGGGTTTTAGGCCTTGGAATACTGGTTTTTGGGGCTTTAATAGCAGTTATACTTAGCCAGTTGAAATGAGCAATTTAAAAGATTTCGCCACGGAAAAATCTGTTAGGCTTAGGGTTCTTTTCTTTTGGCAAAGAATGGCTTTTCTTTTTTGGCCAAGCTTTTTTCTTTTCTCCGGGAAAAGAAAAAAGGTTGTGCGACCATAGTCTATTGGTATGATTGGGCCTTGCCAAGGCTCAGGGCCGGGTTCGATTCCCGGTGGTCGCATTTTCCCTGACTTTATTCCAAAGAACCGAACCTATTTTTGCCCTCACTTCACCAATGCTTTTCGACGCGTCAATGAACACTATGTCCTCACGCGGAAAAATTTCTTTCATCTTGAGGAAGCCTGCACGCACTTTTTCCATGAAAGCAGCCCGCTCGAAAGTGTCCAGCTTTTTTCTGCGCAGTATCCTCTTCATCGCAACCTCAACCGGAAGGTCCAGAATGAAAACCAGATCAGGAGTGGCCATTCCCTCATGCAGTTCGCGGATTTTTTCAAGCGGAATCCCCTGCAAATGCTGGTAAACGAAAGTGCTGTGCTTGAAGCGGTCGCACAAAACGATTTTTCCCTCACGCAAAGCCGGCTCAATAATTTTTTCAAGATGCTCCTTCCTGTCCGCAACGTACAAATCCAGGAACTGCTTCGCATTCAATTCAGGCTTCGGGGAAGAAACAAGCAACTCGCGAACCTTTTTCCCGTAAAATCCGTTCGTGGGCTCCGCAGTATGGACGATCCAAGATTCAGGAATCCCCTTAGAGAGAAGGAACTTCTTAGCGCCTTTCACTGCGGTTCCCTTTCCCGCGCCGTCAACGCCGTCAAAAACAACGAACATGCCTTTCCCCATGAATAAATAAAGTATGGTGTTCGTTTTAATCGATAACTGTTTGGCACCGGCACTAAGGCCCCGAATGCTTTAAAAATTCAAAAATCGCAAAATTTTAATGGCAAAAGAACTATTTGTGCAGACTGGCCTTTGGCATCAGGCGGCAGTTCTCAGAAAGATAAAAGAGCACTCCGGGCTTGGCTGGCAAAAAATTGCAGATATAATCGGCGTTACAAAAAGAATGATTTTCCACTACTTAAAAGAAAATTGCAGGATATCTTTAAGCAATTTGAAAACACTCTGCAAAGAAACAGGATTCGATTTAAAAGAAATTGAAAAATTGCAATTAATAGAACTTGACCAGTTTGGGGAAAAAGAAATCCGAAAACCGAAACTAGGCAAAGAGCTTGCGGAATTCCTTGGCGCCATGTCAGGCGACGGAAATATTTACGAAAAAAATTACAGGGTATCAATTACATGCGGAGCAATTGTAGATAATGCGTATGTGAAAAACAGCATTGGAAAAAAGTTTGAAAAACTATTCGGACTGGAGCCGACTTTTATCGTTAAAAACGGGGCAATACGCTGCCAGGTTTATTCAAAGCGGCTTGTTTCATATCTTTCTGAAGAGTTTGGGTTTCCGAAAGGAAACAGAAAAAACAGGATGTTTATCCAAAGGAAAATCCTCAACGACAGAAATCTTCTTGCAGCATATTTGAGGGGCTTATTCGACACTGACGGAAGTTTTCATAGAAGAAGAAAAAATAGTGCGGTAGTCGAATTTATCAGCTGTTCGCCAAATTTCCTCTATGAGGTAAAGTGCGCATTGGTTTCACTGGGATTTAAGGCAAGCTTATCCGGAAAAAGCGTTTATATCTACGATCAGGCTCACGTGGATACTTTTTTTAAACTAATTAAACCCAGCAATATTAAGCATTCAATAAAATACAGGATTTTTAAGGAAACGGGAATAGTTCCGACCCATGCTGATTTCCTTAAAGCAGCTGTAGTGTAGCGGTTTTGCATCACAGCCTTCCAAGCTGTTGGCCCGGGTTCGAATCCCGGCAGCTGCATTCTGCTTGGTTCGCAGAATAACCATTCGCGGTTGCATCCCCCGCAAATTTCAAGAGGCGGGCTGATTTCAACCAAAGGTTCGAGAGCCCCGGCAATGGAAAAAATCACCCCAGCATCGTTGCCATGGCGCCGTCAACCACTACATTGACCTGCTCGCTGCCATCCACGCAAATTCACCTCCTTCTCAGTTGCCGAGGATCAACCCTATAAGGCGTACCGCCTACGTTAATTACAATCTCGCCGGGGGCAAACCCCTTCGGCCGAATTCCCCTTGGGAATCGTTTTGCTTTCATAAACAAACCACTACAAGCAACTTCGCCCCGGAAATTAAAAAGGCTGGCGACCAGAAAACCGGCAAAACAGGGCTTTTCTAACAATCTAAGCGTTTAAACGGGAAAAGCGAAACCAGCAAAAATTAAAAGCCTAAAAATACGGCAAAAAGCCGAATTATTTCAAAATAGGTGCTGAACTGTTAAATTTTAGGCAAAATTAACACAAAATGATATATTTTAATATTTTATGTTAAAAAATTAGTTATATGGGCAGAGATAAGGAATCAACAAGCTCTTTGGCGGAAATAGTGAGGCAGGAAATAAACGCAATGCCGCACGTCAAAACCTCATTAGGGGACGGCATAATCAACTACTCGGCACTCGCGAGAAAACTCATTCCAACTCTTGGCACCAAGCTTGGCAAAAAGCTAAACGAGGAATCGGTAATCGTTTCAATCAAGCGCTACGCGGATGAACTCGACACCTCGGAAATTAACGCAACATACCTTGATTCCTTCGCAAATTCGGAACTGACACTGCAGGACAACATGGCTTACGTGCATTTCAGAAAAACCCCGAAAGTGGCCTCAAAAATCGAGGAACTTCTTAGGGAAAGCGACTGGAGAATAGGAGAAATGAGAATCGCCATACAGGGCGCGGAGCAGGTGATGCTGATAGCAAAGAAAAACCGCGTGCAAAAACTTTTGGATGAACTCGAGGACGAAAAGCTTTTGGCGCTGACAGACCGCGCACTCATAACATTCAGGATGCCCCTTGAGTCTTACGCCGCATACGGAGTCATTGCGGAACTATCGCAAATAATCGCGAAAAAAGGAATCAGCATAGAAATAGTCACCACTCCTCCGGACCTTCACTTTCTGGTTGACGAGAAGGACGCGGAACGGACATACACGGTTCTCAAGGAAATAATAAATGCGGCAAAAGGCGGGAGCCGCGAAAAAACAGCGAACAAACCAAAATACCATTAAATAAAGTTGCACGGCAAAACTACTTGCATGAAGCACACCAAAGCAACCCAGATCGCGGAAGAAAGGATCCACAGGCTCTTCGAACTCGCGGAGCAGGAACTGGAAAAAAATCCGGAGCGCAGCAAAAGATATGTGCACATCGCCCGTGAACTAGCTAAAAAACACCGCGTGCGCATGGGCAGGGAAATGAAGAAAAAATTCTGCAAAAAATGCGGCGCATACCTAAAAAAAGGAACAAACTCGGAAACAAAAACAATCGGAACACTCACAATTGTGAAATGCATTGAATGCGGCTTCGAGCGCAAAACAGGCGACAAACCCAAGCAATAAATATGCGAAAAACAATCTAATTTATGATGCAAAATAAAAAAGCGCAGGGTTCGCTCGAATACTTACTGCTCATAGGCGGCGCGGTGCTGGTAGCGGTAATAGTAATAACACTTATACTCGGAATTGGGCAGAGCGGAAACCAACAAACAAGCAACAGCGCGGTAGCCGCGTTCTGCAAACAAAAAGGGCAGCAAGCAAGACTCGCGGGAATATCAGGAAACTGCGCCAGCCCGACACCGGCAGGAAGCCCGCCAATCCAAGTCACAATAAGCGGCACCACATACACATGCCAAGGAACAATACCAGACTGTGGATACACGGGCGGTGGAGCGCCTGCGCCTCCAACATGCGGCGACGGAATATGCAACGGCACTGAAACCCAGGCAACGTGCCCGGCAGATTGCGGAGCACCACAGCCAACGGCTTCATGTTCATTCAGCTCGGCAACAAGCCCGATAACAATATCCGGCGGCTCGGCAACCTCCACACTAACCATAACGCACCAAAACTTTTCGCCGAATCCTAACCCGCCGACAATCAACTGCGGAACTACGCCAGCAACAACGGCTACCGGCGTTTCGTGCAACGCGACGACATGCATGGGGACATGCACTTACACGGCAGCGGGAACTTACACAGCGACACTGCCGCCGTTCACAAATGGAACGCAAAACGCCACGTGCTCGCCAAACATCAGAACAATAACTGTAAACCCCGACCCGCTAACTGTGGGCCTGGTAGCTTACTGGCCATTCAACGGAACCGCCAATGACGCTTCTGGAAACGGGCACACCGGCACGCTTGTCGGCTCCCCGACATTCCCAAACGACCCACAAAGAGGCCAAGTTTTGAGCCTGAATGGAACCCAATACATAAGCGTCCCGGACAGCCCGGACCTTGACTTCGGGACAAGCGACTTTACAATAACCATGTGGGTAAAAACAAGCACGCTGCAGCAGTCAACCATTGCAAAAGCGTACCACAACAGTTCGCCGGGATACGGCCTTTATAGGGGCACGTTTTACCTTACAAGCGCCGACGGCAGCGTTGCCCCAGCTACCCCAGACTTCCTGCGTGTCGCATCCCCTGGACCGGATGATGGAAATCCGGCAGATGTGGAAGCATGGAGGAATGGAGTTTGGCATAACATAGCAATCACCATTACGCGCAGCCCGGCACCGTGGGGATACTTTTATGTTGACGGAACCGAGAGGGTTGCATGGAGGGATGTTAACGCAACAAAGGCGACCAACATTTCGAACGCCTGGCCTTTACTGATAGGTGCCGGATACGTTCTCAGTCCACCACCGACAGTTTCAACTCTATACAGGTACAACGGGCTGATGGACAACATCCGCATTTACAGCAGGGCACTCTCCGTCGCGGAAATAAGGCAAGTATGCGCGCAGGAAAAGCACGCATCGTTCGCCACACCTGACTGCGCATAATACGCATATGAGCAACACTGTGGCCGGGGTAACCAATGTCGGAGAGGAAGAAACGAACACATCCATTGCCTCATTCAGACGCAATACTAAACGAGACATAAATGGATGACCACTAAAAACAACGTTTTTAAAGGTTTCACACTCGAATTAAGTGTAACTGCTTTTAGGGCTCATCCCTGAAAAGGGATTTGAGCAAGGCAGAACTCCGAAAGGAGCAAAAGAAGGTTTTGAAAAATGGGCATTTTTGACGTGCCGGCAGGAATGCTGGTTGAAGAGGCCGCAAAGGACCTCAAGACAAAAATCAGGGAACCCGAATTCGTGGCATACGTAAAGACCGGTGCACACCGCGAACGGGCTCCGCAAAGGAGAGACTGGTTCTACATGAGGGCGGCAAGCATACTCTACCAGACATACAAGCAGGGCAACGTGGGAACAGGCGGGCTCCGCAGTTACTACGGCGGAAGAAAAAACATGAAAGTCAGGCCTGAGCACAAGGTCAAGGCCTCCGGAAAAATAATCAGGCTGTGCCTCCAAATGCTCGAAAAAGAGGGCCTTTTGAAAAAGGAAAAAGTCGGGAGAAAAGTCAGCGGAAAGGGCGAAAAATTTTTGATGGAGAAAGCCAGGGCGGTTGAAAAAGTTTTCAAGGAACAATTGCGCTTAAAGGAAGAAAAATCAAACGAAGAAATGGCGAAAAGAAACACGGCAAAAAAACAGAGGCAGGAAAAGCAGGCGCAGGAGAAACAAGTGAAAACCGGGAACACGGCCCAGGCACCACAAAAAGCTGCACAGCCAACCCCGCCGGTTGCGCGCACCGGGGGAGAAACGATTGCAAAAGATGAAGCTAAAAAAGCCGGGCCGCAGAAAGCGGGCGCAGAAAAACAGCAGGAACAGAAACCAAGTGAAACAGGCCAAGAAAGGCAGAAGGACGCGAGCCCGACAGGGGCGAGCCAAAGCCATACGAGTGAAACAAGTATGGGTTCTCGCACCCAACAGCCGAACTCACTATCGAGCCCAAAAGGCGAAGATAGTACTCGCACCCAACAGCCGAAACTGTTGCCGGAAGTGAAAAA
>JBBSVV010000002.1:1820-29770 GCA_038046625.1 archaeon | reverse complement strand
TCCGCATTCCCGACGCTTACTGCTAATTGTCCGCTGCCCTGCGGCTGAAGCAAAAAGAAAACGATTGCGCCTATGAGAACGAGTGCAACAATGCCTATTCCTGCAAGCACTTTTTTGTCCTGCAGACCCTCTTTTATCGAGTCAAAAACAGTGTTTTCAGCGTAATCGCCAGAGCCTTCGCTGGCTTCGAATCCTTCCATTGGAACCGAAATACTAATCGGTTTAGATGTTAATAAAGCTTTTTTTCGAAGTTTTTGCGGTGCTTTTCAGCAACCCAATCCCCGAAGGGGGGATTCCGTTGACGGTTACAACAGAGACCCCGTGGGCGTTGGCCCGCGGTGTTCAGGGTGTTTCATGAAATGTGTTTTTGCTGTGCAAATTAGATGTTTTCACCCGATGCAGGTCGAGCCCGCGACCAGCCTGTTGGTTTCATCGGAGATGTTCCTCTGTAGGCCTGTTTGCGTGTAAATGGCCTGCGGGTTCCACCAGAATTTTGTGGAATCCCCTGAATTGGTTACGCAAACCTGCCCCGCCTCCACAAGCGCGAACACGTCATCAATGCTGTCTATAGTTCCCACGGAACCGCCGGCAAAATTATTGTAGGGCATTCCGGAAACCCCGTTCAATGCAACGAGCCCGCCCTTCGAATCCGGGGTGAAAAAGTCCAGTGCCGAGGGGCCCTTGACCGCCTTGATGACAACATCATCATTTGGGTTCGTGTAGAAAATCGTGCGCAAATAAACGTCGCCTTTTTTTGTTGCCCTCTGCCAGTCAATGCCGTAAATGTTTTTCCAGTCAAGGAGCATGTCTTCAGTGGTTGCGGCGCGGTCTGGCTTCTGGTAGAACGCTTCGGTAACCGGAACTCCGGTGAAGTCAAAGCAGCTCCCCGCGCCGTCCCAGTAAGAGAGCGTATTGCCCGCGCCAACCGCATTGTTGTTCTCGAGCATTGAATAGAATGCGCCGAATTTTTCCTCGCTCAGCGAGTTCTGCGTGGCCTTCATGAGCACGGGCGTTGCCTGTGAGGGCTGGAACAATATTGTTGCTGCCTTTCCCGTTTTTCCCTTTGAAACCTCCAGGACCATTCCGCGCGTTGAAGGGGAAGTATTCAGGCTGTAAAAGTCTTTTTTGGTTTCCACGCTTGCGCCCGCAACCGCATTGCTGCCCGCATCCTCATAAGTTTTTGCCTGCGGCAATTCGTTGCTTATTGCAATGATTCTTGAGGAGTTGTTCCTGAATGCCGTCCCGTAGCCCTGCCTAGTGAAGTTGTTTCCCCTCAATCCCACAAGGCCGTCAATCGGCATGGAGTAGAACGGGCTGTTCGGGAACGCATCACTTGCCTTGTAAACAACCACAGAAACCCCCGCTTTCGGCTTTCCTGTTGAATCAAAGAACCGCCAGTCATCCTTTCCAAAGTAAATCCCGAACTCCACGTGATACAGACCCGCGCCCGGAAGTTCCGGGCTCTGCACGTATTTTCTCGTGAGCACGAACAAACCCTTATCCATGAGCCTCGCGAACCCGTAAGGCGTTCCGTTTGAATCCGTGTTGAGCCTATTGAAGTACGAATCCGTGTCCTCGAACGCCTGTTTCGTGTAGTAATCCGCGAAGTCCGCAAAGAATTCCTTTGAATAATTGTCCTTCATGAGGTACGCGTCAAACATGAGGAGCTTCTGGAGTTCTGCGCGGTCCGGAACCGAGGCCGTCCATTTAATGTTCGGGTTCGAGTCAATGAACCTCATTATCTGCGGCACCTCGTAATAAGTTTCGGTGGATTTGAATTCGCAGCTTGAAGGCGCTCCCCCGCCGCCGTTTTCCGCCGCTGAATCCTGGCTGTCCAACGGATGCCCTGTGCTGAAAATTCCTGAATAGAATCCTGCGGTTGCAGGGGCCCGGGAAACAATGCCTGGATTTGATGCCTGTGCAACCTTGGCTATTATGCCGTGCGCGCCGTCCTCATTTACCGGAAGAACACATTCCCCCTGTTTCGTTCCGCCGTTTCCTTCAATGCCGTTCACATTTATTTTGCAGTTCTCGAAGTCCTGCGAGAACGCGTCCTGCAGGTTCCCCATGTTCACGTCAACAACAGCATTCTCTATCAATGCCGTGTTGTTTTTCACGGTTGCCTTTATCGTCACGCTGTTTGTGCCCTTGATTGCCTCGACCTTTGAAACCCCGATGAGGCCGGAGCCGACATCAGTGTTTGTGCTCATTGAATTGAACTCGCTTTCGGCCTGTGAGGCTATGTCAGTGGCCGCGGGGCAGCCCAGGTCAAAGTTGTTTGTGGCAAGGAAATCATGGAGCCTGTAAAGCTTCTTGTTCAGTTCAATCGTGAACTGGGTCGCGTCACAGTAAACCGCGCCAGGGTTCGTGGCATCGCACTGGTTGTATGAAATGCCGTTCTGGGATTCCTTCCAGCTCCAGTTCATTTTGATGCGCGGCAATGCGCCCGGGCCGGTCCTTCCGATGGCTGTTCCGCTCTGGCACGCGTAAGTGTCGAACGCCACTTTTGTCAGCGGAGCCTTTTCCTCGGCAACCTTGAACTTCAAATGGAATTTCTGCGAGTAAGTTTTGTCATAAGTGTTGCTGCAGCTCGCAGGATTTATCCAGAACATCCCGAAATCCGAGCCCTTGCATTCAACGGATGCGCTCTGGTGTGCGGCATCGCCATGTATGTGCTCCGTTGCACGCGTCTCCGCAATCGCATAAATTGCCTCATTCCTGTCGGCGCCTCTGTTAGTGAAAACAACCCCTGCTTTTTGTGTGCCGTTCTTTCCTGCGCTTCCAGAGCCATCCGTAACGTCAAGGTTCCATTCTCCGGAAATGCGGCGGTCACTCAGGATGACATCCAATGCGTCCGGCGGCAAATACCTTTCATAGCTTTGATCCGCGGTTCCCGCGAGATTAATGACGTAAGCCTGCAGGCTCTGCGTTGTTGTCGGCGCGCATGGGTCCTGGCTTCCGCCGCCCAACGTCATCATAATCATCACTATTATCATTACTATCACTCCGATTACTACGCATGGAACGCACCACATTAGCCCAAGTAAAGGTCCCGCTGAAAAAGTGCTTGCCGCACCCGAAACCAGAACCCCTATTCCTGCCGCCCCCCAGCCCGCGGCAGTTCCGGCAATGGCTCCCATTGCAAGTGACTGTAACCCTGCGCCCGCTCCCCCAAAGCTGCTGTCCTGCGCTGCCGCCGCATAATCGCAAACACCAGCCGTAACCTCTACATCCTCGAGAACCATTGAGTTTGTGAGCGTTGCCGAATCCTTTGAGCCCGTTCCGATTACAGTGAACTTGTACTTGTCCATCTCGAAGTAATCTTCCTGCGGCGGCTTCACAATCGTGTCGAGCTCCGCAACCTTTCTCCATGTTCCTCCGGATGGGCGCGCTTCAATTGTGATTCCATAAAATCCGGGGATCGATCCGCGCTCAACCGTAATGGTTTTTGATTCCGCGTTCACGTTGCTGTAGCTCCACGGCCTCAAATTAATTCCGCCTTCTTCAGTTCCTCCTCTGCACTGGTCGTTTCCCCCTTCGCAAAACCGCAAATCCAGATTTATCGGCCCGCAGTCCGAAGTGTCAATGCTGAATTCCGCGCTCTCATTGCGCCTGTCAATCACAATTCCCTGTTCCGCTTCCGGAGTGAATTGCATGCACTGGTCCAAATTGATTACGAAAATATCCGCCTTCACGTCATTGCCCGCGCCGACCAATTGCGAACCTGAATTGGTTTGTATGCCCGCGTCAATCTTCACATTGAACTGCGCCCTCTTCCCTATTGTGCCGGGCTTCGGCACAAAAGTCAGCCTCGCGGGGTAAATCCTGCGCGGCTCGAGCTTTTCAACTAGCCTGCTCCAGATTCCTTCCTGCAGAATTTCAGAGGAAATGCTTCCTGTTTCGGTGTCAGTAACCGCCAATTCAACCTGCCCGATTATTCCGTCTTTTCCGGTCCAGTGCACCTGTGCCTGCAGGTTCTCAAGTTCCATTGGTTCGCTCTGCGAATCCACGCAGTTGTTCTGTATCTCGAATTCCGTTGAGGCCTGGCTCGCAATTGTCGAGTCGCTCCAGTCTTTCGCGCTGATAATTATGCACGGCGCGTTTTCCGGAAGCTCGGCAAGGTTGATTGTTGTCTGGAAAGGAAGCTCGGCAACCCACGCAACCGAATCATCATTCTGCAGCCCGAATTCAATAATCACTTTTCCCTTGACTTTAATGGGCGCATCGAGGTATTGCGATTCGCTTCCCAAAGCGCTTAAAATTTCCGTGCCGAACAATTCGCCAGGAGAAATTTTTTTGCCTTCATATTGCGCGAGGAAATTGTTCATGCGGTCCTCATCAAGCATTCCTTTGAAGGCGCCTGAAACCCTGAACTTTTTCACCAGGATTTCTTTTTGCGACACGCTCTCCATTGTAAGGGTTGCGGAGGCCTCGTTCCCCGAGCCGCGGTTCACTGAAATGTTTATTTCTTCGGGGTCGAATTTCACAACATCGAGGCTCACGACCTTTTCAATTGTTTTTGCTCCCAAACCGGGTTTTTCAAGTGTGATGCGGAACCTCGTTCCGGGGGAAGAAGCGGGAACGCTTACGGTTGCCTTTCCCTGGAAATTGGTTGTGCCAGTGAAGGTTGTCCGGCTCCTGTCGGGCGCGGTTTTTGTGACCGTTACAAGCGCATCCTGTATCCCGAATCCCTTGTCGTCGCCGGAAGCGTAAAGCGCCGTAACGTTGATGTCCGTTGGCACAAACGCGATTATTTCTTCCGGCTCCACACTTAGGTCGATGTCCTCCTCGGAGAAAGGCGTGAAGTAAACGAAGCTGTCCAGAACCTCTTGTCTGTCCGAAACAATTGTGAATTCCAGTGAGGAATAATTCTGGCTTTTCGCCTCAATCGAGAGTTCTCCCGCAACGGTTTTGTTCTGCCTGAAATCCCCGAGCGAGATTGCATCGGTTTCGAATTTCGGCTGCGAGGAAGAAAATTTCTGTGAATCCGCGTTCGTGAAAGAGTATGAATTGACGCTTATTTCCTTTCCCGTTTTTGCGCCGTCGCTTGTGTTCCTTATTTTCAGCGACGCATTGTCGTGAATTTGCTGCGAATTGTTTGTGATGCTGAATTCTAGCCTGTATGGCGAGAATGTCCTGAGGTTGTAGGGAGCCGCAACATAAATTCCGGATGTTTCATCCAGCAGCCTTTCGCCGAAGCAGAACTCGTTGCTGCAGTTTTCTGAAAGCCCCTCGAAATAATCCTTTTCATAGGCCTGCGCGTACAATCCTTTTTTTGCCGAGGTTTCGGCGGCGCTTCCGAGTTCCAAGTCAAGAGGGTCGCGCAGGTAATCCGCATTTTCAATTCCCCAGCTCCTGTAAAAGAGAGGCATGAAGGTTCCTTTGGTGATTCCGCTGTTCACCGAAAGCTCCGCCTCGAATTCATAACTCCCAGTTTCCGGTTCCCGCATCACAACCGAAGCCCATTTCGCTTTGCCGTTAGTCAGTTCCTCTTCGCCGTTGGTTCCAAGCGGCGGATTGTAGGTCAGGCCGCGTTCAACCGAAGCAAAGGGCGCGGAAACCGAGCCGATTGAAATCGAATCCTTTTCAAGGCTTTCTTTTTCTCCTGCCCTCAAAAACAATCCGGCTTCGTCAAACTCGCGGCCCTCTGGAACGCTTAGCAAAAATCTTGCAGAATATTTTTTTCCGCCGGAAAAGCTTTTCACTTCTGTTCCTTGTTCGGAAAAAATCCCCAAAAATTCTATTGCGGGCCTGTCCCCAAGAATTGATTCTTCAAGCGAAACATTGAACTGCACGCTCTTGTCGGGAAGAACCTGCTTCGGTGCCGTGGTGTAAGGCGCGTAGCCTTCCTTGCGCACAACCACGAAAACCTTTTTGTCGGCTTTCACGTCCGCCAAAAATCCTTTGCCCTGCGCATCCAACGCAATTGTCCCGAGGCTTCTCCCGTAATCCGTGATTATTTCCGCGCGCCCGAATTCAAGTGCCTCGCCATTCAGGTTCGTTGCGGAAACCTGGACTGTTCCCTTTCCAATAACCATTTTCACTTCCGCATAATTCGTTTCCTTTGCGCTCACGGAAAACTGTTCCGATATTCCGGATGCGGGAAACTTCTGCGCAAGCAGCGAATACTTTCCTTCCGCAATGTTCGTGAACGCGGCAATCAGGCCGTTGAAATCCGTGACTTTGTAAGAGTAAGCCGTTTGTATGAACCCCTTTTCATCCAGAAGCATTACGCGCGCGTTCTCCACTGGCAAACCATCCTCATCAAGCACGCGCGCCTTAAGGATGCCGCACGTGTCCGGAGTGCACTTCTGCAGCTTCACTTCAAAGGATGCTTCGGCGCCCCTTTCGTAATCAAAAGTGGAGAACCCCGTTTCACTTGAAGGCAAATAATTTTCCGCCGAGGCAATGAAAGAGTAAGAGCCGTTCTCGCTCAGCGCAAAAATTGCTTCCCCATTCGCATTCACGGAAATTTCCTGAACCACTTTTTTTGCCGAGTCAAAAATCGTTACTTTAGCGCCCTGGATTTTTGCCCCGCTTGCCTTGTCCTTGACGCTCACTTTTGCCCTGAGTTTCACGTCCTTTGAAAGCCGGACATCCTTCCTTATTGAGCCGTTCGCCAAAACCTCGGCCTGAACGGTTTGTGATGCGTACTGCGCAGCAGGGTCACTTACAAGTGCGGTGTAGGAACCGGCCTCAATGGAAAATGAGGCTAATCCAAATGAAGTGGAGCCAATTATTCCCGTTGGCGCACCCGAATCCGAAGCCATTATTACGCTTATTCCGTCCAAAAAAAACCCTGTAGAAGCATCCTTTACATTGATTTGCAGGCTTCCTTTGGGGTTTTCTATGCCCTCAAATGTGATGACCTGTGCCCTGCCAAGCAAAGCTAGGCCAGTGGCTGTTTTGAGGCCGCCCGCAGAAGCGGTTATGTTTATGCTTCCGCAGTTCTCAGGGGGAGTAACCTTAAGCTCGCCTGTTTCAGTGACATATTCTTCCTGTGGAAAGGTCCCTTCGCGGGAACAGCTTAGTTTTGCACGCACTTCCTTTCCAATGAGCTTCTTTTTGTCGGGGCCGGCAAACGTTATTGTGACGCCCCCCGTTACAAGCTGGGGCGCTTTGAGCACAACACTAATAAGCTTGGAATCCTTCTCCACAGCCAGGGTTTGCGTTTCCGTGCCGTAACCCTGCTTCGAAATTCTCGCATTGATAGTGCCCCCGATTTTTGCCTCGAAAGAGACAAGGCCTTCCTTGTCGGTCTGCAGCTCAAGCGGCTTTTCAAGGCCTGAAATGGAAACGGTTGCGGCCTTTACAGGCACCTTTGCCTCGTTCTGCACAAGGATTTGCACCGTTGTTGTTGCCCCTCCGGAGGCAAGCAAAAAAATTCCTGCAATAACAATAATCAGCAGGACAAGTGCGCCCGCAACAATGGGCAATGGAACAGGAATTTTTTCCTGCAGGGAATCAATTGCGCCGCGCAGTTTATCCGCGATGCCCCCGCCTTTTTTTTCTCCGGCCTCTTGTTCAGGTTCGGGGTTGTCCCTGTAAATGGCGGGCCCTTCAAAAGGGTTTTCGGAATCAGGCATCGGCACCAGCCGTTAATAAAAATGCGTTTTTGTTATTAAAAGGTTGCCTAAGCAAAAAACCGCTTTCCAAGGATTCAGCGTATCTGCGTTGAGGCCGAACTGATGCACGCATTGAGTGCCTGGTCTTCCTTGTTCTGTATCGTTGAAAAAATCTTTTTCGGGTTCCAGAAGAACTCCGCATTAATATTCGTTCCCGAAACGCACACGTACTCGTCCTTCACCAAATCAAAGACGTCCTGCAGGCTGCCGATTTTGGACGTCACTCCATTGCCGTTCAAAGTAACCTTCGTGCCGGAAGTGGCCGCGCCGATGAGGGTTGCCTTGTCAGAGGCTCCGTCAGTCAGCTGCACGTAACTGTTCGAGGCCTGCGGAGTATAGAAAACAGTTTCATAGAACACGCTGCCAAAGTCAATCATTGGCGCGTTCCTCTCGCAGAATTCAAGCGCATACTTGCTCCTTTCATTCGCTCCCACCAGGGCACATTGCGCGCTTATTCCATGCGTGTCCGGAACGAACTGCTGCTGCGCCATGACCGAGTCATCAAATCCGCGGCAGCTGACCCCTATGCCGTTCCACAATGACATTGTGTTGCCAACATCGGTCGCGTCCCCGTCAACGCCGACCTGGTAAATCGCGTACGCGTCGCCCTTTGACTTCTTGTCAATCTGCAGAATCACAGGAGTTGCATTTGAAGGCTGGAACAAAAGCGAAGGATTGTCGTTCGCGCGCGAGACCTTTGCAATCACTCCGCGGTTGTCGGCCTGCATGCTCCTGAAGTTGCCGCTGATTGAAACGCCAAGAGTGCCGTTTTGTATCGGCGAGGAGCCCGCAATGTCAACCGTCCTCACGGGCGTCGCGGAATTGTCAATGATTACCGAGTCCCCGGCATAGTTCAGGCCGTATCCGGTTCTCCCGTTGTTCCCGAGTGGGCCGTCGAACGGCAAATAATAGAACGGGCTGTCAGGTTCCGCGCCGCGCAGCTTCTCGAGCCTCACGCTTATCTTTGCCTTCGGGTTTCCCTGCGCATCGAACAATTGCCACGAATTGTCCGCATAATTAATGTCAATGACAACATTGTAAGTTCCCGGCCCCGGGAGCGCATAATCCGGCTGGCTGTACGCATCGAAATTGAACAATTTGGCATCCCTGAAATAAACTCCGAGCCCCGAATCCCTGTCCGTGTAGAAATCAGGTGCCCTGAAGAAAGTTTCGTTCTGCGCCACATCAAAGTCGTGCTGGAAGTCAGAACTATAACCGTCAACCATGAGGGTTGCATTGAACTTCGCCATCTTTACAATGGCATCGTTCTTTATTCCGGATGCCTGCAGGAACTCATCCAGGCGCGAAGTGCTGTATGGAACGCACTGCTGCAGCCCTGTTTCTCCCGCAAAGAAGTTTCTTGTAAGCGAGTTGCTTGCGGAAATGTCTTGGCAGTTCTCGCAGGAAATGCTTGGCGTTATTGAAACCTGCGCAACATAGAAGCCCTCCGCAAGGCCATTGAACTCGCATGAAACACTTTGCTTTCCGCCCGCGGCAACGCTGATGCTCTGGGCCCCCGAAGCACAATTTACCGTGCCCGCGTTGCCGGCCTTCACTGCCTTGATTGAAACCAATGCGCTGATTATTCCCGGGTTCGTGTTCGTGATGTCCGCAGAAACAAGGGCCTTTGTCCCGTCTTTCGCAACCGAAACCTTTGAAACCCCTATGTCAAAGCTGCCGATTTCGCTTTCCGCGGGCTGGTCCTCCAAAGGCGAGGGGCACTTCAGGTTCGAGGCATTCTGCGCGACGAACCCGCTTATTGCATTTATTTTTTTCATGAGCGCTATTGTGAATTGTGTCGCGTCGCAGTAAATCCCGTTCCCGTTATCCTCGTTGCACTGCTTTTCATCTATGCCGCTCCATGTCCAGTCGAACTTGACTTTGGGTAGCGCGTCTTCTCCGGTTGACCCGACCTTTGTGCCGGCCTGGCAGTTCAATAATGAGGCCGGCTGAACGGTTTCAACCATCGGGGGAACGCTGTTGAACTCCAAATTAAACCTTTGCTCGAGGCTCTGCCCGCCCTTTTCCTCCAATGGAGTTTTTTCCTGGTTTATTGTGTCCTGCGTGAAGAACCCGAGGAACCCGCCTTCGGGGTCCGTGAAATCCTCCTTTGTGTAGGTCTTGTCCGCGTACTCATGCCTCGTTCCCGAGACCTTGAGCTGCGAGTACTTCGGCTTTTCTTCCGTCGTTGTAAGGCTGCTGATGTTCGTGAATATTGTGCGCATATTTTCGATGCCCTGTGAAATCAAATCCGCATTGTTCACGAGCGGCTGGGGAACTGTAGGGGCTGATTTCTTTCCGCCGAGGCCTTCAACCTCGACTCCAATGTCACTATCGGGTTGCTCGAGGCTTCCCGAGCCCTGCACGAGTGAAATGCTCTTTATTTCCACGTCCTTCTGCAGCGTAGTGAAGGTCGTTTCCGAGTCCTGGAAATAATACGATGCAACGGTTCCCACTATGCCATAGAACAGTCCGGACTGTACCGGATTATTTCCGAGAATCCCTTTCAGTAGCCCGAGGCCGCCTGAAGTAATCCCGCCAGCAAGGCCTCCTCCCAATGAGCTTCCGGCTCCGCCGCCGATTCCCTGGAGGAAGTTTTGTCCTGAGGGAGGTTGGCCGGCTGTTTGCTGTGCCCGGGTTCCTGAAGACTGATAAGGTGTTGTGGTTGATAGCTGTCTCGGGTAGTTAGTGCCAGTTGCAGACCCCGTGATTCCCGCAACAAGGCCCTGCACCGGAGGAAGCACGGCATTTCCTGTTGCTGGAAGATTCGCGCTTGTTGGGGCAGGTGTAGGTTCTACTACTGGTGGAACCACCTGATTTTGCATTAATTCGAGTTCTTGTATTCTTTTCATCAGGTTTTCATTTTTGAGTTGGAGTGCAGTTATTTTTGCCTGATCACTTGTATTGCTTATTGCCAAATTGTTCTGTGCCACTTGTGAATTAGCGTTAGTCTGCAATGACTCAAGCTCTCTCAGCAATGTGTCTCTTTGTGCTTCAAGAGTCTTGGTCTTCTTTGCCGCATCCACTTTTGTCTGCAGGTCCTGCACCTCTTTCTCCAAAGGGGAAAGGTTCTGGCTCTGTCCCCCAGGCTGCGCAGCGGTTCCGAGGAACTTGTTTTCAATGTTCGGGTCAGTGTAATTCCCGAGCCAAGTCAAGGCCATTGCGGCCAAGCCATAAGCGAGCCCGTTCTTCGCCGCGTCCCCCCAGCTCTTGAGGTTAACCTTCACTCCGACGGCCTTCTGCGGGCAGGTGTTCGTCAAATTAGCTACATCAAAGCCATCAAACTGGTCCTTTGGCGAATCATAAACATCGAACTCGTACTTCGAGAGCTGCCAGCAGCCCGGCGCATTAATCCTTACCTTCAGGTTCTTTGCGAGCTGCTCGCGCTTGTCCGAAAAGAAATTCGGCAAAACATAAACCGGGTATTGCCCGGGGTAATTGTCCTGCGCAAACACCTGCACCTTCTGGCTCTGGCCCGGCTGCAAAGTGAACTGCTTAGCGGGATCAGTAATCAAGTCGCTCTGGATTTCAAATTCAACGGGTTCGCCGCAACTCTCCGTTGCCGTGATTGTGAAGGTTCCGGATTCCTTCTGGTTAATGTCCAAAGATTCCTTGTCGTACTGCAGGCATTGTTTCAGGTTGATTGAAGTGATTTTCGTGTGCATTGTGTTCTCGAGAACCTGGTCCTCGCCATCAAGCGGATTCACGGCGCTGATTACTATGTCCGATTCCGCAACCCCGTTGACTCCGCCGAACGGAGTGAACGTGAGTATTGCGGTCAAGGCCTGTTCCTTCTGCATTGTTCCGAGCAAAAGCCTGTTGTAGCCGCCCCTCAAAATTACCTGGTCGTCGCCGAATGCAAGCGTGTATTCGCCGAGCTGGTTGGTTTTCCAGTTGACCTTTGCCTGCAAATCCTGCAATGCAATGGGCTTTCCGCCCACGGTGCAATTGTTCTGTATCTGGAACTCGGTTTTTGCGGGAGTCCCATTCGTTGAGGTCTGCCACTCACTTTTTGTAATAATCAGGCAGGCAGGATTATCAACCTCGCTTCCAAGGCCTATCGCGATTTTTACCGGGACATTGAACACCCATTCCTGCCCGAAATTCCCCGCAACGATTGTGAGCTTGCCATCGAGGTCAGTGTGGTCTGAAAGTGCGAGCGCATCCTGTGACAGGGAAGTCTTGAGGGCTATGTCCTGCTTCTCCCCCGCCTTTATCGGCATTCCCCTGTAAGAGCTTTCGAGCCAGTTCCTTATAGAGGCGGTGTCAAGCAGATTCCTGAATGTGCCCCCGAGCTTTATTTCCTTTATGTAAAGGTCGTACGGCGCAACATTGCGCAGCGAAATGGTTTCCGAGCTCTGCGTCTTGTTCTTTGTGTTCAGCGCGACCCCGATTTGTGCAGGAGTTATTTCGAGCAGCCTATCCGTAACATTCAATTCTATTATTTTCACGTTGTAATCTATTTTTTCAATTTCGATTTTGAGCTTTTCCCCCGGCTCCTGCCCCGGCAAAGTGAGCACTGCGGTTCCGTCCTTGGCCGTTGTAGAGTAATCAAGCACGTTTCCGGCGCGGTCCTTCAGCCTGACTATGGCGTTCTCAATCTCCAATCCGCTTGCAGAATCCTTCACCGAAACCGTCACGTCATTCTGAATTCCCGATAGGTAAACCATCGGCTCTACCTCGGCATCAAGCTCTTTCGGCGAGGAAACAATCAGTGTCAGGTTTTTTTCGAAAACAATAACCTGGTCGGAAACAAGCTGTATGTTGACAACACCGTTGATTGCCTTCTGCGGAGTGAATTCCGCCTCAAGCATTATGGAGTTTTTCGGCAGGAGATTTCCAACGTTTAGCCTTGGGAACTCGAAGCCGTTCACTACTCCTTGTGTCTGCCGTGTCTGCGCGTCCGTTATTGTGTAGTCAAAGAACTTTATGCTCTCATCCGGATTTTTGATGCGCAGGTTGGCATTGTTGTGTATCCTTGTTTCGGAATTGTTAGTAATGACAAACTGTATTTTGTACGGGTTGAACACGCGCGCATTGTAGGTGTCCGTAACCGAATCAATGAAATCATTCTCTTCATCTGTAATTGTTGATTTGAAGCAGAAATTCTCGTCGCACAAGGTAACTATGCCGACCTGGAATATTTCCTGCTTTGCATTCGAATACAATTCCTCGCTTACTGTATCATCCTCCGGGAACCTGTCCGTTTCTCCCGAGGAGTTCCCCCACGCGCGGTAGAACATGAACAGGTTTTCTCCCAATGCTGCAGAATCCTTGACCTGTATCTCGGCCTCAACCTCATAAACTCCGGCAAGCGGGTTGTTCCATCTCACGTTAACCCACTTCGCTTCGCCATCCGTGATTTCATAATCGTCCTCGCTCAGGCCGCTTCCATCGCCCTCAAAGCGCGTTGCCCTGGCCTGCGAGGTTTTTGCCGCATTAACCGCCTTGATGTCGAGCTTGTCCTTCTCCATCAAAACATCCATGCCGGTTCTGATGTGCACGCCCACCTCATCATAATCCTTTTCCTCCGGAATGCGGAGCCTGAATTTTGCAATGTATTTTTCGCCGGCCTTCACGTTCTGCACGCCCCTGTTGGCGGCATCATAGAGGCCAATGAACTCAAGCTCAACGTTGTCCTTGAGTATGGGCTTCTCAAGCTTCAGATTGAATTCCTGCACCCCTTCCGGAATGATTGGCTTTTTCACGGTCGTATAATCCGCGTAAACCTGCTCATCCTTCTTGGTCGCGACAACATAAACCTGCCTGTTCGCCTTGAGGCTCACTTCATAATTCCCGTCCGCGCCCGCAAAGTCCGAGCCAACCAACTCATTGGTGCGCGCGTCAAATATCCCTATGCGCGGGAAGCTCACAGGGTTTCCTTCCGAATCCTTTAAGTTCACTCGGACAATTCCCTCGCCCACTTCCATGGTTACCGTGAGGTTCGGCCCGGAGCCCGCGCTTACTGCAGTGCTGAAGTATGCCGCGTCGCTCCTTCCCGAAAACCCTTCCTTGAATGCGAACGCATAATAGTTTCCGGAACTAACCCCGAAGAATTTCGCGGTTCCATTGATGTCCGTGCTCCTCTGGTTATAGCCCGCGACAAAATTTGTAGAGTTATTGTAAAGCGAAACAAACGCATTCCTTATGGGTTCGTTGTCCTGGTCAACAACCTTGACAACAAGGCTGCCGCAGGTTGTCGGAGTGCACTTGTCCAGCTGCACAGTAACAAACGAATCGCTTATCGTGAGCCCGCTCACGGTCCCGAGCTGATAACCGTCAGCGTTCACGAACGCCTTGTACTCGGCAACGCGGCTGATGTTGAATGAAATCTCGCCGCCGTCATCCGCCTTCAGCGTTGTGAGTTCCTCGCTGCTCGAGGAAAAAAGCAGCTTGACCGAAGCGCCCTTTACCCTCGCCTGGCTCTTCCTGTCAACCACGCGTATTTTTATCTGGCCCCTCACGTTCTCCTGGACAACCAGGTTAACGCTTTTTGTTTCGTCCGCGCCGAGGGAAATTCTCTGCGAAGCTGCCTCGCCGTAGCTTCCCGAAGCGTCATAGGTTTTCACCATGTAATCGCCCGGCGCCTTTGAGAATGATGCCTGCCCGCCGGAAGTGTAATCAACATCAATCGGCCCCACATTGGGATTGGCGAGAATCTCGGAGTACCTGTAAAGCTCGGCACTGATTCCGTCAATGCTTTTTCCCGTTGTATCCGCAACGTTCACGTTTATTGTTCCGCTTTGCGCCGCGATTCCGTCAAGGTAAATAATCTGGTCGCTGCCTGTAACCGCGAAACCATAAACTTCCCGGAATGCTGCCGAATCCGACACGTCAACCGAGAGGCGCCCGCATGTATTCGGCACCATTACATTTGCAACCCCGTTGTCCGCGGGAGTCAAAGTAATGTCCTGTATTGAGGGCGCGTAAGGGTCGGAGCAGCGGAATTTCAATGTGAAGTTTCCCGAAGCGTTTCCCCCGGCCCTGTCAAAGAGCCTGATTGTTTTTGCGGCGAATGCATCGCTCTCCTTCTGGAGCTCGATGTTGAGTGCCTGCGGCAATTCCGCAATAATGGCGGTTTTCCTTGTTGAAAGGTAATCCTGTTTCTCGGCGCGCACCTCAATCTCATCACCCGCCTTTACTCCTGTTTGCCTCGCGATTCCGGAAGCGTCGGTGTCAATTCTTGAAAGAGGGGTTCCTCCCTTGAGGAAAGTTACGGTCGCGCCCTCGATTGCTTTTCCGCCCGGGTCCTTCACGGAAACCACAAGCGAATCATTTACTGAAGGAAACACAATCGATATTACTGTGCCTGCGAGCAGAAGGAGAATAACCAGGAATATCGCGCTGAATATTATGAAGCTCGGGAAAACCTTGTCAATCGGGTCGACAATTTCATAAACCGGGATTTTGTCGTTGACCTTGTCAAGAAAATCATAGTATTTTTCCTCGAGGCTGTAATACCCCTGCTTAACGCTTTCCAAAAGGCCCAAGGAACTCACCCATTAACCGAATAATAATAATTAAGCTTTATTTGCTTATATTAGTTTCTTTTGATTAATAAACCTGCTTTAGGCTTTTGGCCAAACAACCCAATCCCCTAACGGGGGGGTTTCCGTTGACGGCATGTTTGCTTCGCGGCAGCCCCAATCCTCTGTGGGGCACTCATATTGCAGTTATAGCAAACCACGAAAGTTTTTCGGCATATGACGCGGTTCCTTCTACCCGTAGGGTACGAGGCCTAATGCCCTTGGGCATAAGGTGCTAGATAGCAGACCAAAAATGTCGCCGAAATAGTTTATTGGTCTGCTATAGAAAACAAGGGATACGATTAAAATTGCCCTGAAATGTGTTTAATAAAATCTGCCCGCACCGGCAGCGAGGCCTCAAATTGCTTTTAAACACGAACACGGACAACATTATCGGGCAAACCCGAAAGTTTTGTTATGGCAAAAAGCAGGGCGATTGTGATGGAAAATCAGGGTGCATTGGTTGTTTTTCAAAATAAGAAGATTAGGCGGGCGTGGCATGAGAATGAATGGTATTTTTCAGTAGTGGATGTTGTTTCCGCTCTTACAGACAGTTCGGATGCTAAGGACTATTGGTATCGGCTCAAGCAAAGAGAAATGGAATCAAGCAGGGTTGAGTTATCGACAATTTGTCGACAACTGAAATTGGAATCCTCAGACGGCAAAAAATACCTGACAGGCTGCGCCAATACCAAAAATATGTTCAGAATAATTCAGTCCATTCCATCTCCAAAGGCAGAACCATTCAAGCGCTGGCTCGCCCAAGTAGGTTACGAGCGTGTTCAGGAAATCGAAAATCCCGAACTGTCGCAGGCACGCATGAAAGAGCTCTACAAGGCAAAAGGGTATTCGGGCGAGTGGATTGAAAAAAGAGTCCGCGGAATAGCGGTTCGGCAGGAATTGACGGATGAATGGAAAAAACGAAACATCCGCCAAGAGAAAGAATATGCTATTTTAACCAACGAAATAAGCCGAGCAACTTTTGGCAAAACCGTTGAAGAATACAAAAAATTCAAGAAACTGTCAAAAGAAAACCTGCGCGACCACATGACTGATTTGGAACTCATTTTCACCATGCTGGGCGAAGCATCCACAACCAAAATAGCGAGAAGCAAAGACGCTTACGGGTTTGTCCAAAACAAAAAAGCGGCGCGATTAGGCGGGCAAATTGCCGGCGGTGCCAGAAAAAAACTTGAATTGGAATCAGGTGAAAAAATCAGTGCCCCGGAAAATTATTTGGATGAACCGGAAGTAAAGAAAAGAAAAAAACTGGCGGGCTAAATAATTTTCATCTGTAGCGTGATGAGCCCATAGGGGATTCCGTTGACAGCCATCAAGAGCCCCCCGCGGGCTCAAAGCAGGCCCTGTATGCTTGCAACGTCAAAAACAGGCAGGAACTCGTAGGCAAACCCTATTGCAACACTGAGCAGTATTATGACTCCCGCGTAAGCGAGGTAAGCCTGCTTTTCCTCGAAAAAATTCCTTTTCCCGTCAAGGTCAAGGAGTGCCATTTTTCCCATGTCCCTTCCGCCGAGCAATGCGACGAGCAGCGGCATCAATGAGGCGAAAACATAAATCGGGTTGTCAAGAATCCTTCCGCCGAGAATCATTCCCGCGAAAAAAAGCAGGAAAAAACCCGCCCTTCCGAAGAATGCCGCGCCCAAAAGGAACACCGCGAGGCTAAGAGTGAGGAGCTCAAGAATCGGGCTTATTGCGCCGGGCTGCAGGGGCTCAATAAAAACATTCACGAGTATCACTCCAAGGGTGTAGAAAACCATTCCGAGGAAAACCGTGACAATGTTGCCGAAACCCATGCGTTCACTTTCCTAATCCATGATTTTCTCACGAGGCCTCGAATGCCTTTGCATTCCAGAATAAATCAACCGTGTTGTTGGCTGCCTTGAAGCAAACCTTTGCCTCGGAATCGCTGCTGCCCTTGACAAGGTTCAAAAGGTTCTGGAGATTGTAAGTGGTCTGGTATCTGCCCGAAAGGTTGGTGTTCAAAGCCAATTTTCCCTGCTGCAAATCCTGTGTCCGCACCGAGTTCGGCGGCACGAGGTCATATGTTTCCGTGAGCGAACCGCTGTCCTTGGGCTGGCACGGAAGGTTGATGCTAGTGGTGTTGCCGCTGTAGAGTGCGGGCACGAAAACCAGTGCCGAATAGGTCGCGCTCGCGCTGGTCTTAGGTTCATTGATTATGAATCCCGGGTACATTGTGCTCAGGTTCCTGCACAGGTCTCCTCCGTTGAACTCCTGCGCAGTCATTTTTCCTGTGTTATTGCCGACCTCATCAAACTCTGCATTCCACTGTATGCCGCTGAGCTCGTTTATCCTGCTGTTGTTCGAGGAAACGAACTCATACAGGAAGCCGGCTGCCTCATCGGCTTTTGAATTCTTCGAGAACTTTACTTCAAGCTTTATCGGGTCCGAAGGCGAGTACTCGAATGCGGTCCTGCTGATTGATGCTATCTTTCCGCTGAGCACGTCGCTCTGCTTCCTCTTCACGCTGAATGAAACGCTTCCGCCCGGGTTTCCTTTCGTCTTTGCGACAGGCAAGGGTGAGACATCACTGAGTTCCTGGTTTCCGTAATTGTTGAACACCAGTTCTTTTCCGTTTGCATTAGTGAAGCTCGTTCCCGCATCAACGGTTCCGTCAATGGGCAATGAGAAGAGCACGTTGTCCGCGTAATGCGAGTCGAATTTTTCCGCGCCTTTCTTGTTGTCGGAATCAATCTGCTTCAAATCCCTGTTCTTGGTGAAAGTTATTTCCGCGCTTCCGCTGTCAGCCCACTTGTAGCTTATCGTTACATTGTAATCGCCCGCCTCCACACTTCCCTCGGTGAATGAAAGCGTTGAAGGCATCATGGAACCATAATCCGAAGAAGTCTTCATTGCGCTTGCGAACGATTCATTGTAATTATCCTTCATGAGGAACATCGAGGGCTTTATGTTCTGCCTGTAGAACTGCAGGAACGAGCCGCTGTTGATGGCTTTATAGCTTGAATTCCACGAGCCGCTCTCCATAACCAATTCCTTTACGGAGTTGCTCATGCCGGAATTCTTTGCGGTGATCTTCCAGGTTCCTGCCGCAATCTTCTTGAGCAAATCCGTTGTAACTGTTTTTCCGTCTATGGTGCAGGTTGTGACTTTATTCTGGCAATTCGGATTCGAAAGAACTTTTGAGTTGAATTCCCTGTAAGCACTAAGCTGGACTGCATAAAGATTGTCTGAAATCTTTTCTGTGGGCAACACCTTGTTGTCGGCATCGCTCCATGAATTGAGTTCAAGCACATAAGTCAGTCCCTTCAATTCAGGATTCTCGAGCGCGAATGCAATCTTGCCAATCAGGTTTTCAGTATTATTGGCGATTGCCGTGTTCTGCTGCGCATCGACCTGGCTTGCATTCATCTGGCTTATCGAGTCCGCGAGAATCTTAGAATCATTCAAAGGTGCCATTGCAATCGCCTTCAAAGTGAGGTCGAGCACGTGCGCCTTGTCCGAAGCGCTTGTGAAGTAACCTTTGTTCTGGTCAAGCACAAACCTGAACAATTCAAGCGAATTCCTGTTTGCCGGTTCTGCACAATTGAATTCATTCGCAGTTGTAACACAGAGGCCATTTCCGCTATTTGCGCCTTTCACGATTGTGGTGATTGCCTTGGCCCTGTCAATCTTCCTCGAGAATTCAACCGTCGCCTGCACCGCGTCGCAGAACAACGGCGCGCTGTCCGCATTCAGTTTTCTCTGTGCTGCCGGATTGGCTGCTTCGTAAACATTGCATGCATTCTCCGGAATCTTTTGTGCTGGCGAGTCTCCGGAAACGCGCCACTCGTAGCTGATGTGCTGCAAACCATATTTCCTGTAAACATCCGTTCCTGAATTCCCGTTCTCGCACGCGAACGAAAATGTTTCCCCGCCCTGCCCAGGCCCTGTGCCCGGCCCTGTTCCTGCGCCTTGCCTTCCAGCAACGCTAATCTGTATGTTGAAGCCGACAAGCTGCTTTCCCGGCGGCGAAATCCTGTTCACGTTGCCTATAATTTTCACGTTGAAATTGGTTTTTTGACCGTTCCACGGTCCCGAGGTTTCATCAAATCCGATGGACATTTCATGGCCACCGTTATCGAGCTGCACATTCATTACCAACCCGGTTTTCGGGTCCTTGAACGAGGTAGGCTCCAAATCAGAAATGAAGTCAACTGTTCCGCATCCTCCGCTCTCATTGTTAGTTGTCGGGTTCTTGGTTGCGTACCTGAACAATCCGCCGTTCTCGAGAGTCGAGTAAATCCTTCCAACGGGCAGTTCTCCGCCGGTTATTTTGATGAAATTCAAGGATTCTTTCTTCAGGCACTGCTCCGGCGTGAATTTGGGGTCGCCGTATGTAGTGAACTGCTCCGAAACCCTTGCCCCGGCCTCGAGCAATGGCCACAAATCCTGCAGCACGAGCCTGAAGCTTGTCGTTCTTTGACCGCCGTAAGGCGTCGTGAACCTGACGACAAGGTTGGTGCGTGACATGACCGAGTAATATGTCGTGGACAGGAAATACCTCAAATTTCCGATGTCCGCATACTTGTTTGCCTCGAAGAACTGCGCGGGAGGCGCCTTGTTCCTGTAAGTGCTCAGCGCCTTTGCGACCTCGAAAGTCAAAACCTGCGTTACCTTTCCGTTCGGCTGTGTCTCGAATTTCTCGTCAATGAGCCCCCAACTTTCAATCAGTTCCTTCACTCCAGCCGACTCATCTGTAGGCGTGTTGATGCCGAGGCCCGCAAACGAAACCGCGTTAGTGCTTGAGTCAAGGTAAACGCCTTCGTTGTAACAGGAATTCATTACCTTGAGCTCAACCGGCTTTCCGAAGAAATTGTTGAAGTTAAGCGTCTGCGAAGGCGACAGGGATATGCAGTCCCTGTAATTCTTTGTCGCCTCGTTCACGACATTCACGTAAATCTTTGCGATGTCCGTCGCCTTTTCGTTGCTCGTGCTCGGCTTCGCCTTCAGGTTCAGTTCGTAGCGCCCGAAGAAATTTGTCGGCTCAACGGTTACGTCGCTCTGCTCATTCGGCTGTATGGTTATGGTCTTGTCCCTGACTATTATTCCGGGCTGCGCATCAAAGGAAACATCAACCGCGCTTTCACAGCTGTTGCTTATTTGGAAGGAGGTGCTCCCGCAGTTCCAAGAGCCCGAGTACGCGTTGTTCGAGTAATCATTGCCATAGAACGGCTGCGAATAATTTTGGTTAGGGTAATAATTGTTCGCATAATTCGCGTAATTCTGGTACGAAGGCGCGAGCGAAGAGCCATTGGACAAATCGCTTCCTATGTAAGGCGGCAATCCCGTGCCGTAACCGTTCCTGTTGGAGTACGGGTCGAACTGCGTGTACCTGGAATTCTGGTACTGAGAAAATTGCCCGCCGTAATTGTTGAATCCCATGTTGTTGGGGCAGCTGTTCACGGTCAAATCGCGGCTTGCAAGGACTTCGAGGCACTCGTTCAGGTTGTTCATGTTGATTGAAACCTTGATTGCCTTTGTGAGGTCTTCAGGGCCGTTCGCCGTGAGATTCGTCGCCCTTACTTCAATTTGCATATCGCTTTTTCCGCTCACTATCTGTGCGGGCTGGAAATCAAGCGTAAGCGTCTGCTCCGCATTCACGGGGACGATTGCCGCAATGTTCCTGAATGTGTTCGTGAGCTCCGCGCTTGTCGAGCCGTCAAGCGTGCTTGATGCCCTGAATTTTCCCAATGCGTTGTCGTTGCCCGTGACAACGCGTATTGAGAGGTTCCTCAATGGAATTGCGCCGCCGGAAACCTTGCACGAATTTGTCATCGTGACATTGAGCTGCTTTGCCTGTGAAGGCGCACCGAAAATCTGCCACTCGCCGGGGAAGACGCCGAAGCAGTCAGTGTCATCCACATTGTCGCCGAAGCCGATTGTGAGTTCGAACGGGATTGATGAAACCCACTTCTGCTGGAACGCCGCGCTGGAAACAACAACGTTCAAAGAGCCGAGTATTTTGATTGGGGCAGCTATTGTCGCGCCCTGCGGCCCAAGCCTTAATGTTCCCGCAAGCTCCGCGTTTGAATCCGAACCAATTATTTCTCCCGTGGTGGGTGCGTCAAATGCGAACTGCGCGAATCCCTGGAAGTCCCTCGAGGCGGAAACTTCCTCGACCTGCAGCGGCACCTGCGAATAGTTCAACAGCAATGCGTCTATGTTCTTGAATGCAGTGCCGCCAACGGCCATGGAAAGCTTTACGGTTTTCGGGTCCGAGGACAAAATATTTCCCGAAACCCCGAGTTCCTTTTCAATTGACTTGAAGCCGGGCTTCTCCGCCAAAATCCCTATTGTCGAGCCGTCGCCCGGAGAAAGCAAAGTGTACGCGAACACCCCTTCGATGTCCGTTTCTCCTGAAGCTATTACGGTTCCGTTGCTCTTGATGCTTACCGTTGCATTCGCAACCGCCGCATCGTTGTCGCCGGAAACCCTTGCAAGCACGTTGTTGTTTATGAGCGGCACAATGGATTTAGGGAGAACATCGAGGCTAAGCTGCTGCGCGGGCTGCACCTTAATGAGCAGGGATTTTTTGTAAACTTCGCTCGCGGTTCCGGTTCCCGAAAGAATTGAAACGTCGAGCTGCGCCGTGCCTTCCTTGCGCGGCTGGAAAATTATTTCCCCCTTCACAACCGAATCGCGCGCAATGTCCCCCACTTGCATTGAAAGTTCCGAGCCTATTCCCTGTCCCTGCCTCTGCTGGCCAAGCGCGGGCGTGATGCTGTAGGATTGTATTGCAATGCTGCTGCTCCTGTCCTTAATGAGCAGTTGTGCCGCGCTGAACGGGGTTTCTGATGTGCCCGAAATTTCAAAGAGCAACCTGTAGGTTCCCTCAACCTGCGCCGAATAGGAATCGCTTATGCCTGAAGTGATTTTTTCCTTGGTGTCCTCAATCGAGTAAGAGGAACAGAAATCCTCGCCGCACAAAGTTGACGGGCCGACGCTGAAAGGCCTTTTGCGTGCATTCGCGTAAAGCCCCTGTTTTTCTGGTATTGATTCCGCGGTTCCAAGTGCCGCGTCAGTGGGAACCCTGAGATAGCCCCCGCTTTTTCCCCAAGCCCTGTACCACAGCTCGAGCTGCGAACCAATCCTCGTTTCGGCGCGAACCTGCAAATCAGCTTCGGCCTCGTAAACTCCGCCGGAAACATTCCTGAAAACAATGTTTGCCCACTTCGCGTTTCCGGTTGTGTAATGCTGCGCATCATTCCCCTGCCCTGCAGGGGGCGTGTATGTTGTTCCCTCCGCAATGCCCGAGAATGCGGCGCGCACATCGCTTATGTAAAGGTTGTCCTGTTCCATTGTGCTTGCATCATCATTGCCCGTGCGCACGTGAACGCCGGCCTCATCAAACACCGAGCTTTTCGGGACAAGCAAAAGGAATTTTGCAGTGTACTTTTCCCCCGCATTGAGGCCGCTGCCCGAAGAAATTTTTTCGCCGTTGGAGTAAACCCCCTCGAGTTCGATTTCAAACGATTGGATTGCCTTCCTCAGCACGATTTTTTGCCCGAGAGTGACGTCCTTCTGCATCTGCACAGGCACTGTCGTTGTCGAGGCGTAGCCGTCTGCAGCCACAACTAAAAACACTTCCTTGTCGGCCCTCGCAGCAATTATTTTTTTGCCGTCCGAATCCGTTGTCTCCTCCGCAATCACGGAGCTAGAGAATGAATCCACGACCTTTATTGTTGCGTTCACAATCGGCTTTCCGTCCTCGTCAAGTATGCCAGTCTCCAACCGTCCCGTGCCTATGTTCAGCTGGCACGTGATTGCGTTGGCCTGCCTGCTGCTCAAAGTCACGGGGTCACAGTATTTTTCCCCGACCCCCGGCTTCACGGCATAAACATAGTAAACGCCGTCATCCACGCGCTGGAATATTCCGCGGCCGTCAAGGCCCGTGACAAGTTCCCCTCCAACCTGTGTTCCGTCCGCATTCTTTTTCAGTTTCAGCCTCACGTTCTCAACGGGCTTGTTGTTCTCATCCACGATGCTGACAAGGAGGCTCTGGCTGTTTTCCGCGGTTGCCTGCTCAATCTCAATCTGCTGGAAATCAACGGAAGGCCTGAGTGAAGCCGTCTTAATAAGGTAGGCCGCCTTGTCAACGTAAATGCGGTACTCAACCTCTTCGCCGACCGAGAACTCAACCTTTCCGTCCGCGCCGGTTTGCGAAGTGGTTATTTCAGTCTGGCCTTTCGAGAGCTTTACGGTTGCGCCCTGGACTGCATTTCCGTTTGCCTTGTCCTTCACGAGCAGCCTGATTTTGCCCACCACGCCCTGTGAAAGCACTACCGAAAATGTTGTGAGCGAATTTGCCTTTATTTCCTGCACCATCTGCTCTGAAGAGCCGTCGTATTCCGCGTAATTGTTGCCCCTGTCAAACGCAACTATGTAATATCTTCCCGAAGGCACATCGGTAAAGGAGGCGCTTCCTGTTGCACTGGTCTGCTTGGTCTGGAATATTGTTCCCGCTGCATTGCTTTCCGAAACAGTGTAAAGGCTCACGTCAATTCCCGGAACAACGGTTCCCTGTGAATTTGCAACCGTGACAATTGCGCTGCCTTTTCCGGCCTGGGTTTCCTCAACCGAGTAGCTCACAACGCCGCCGGATGAGAGGAATGCAGAGTCATTTGAAATCGAGAAGTTTCCAGAAGGCCTCGCAATTAAAGTGTCACAATCGCCCGGCACGTCAATGTCAATTGTTCCGGTTGAAGTGCTTTTCCTCTGTGCAAACGAAGTGTTTCCGCTGCATGAAAAATCCACGTCAATCTGCTTGCCGAAAAGCCTCGAGGTTCCCGCCTGCAAAAGGTTCACGGTTTTTTTCAGCGTGGTTATTTCCTGCTGCATTGTTATTTCCGCGCTGCTCTGCGCTTGGGTTGCGGGGTAATTCTGGGCCTTGTCAACGTAACCGCCCTTTTCCGCTTTTATCTGGAACGCCTTGTTCAGCGGAACATTAAAAACCGCGTTTCCCGCTGCGTTTGTTGCCTGCGCGCCAAGGGATTTTCCGTCCACGAGCACATCAATGGTTGCGCCTGAAATCGGCTGCTTCAAAGAATCCTGGACAGTAACCTGCAGCGATGCAGAGGAGAAAAATGCCGCGGAAATCCCCCAAACCGCGAGCCCGAGGATAAGGGCGCATAAAAGGATGAAGATTGGAAATGACGGGATATTCCTGGCTTCAATCGCGTCGATTGCCTTGTAAACAGGAACCCCTTTTTTCTCGAGCCAATCCATGAGGGAATAGTACTTTTCCTCAAGTTGCGCGTAAAGGCCGTTTGCAGGGGCATCCGAAGCCATTGAATCACTTAGTAATTAAATGGGATTAAATAATTTTAATTGCACCGTTCCATTTAAAGGTATCTATTTATTCCTAGTTACCCTGCAATGGCAACTTATTTTCGGATTCATCGAGTTGAAAACGGCAATTCATTGAATTCAAAGGGCTATTGCCTGAGGGCTAACTTTATGGCAAAAAATATGATTGCTTTATTGGTCTGCTATAGCATATAAGTTCTTTGAATTTGCCAGAACTGCCAGTTAAGTTTAAATAAAGGCGGCTACCTATAGGTAGCTATGGGAACCAAACAAGTTAACCTCAAACTTTCCAAAAAGCTTTACACTGCAGCCGAATCTTTTGCAGAGAGCTACGGATACAGAAACGTCCAAGAACTCGCAGCCGACTCTTTGCGCGAGAAGATTTTCGAGAAAAGCGACTTTGATGAATCCTTTTCCGGCGAGGAAATAGGGCTTATTGACAGGATAATTGAAAAGAGCATCAAAAGCGGAAAGCTCACCGATGCGAAAGAATACTTCAAGGAATACGAATGACTTTTGCAATAAAACTTTCGCCAGTGGTGGTGGAACAGCTTAATGCCCTGGACGAAAAGTCCAAGAAAACCATTTGGGAAAAAATAAAGCTCATCGAAGAAAACCCGTTCCACTTCAAGAAAATCCACTCGCAACGATTCAGGAAAGTGTTCAGGGTGAGAATGAGCATACAAGGCAAGGAAACAAGGCTCATCTACGTTGTCTTGGAACCAAACATTATAATCGCATGCCTGCTTGAAAGGAAAAGGGACTACAACGATCTTGAAAAATACCTGAAAAAAATATGATGCCCCTGGAGATACTAATTTATTCTCTTTAGGTATTGTTTCGGCTTTTGAGACCCCCCTCAAGCCTGACATTAAAGGTTAAATATTCCAGCGCCAAATACTATTTGGAGCTGCTGTTTTTGCCGGAAAAAAGACGACTCAAGCTTGATGAGATCAAAACCGTGCCTGTGAAGATGCGGGGTGCCAAAGAGCCGAAAAACGTGCTGATTGCGACGCGCGTCGCGAGAAGGCTCAGGATTGTAGGGCGGGCAATGCTTGTCAAGGAAACAAGGGAACTCGGTTATATGATCCGGCTCAGGGGCCAGCATGAAAGGGCTCTTAAGGCGCAGTTTGCGGACCACAGATTAACCAATGAAGAAATGGAGGCGCAACTCAAACCGCTTGATGAAAAAATAGACGCAAAAGTCAAGCGCCTCGAATCAATAACCGAAAAGCGTGCGCGCCTGCTCGGCCCAAGGCTTGATTCGGTAAGCATGAGCGCGCTGAACGACCCTTTCTTCGATTACATTTACGGCCACGAGGCTTTTTCACTGAAGGCCAAGGAGATGTTTTCCTCCAGCAAATCAAGGCCTGTCCAGACCGTTGCGATGGTTGACATGGACAAACTCAAGGACTCAAACACCCTTTTCGGCCATGTCAGGGGCGGCGCAGTCCTTCTCGGCTGTTATGCGGAAGCCGCAAAATCAATCTGCGAAAAATACGGGGGCTTCACGGCCCGCTACGGCGCCGACGAATTCACTTTCCACTTCCCTTTGCCTGCGGAAAAAGTGCAGGAAATAATGCTCGAGTACCAGGGCATCGCAAGGGAAAACCTCATGAAAAGCCCTTTGGCTTATGCCGTTGAAAAACGCAAAATTCCGGGAACCGCGACAGGCGCAATAATTCAGGTTGATTTCGGTTTTCAGCTGGCGCACAAGCAAAACCCTGAACAAATTTACAAGAACGTAATGGAGCAGGTGAGCAGAAAACTCATTGCCATGAAATCACAGGGCCGAAGAGGGCGTCTTCTCGAAAAAGGCTTTTCGGGATTTATCCGCGGCTACAATCGTATCTTCGGTGGGAAAAGCGGAAGAGGGCAGATAGTGACGCTGAAAGAAAACGAACTTCCGAAAAGCATGAAGTCCGGCAAACCAATAAAGTAATTCGGCGGATTTTCATGGTTCCTTCTACCAGTAGGGTACGAGGCCTCGTGCCCCTGGGCACAAGGTGCCATAACCGTAACTTTTTCTCAGTCGTACACGTAAACCAGGCGCATTCCGTAAACGTTCGGCTGGAGCTTGCTCACCATGTACTTGTCGTCGGTGTCCTCGAAGTAAAGGATAACTTCGTAACTCCCGAGCTTTTCGCAGTCATTGCCGCACGAGGCAGTTGAAGTAAGCACGGTGAATGGCTTTTCCCTGTAAAGCCCGAATTTGCCTGAGTCATTATAGGCAAGCCCTTTATCGCTTATGATTGCCCGGACAGCGGCCGAAACCTGCGCCTCCACCTGTGCCTTGCTTTTCGAGGAATCGAAAACGCCTTTCATCTGCTCTGCAAACTCATTGCTGTATATTCCGCCGCAGTCGTTGCACGCAACTGCCTTTGCTCCCGCAATCGCCTTGAACAGTCTCACGGGAACATAAATCCTGAATTTTCCGCGCGGCAGAATTGGCTCCTTCAGGGTTCTCCCAGTGAAATTGTTTGTTACCACGACCTGCGGAAACGACTCGTAATCCTTCTCGCTCATTGCTTCATTGCTCAAATCTATCGTTACGTAAAAGCTGCCCACGCAGTTGCCGTAATCCCCATCTTCACAGCCGACAAGGTCGAAGAAATCCTTTTTTTCTGATTGTTTGTTGAAGTTCTCGCCGAGGTTGCGCGCCATCTCGGCCTCGTCCGGATTGTCAAGCTCAATCTCAAAGCCGCGCACATCATCCGTCCGCTGAAGGAGCGAAATGAGGTGGCGCGCCGCAAGGGTCGCAAACTGGTCCTTTGTGCCCTTGTCCGGGCTGACTCCGAACCTGTCCTTCACGAAATCCGCCTGCAGCTTATCCCAGTTGCCCGAAATTTCGGGGCGCATGTAGTAAGTGTTGTCGGGCAAGTCATCCTGCGGATTCGTGTCCTTGGTTGAAAAGTCCTCGATTGTGTACCTTATGCCAAAGTTGAACACCTGCAGGGAGTCGGCGCGCGACAAATCCGCTATCGCCTGCATTTCCTGCTGGTCCGAAATGTCGCTTATGATGTCGGAAGTGCTTCTCTCTTTTGAAATCATTGACTGCACAAGCAGCATCGAAAGCACAATCAAAATGAATGCGACGAGCGCCGTGAAAAGGGTGAAGCCTTTCTCCATGAGCACTAATTAGCAATTAAGGAATATAATAAGGTTTTTTTTCGGGGCAACCCGCGCATTGAACAAATTGTTTTCCATTCAATGCATAAAGAGGCAATCACGATGCCTTCCACGCGTACGAATTCCAGGCACTGTAAACCTGCGCGAACTGGGTTCCCGTAACATTAATTGCGTTGGCTACCTGGTTGTCCTTGTTCGCATTGTACTTCGTGAGGTAGCACGGCACATCATCCTTGCATTCGCCTGCATAGGAGTAAAGCTTGTCCGAAGCGCAAAGCGCGTTCGGGTAAACGTCTCCCGCGGTTTTGTTGCTGTGCAAATCACA
>JBBSVV010000002.1:0-1720 GCA_038046625.1 archaeon | reverse complement strand
TTGTTCCGCCAAATAATTCTTCGCGATTTTCACGTGCTGTGTCTGCAGTTCTTTTGATGCCTTGAACGGTTCGGGGAATTTCTGCGAATTCTCAACCTCCGGAATAAGGCCTGGCAAAACCTCGCCGAGCTCCCTGTCTATGCCTGAATTCTTGCAGTCGTTCAGCACCAATTCCTGCTTTGTATTGGGCGGTATGCCGCTTGTTGCCTGCGAGAACGTGAGCGACTGCGCCCCATCCGCCCTGGTTTTCAGCGAAACCAAATAGGTGTTGTACTTCACTATTTCCTTTGCCGCATTTCCTGTTGTTTCGATTTCCTGCCCGAACAAGCCTACCTGCGCTTTTTTGAGTTCCTCTTCCCTCGAAATCGTTTTCACCGCATTTATTCCGGCGCTGTCCTCCCTGTTGAGCACCGAATTGTAGGCAATCAGGCCGATGCCGTTTGCAAGCGCGCCCAAGGTGCCTTCCTTCAAAGCATTCTTTGCGAACGCAAGGCCCCCTTTCACGCTCCAGAATTTCGGGCGCGCATCCTCGACAGCCTGTGCTGCGTTCACTGCAAGGTTCTTTACGCCGGTTGAAGCGAACTTCTTCTGCAGTGCCTTGGCGTAATCGCCGGTGTCTCCCGAGGTTATCCTTTCAAGCGCGTCCTCCTTGAAAATCCTTTCCCCCTCAGCAACCATTGCCTTGATGTCCTCGTCCGTTATCTTGAGGGTTTTTGTCGGGACAATCCTCGGTTGCCTCGTTCCCGTGGGGTTGAAGGTTGTCTGTCCGTCCACAAGGGAATAATTCAGTGCTATTCCCCCTGCCCTTGTCCCCGGAGCCGCGCCTGCAACAGGCGTCCCGAGTATCTTGTCCGCAAAGCTTAGAGGCGTGCTCGGAGCGTCGATGCTTGTTGTTATCCTATTGAGCACCTCCCTCCTCACGTCGTTTTCCAAAGCGGTTACCTGCGCATACTTTGCGTTGCCTTGTATCGCGGCGGTTATTTGCGCATCTGTAAGCTGATTTCCCGCGGCATCAACAGTGTTCACTGTTATTGTTTCCCCGAAGCGCCTCGTGATTTTTCCCTGCAGATTCATTTCGCCCGCGACCGCATCAACGGTTTCATTGCCCAGCTTTGCCGCCTTTATTGCGTCAACCGAAACCCCGTTCCTCACGCTATAGAATTGCCTCAGGACCGTTTCGTCCTTGTCCACGCGCAGCCTCGCGGCCTCGACAGCCTTTGCGATTTCCTCGGTCGTTATGCTCGTGGTCCTTCCTGCCCCTTTGATGCTTATCGTGGTTTTTGATTTCGCCAGCGACTGCAGCTCCGCCTTCACTTCCCTGTGCATGGCGTCGCCATAAACCCCTTGGAACGCCTTGATGTTGCCGAGCATTGTCGGGTCAGTAACGCCGGCAAACGCGTTTTTCGTGACATCACTCGAAATCGTGTCCGCAATGTTCCCTGAAACAATGTCAATCTGCCCGATTCCCGGAATGTCAATCTGCCCGATTCCCGGAATGTCCAGCCAGCCGATTGTGGTGCTGGAAAAAGTCCTCGAGGCCCCGAGTATTGCCGCCTTGAGCCTTATAGGGTCGGCGAATGCAGCGCTGAGCTTCTGGAAACCATCTGCATCCGGATTGAACTGCTGCAGCTCTTCCTGCACGCTCTTCTCGTTGCCGAGGCCCAACAGCCTCAGCGGAATAGAGATTGCTTTCCCTATTATTCCTGTGTCGTCCAAAAAC
>JBBSVV010000001.1:0-22369 GCA_038046625.1 archaeon | reverse complement strand
TCAAAAAGTAACATTTATAAACATTAGGCACACATACATTGTAATGAATCCCACTTTTTTCCCACTGAAACAAAGTGATTTACTTCATAACTGATTCTGATAAACGCCAGTGGGCAGAAGGGCAGCTAATTGACGCAGGCGGTTGCCTTCATCCTGGCACCGAAAAACTCAGGTCTTGAGAGATACAGGGAAAAAGCATTTTCACTGCTCAAGAACCTCGACAAAGCCAAAGTAATAGAGTTGCGTGGCGAGGACATACCTTTCATGGTGGAAGAATATTCCAGAAAGGGGAAAAATACAATCGGCCTTACAGGGGAAGATCTCTTCAATGAATATTGCGTAACTGAAAACTCAAATAATCTTGAAATATTGGAAAGGATTGAATGGAGCGACCCTAATACTCTTTATGGCAAGCCAGCTCTTTGCCTGCTCGGGCCCAAAGATAAGCAGTTGAACGAGCTTGCTAAATACCTCTCAATTTGCATTTCAGCCAAGTATAGGAACATAGCGGAGAAATACCTCAAAACCCTCGAAGAATCCGGCTTTTGTTTCAGGAAGATATACGTTTCTGGATGCGTTGAAACAGGTTACTCAGAAGGAATAGCCGACCTCGCAATAGACATAGTGTACAGCGGCGCAACCATGGAGAGAAACGGGCTGAGAGTTTACGAAAAAATAAAGGAAAGCGACTTTGTAATAATTACCGCAAAAAATAAACCCAAACCAAGGCAAAGCATTGAAGGCATTGAAAAATATTCGCCCCCAACTGAGGGCAGGAGAGGAATGCTAAGGCTTGATTTCAACGAAAACACAAAAGGCTGCTCCGAAAAAGTAATACAGGCTCTGAAGGAAATAACGACTGATGAAATATCAGCGTACCCAGAATACGGCAAATTCACTTCAAAGCTTGCAAAGTACTTGAAAGTAAATGAAAATGAAATTCTGTTGACGAACGGTTCTGATGAGGCAATCAAGCTTGCAATGGACGTTTTCATGGAGAAAGGAGAAGAAGTGCTGATACCGGAACCAACATTCCGGCTTTTTGAAATCTATGCGCGGATAGCTGGGGCAAAAATCACGAAAGTAATGTACAACAAAGACTTGAGTTTTCCTACTCGTGAAATAATTGAAATGCTGCGCAGCAAGCCAAAAATGCTCGTGCTCGTGAACCCGAATAACCCTACAGGGACCGCAATCAATGAAGACGACCTGCAGGAGATACTTGAAGCAGCAAAGGGCTCTGTTGTGCTGCTTGACGAGGCATATTTCCAATACTACGGCAAAAGCGCAAAGGAAAAAATAAGGCAATACCCTAATCTAATAATTCTTCAAACCTTCTCAAAGGCATTCGGGCTTGCGGGCCTGAGAATGGGATACATCATTGCAAATTCCAAAACAATCTCTCTCATGAAAAAGGCGGCATCGCCCTACAGCGTGAATGCAGTTGCAATGAAAGCAGCAGAAGCCGCAATTGAGGACACTAAATTTGTAGAAGAATACGTTAAGGAAGTCAAGACCAACAGAGAAATTGCAGTAAAGGAACTCAATGAGTTAGGCATTGAGACTTTCCCCTCGCAAGCAAATTTTGTCCTCGCAAAGTTTGGAGAAAAAGCCGAAATGGCCTGCACAAGGCTACGGGAAAACGGAGTGCTCATAAGGGATGTTGGAAAATACCCGCTGCTAGAAGGATGCCTGAGAATAACCATCGGAACAACGGAGCAATGTAAAACGCTGCTTGCAAACTTAAAATCCGTGCTCCGTGAAGAGGCGCTAATTTTCGACATGGACGGAGTTTTGATTGACGTCAGCGGCTCTTACACGAAAGCAATACAAAAAACTGCCGAATATTTCACGGGAAAAAGCGTTGCGCCGGCAGAAATCCGGAAATTCAAGGAGCTCGGAGGGTGCAACAATGATTGGGACCTGACGGAAGCAATAATTCGGGAAAGAAAATCAAACGCCACAAAAAATAAAATAGTTGACAAATTCCAGGAAATTTATGAAAAAGAAAATTTGGCAGCCAATGAGAAACTGTTGGTAAAAAAAGAGACACTGTCAAAGCTATGGAGCAGCTTCAAGCTCGGAATAGTCACCGGAAGGCCAAGAAAAGAAGCCATTGACACCCTTGAGAAATTCGGGCTGAGAGAATATTTCGATGCCATCGTAACAAATGATGACATTCCCATTGGAAAAGGAAAGCCCGATCCTTACGGAATTGAATTGGCGCTCGAAAAATTAGGGGCAAAGAAGGCATATTACTTCGGGGATGCAGTTGACGACATTGAAGCCGCAATAAGGGCAAATGTCAAACCTATAGGAGTGCTTCCGCCGTCGGCCAATGCCACGAAACTAAAGCAACTGCTCATGAAAAAGGGCGCAACCATGGTTACTTCGGACGTAAATGAGGCAGCGGAGCTGGTCACATGAGAAAAGCAAACGTAAAACGCAGGACAAAAGAAACCGAAATAGCAGTGAAACTGAACATTGACGGAACTGGAAAGAGCAGGATCAAAATACCTATAGGTTTCTTGAGCCACATGCTCGAAACTTTTGGAAAAACAGGGGCATTTGACATTGAGGCCAGTGTTAAAGGTGATTTGAAGGTGGACCAGCACCACACCATTGAAGACACAGGCCTTGTGCTCGGGCAGGCATTCAAGGAGGCCCTTGGAGAGAAGAAAGGAATAAACAGGGCCGGCTTTTTCGTCTACCCAATGGACGAGGCACTTGCAGTGGTTGCGGTAGACATCGGGGGAAGGCCATTTTGCAGATTTGATGCGAAATTCAGGAGGCGCTTCTGCGGAAAGCTAGACCTAGACGCGCTGGAGGATTTCTTCTATGGGTTCTGTGTCGGGCTTGGAGCAAACATAGCCGTGAAAATGCCTTATGGCAGAAGCGACCACCACAAGGTCGAGGCCATTTTCAAGGCGTTCGGCAAGGCAATGAAAATGGGGTGCTCCGTTGACAAGAGAATGATTTGTGAAATACCAAGCACGAAAGGGGTGATATGAATGCGCGAAAAAATAGCGATAGTTGACTGCGGAACAGGGAATCTGGCCAGCGTAAGCAACGCATTCCGCAAGCTCGGAGCGGAGGCAAAAATAGTTTCAACCGCAAGGGAAATTGGAAATGCAGACAAAATTGTTCTGCCAGGAGTAGGCTCTTTCGGATACTTCATGGAGCAACTAAGGGCAAATAACCTTGAGAAACCATTAAAGCAGGCAATTTCGAAAAAAAAACCTTACCTTGGAATCTGCCTCGGAATGCAGATACTCTTTGAGGAAAGCGAAGAAAGCCCCGGAAACACAGGCTTGGGGGTTTTCAAGGGAAAAGCAGTGAAATTCGGAAAAGGAAAAGTGCCGCAAGTAGGGTGGAACTATGTTGCCCCGAAAAAAGATAACGTTCTCAATGACGGATACGCATACTTCACGAACTCTTATTACTGCAGGCCGGAGAACGCAAGCTACATTGCCGGAGAAAGCAATTACTTTGGAACATTTGCCTGTGCAGTCCGGAAAGAAAATGTTTTCGCGGTGCAGTTCCACCCCGAAAGAAGCGGCAAATACGGGCTTGAGTTGCTCAGGAGGTGGCTGGAATGCTGACAAAAAGGATAATCCCATGCCTTGACGTGAAAGACTCAAAAGTGGTGAAAGGGAAAAACTTCAAAGGGCTTCAGTTCGCAGGCGATGCCATAGAGCTCGCGAAGAAATATTATGAAGACGGAGCTGACGAACTTGTTTTTCTGGACATCAGCGCATCAAGCGAGAAAAGGAAGACAGCCAAGGAACTGGTGGAAAAAATAAGCCGGGAAATTTTCATTCCCTTTACCGTTGGCGGAGGCATAAGCGACATTGAAGACATACGAAATCTGCTCAGGTCTGGGGCGGACAAGGTTTCAATCAATACAGCCGCAGTGAATAATCCTGAACTGGTAAAGAAGGCTTCGAAAAGATTCGGGAGGCAGTGCATAGTGGTAGCAATAGATGCCAAAAAAATTAATGACAAATGGATGGTATTCATTCAAGCGGGAAAGAAGCCAACGGAACTTGATGCCATTGAATGGTCGAAAAAGGCTGAAAGTCTCGGAGCGGGGGAAATACTGCTAACCTCAATTGATGCAGATGGCACAAAGAAAGGATATGACATTGAGCTTACAAGAAAGGTTTCAGAGGAAGTCGGGATACCGGTGATAGCTTCTGGCGGCGCCGGAAACTTAAAAGATATTCTAAACGTCTTTAAAGAAGGAAAAGCAGATGCCGCACTTGCCGCATCAATCTATCATTACAACAAGTTTACAATCAGGGAAACAAAGCGATTCCTCAAGGCAAACGGAGTAGAAGTGAGATTATGATAATCCCAAGCATTGACCTGATGAACGGAAAAGCGGTGCAGCTTAGGCAAGGAAAAGAAAAAGTACTCGAAGTAGAGGATGTGATCAGCCTTGCAAGAGAATTCAGGAAATATGGAGAAATAGCCGTAATAGACCTTGATGCGGCGTTAGGCAAAGGAGACAACTATGAGCTTGTGAAAAATATATGCAAACTGGCCGATTGCAGAGTAGGAGGCGGCATCAGAAGCGTTGAGAAGGCCGAGGAAATTCTCAAAGCAGGAGCAAAAAAAATAATTATCGGGACAAAGGCAACTCCCGGGTTCCTCAAAAACTTGCCAAAAGAGAAAGTGATTGTTGCGGTTGACACGAAAAACAATTCCATTATGACTGAAGGCTGGATTAAATCCACCGGCAAAAATCCGTTTGAGCAAATGAAAGAGCTTGAGCCTTACTGCGGCGAATTTCTCTTTACGAACGTAGACAAGGAAGGAATGCTTGCAGGAGTGGACAGGGAACTTGTAAAGCAACTCAAGGAAGCCACGAAAAACAAAGTCACTTTTGCAGGCGGAATAACGACAATAGAGGAAATAAAGAGGCTCGAAGAAGAAGGATTCAATTCACAAATAGGCATGGCACTCTACACAGGTAAAATAAAGCTGCAAGATGCATTCGTTTCGCTTCTTGATTTCGAAAAAAACAACGGCCTTGTGCCAACGGTAGTGCAGGATGAGAGAGGGCAAGTGCTTATGATGGCATTTTCCAGCAGGGAATCGCTCTCAAAGGCATTCGAATCCGGAAAAGCAAATTATTACAGCAGGTCAAGGAAAAAACTCTGGCAGAAAGGCGAAACATCCGGAAACTTCCAGGAACTCCTCAGGGCAAGATACGACTGCGACAGGGACACACTCCTATTTACAGTCAAGCAAAATGGCAAAGCATGCCATACAGGAGAATACTCATGCTTCGGGGAAAAGGAATTCAGGTTCAGCGAGCTATACGATGTCATCATGGAAAGAATACAGAACCCGAAGGCCGGCTCCTATACGGCAAAACTTTCATCAGATGAAAAAATGTTGAAATACAAAATCAACGAGGAAGCACTGGAAGTTGCCTATTACAAGGACCGGAGAAACCTAATCCGGGAAGTGGCGGACCTCACATATTTCGTGATGGTGCTGATGGCAAAAAACGGAGTAACAATAAACGAGGTCAAGAACGAGTTAGAGGGGAGAAGAAAATGAAAATCATCAAAGCATCAGAGCTGCGCCTGGCCAACACGGCATACGAACAAATAAAGGAAATAGATACAGTCAGAGAAATAATTCGCGACGTCAGAAAAAACGGGGATTCAGCCGTCAGGAAATACACAAAGAAATTTGATGCAGTGGTTCCTAAATCATTTGAAATAAGCAAAAAAGAAATCCGTGCAGCCTACAAGCAAGTAGACGAAAAAACAATTGCCGCGCTCAGGAAAGCCGCAAAAAATATCAAGTACTTTACCAAGGAACAGTTCAAGGGAATGAAAAACTTTACAGTAAACAGGAATGGGGTTATACTCGGCCAGAAAATAGTTCCAATAGAAAAAATCGGCTGCTACGCCCCTGGAGGAAGATATCCCCTCCCATCGACGGCACTCATGTGTGTAATTCCTGCAAAAGTGGCTCGTGTGAAGGAAATTATCGTTTGCTCCCCGAAAATAAAGCCCGCAACAATAGTTGCTGCAGACATTGCTGGCGCGGGCAGGATTTTCAGCGTGGGCGGAGCGCAGGCAATTGCAGCAATGGCTTACGGAACAAAAACAATCCCAAAGGTTGACAAAATAGTGGGACCTGGCAACAGGTTTGTTACTGCAGCAAAAAAGGAAGTATACGGAGCAGTAGGAATAGATTTTCTTGCGGGCCCGAGCGAAATCCTCATAATTGCTGACGGATCTGGGAATGCCAAGATGATTGCAGCTGACCTTCTCGCACAGGCAGAGCACGATACAAATGCCAAGCCATATTTGGTTACAACTTCAAGGGAACTTGCAGAAAAAGTGAATAATGAGATATCAGTTCAATTGGATAGCCTCGGCACAAAAGAAACAGCAGAACTTGCACTTCTAAACGGAGCAATAATAATAGCGCCCAGCTTAAATGAGGCCATTCAAGTCTCCAACAAGAAAGCCCCAGAGCACTTAGAATTGCAGGTAAAGAATCCGAAACGCTTGATTTCCAAGCTTACAAACTACGGTTCATTGTTCATTGGAGAATATTCAGCCGAAGTATTCGGGGATTACTGCAGCGGAACAAACCACACATTGCCGACTAACGGAGCAGCACGCTATACAGGCGGCCTTTCGGTTAAAGACTTTGTGAAAATACTCACGTATCAGAGGATAACCAAAAACGGGGCAAAAAAATTGATTCCAATAGCTTCGCAACTAGCTAAAGTTGAAGGCCTAGAAGGACACAAAAAGTCAGCACAGGCAAGGGACTGGAAATAACCCCAAAAACAAGCCTTATTTGGCATTAGAAACAAAAAATAGAAAAAAGATGGTTGTTCCCGATAGGTCTGCTTCAAGGAAGCGTACTGTACCAGGCCCCCACCACCAATAGCACTTTCCTTACAGGCCATATTTAAATATATCTTTGACACTATAATGAAAAGCCAAATTCTTTTTCTCCCCGATGCACATATGATAGAGGAAGGCAAAAGCAAAGGCGTACAGCTTACAGCGGCGAATATCCTCATAGCCGCGGCAATAATCGCGTTCCTTTATTTCTACGGCAGCCTCCTTGCAGACATCACCCTTGAAACATTCTTCAGCAAGGAGGGCTCTTTCCAGACATTCATACCCGTGCTTTTGAACGCGCTCAGCCTCCTGGTCGGAACCAAGATATTCCTCATCATTACGCGCTACGTAATCTCAAAATACCTTGAAAACCGCGGCAAGAAAAAGGAAATCAAGCTCATACTCACGCTATACACCTACATGATATGGGGCTTTGTCGGCATATTCCTGGCAACCACGTTCTTCAAGGATGTCGGCGCACTATTAACCTCAATCGGCCTCATTGGATTCGGAATAACCTTTGCGCTGCAAAAGCCACTCATAAATTTCGTGGCCTGGCTCACAATCGTAGTCACGAAGCCGTTCAACATAGGCGACAGGATAGAGGTAATGGGAATCCGCGGAGACGTGGTGAACATACACACCATGTACACGAGCGTCATCGGAACGAGGCTGAACACGCATGAAAAAAACGACACAACCATAACAATCCCTAATGAGCTCATTCTCACGAATGCAGTGATAAATTATTCCAAAAGGGGCAACACCTTTATCGATGAAATAGTAATCCCGATAACCTACGAGAGCAACTGGAAAAAGGCAATTGAACTCCTGGAAAAAGCCGTGATTGAAGCCATCGCCAAGCACACGAAAAAGCCGTTGCCCGCAACTTTCGCTGAAAAGCGCGCGTGGCAGGAAGCGCTCAAGCTTCTCACCGAGGCATCGAAAAAACTCAGGAGGAGCCCCATAAAGGACTCGGTCAAGGAACAGATAGACCAGATGAAGTCCGCTGAAAACTCTACCCCTATTGAAGTGCCGAAGCCTGACATACAGATGTCCCTGGGGGACTCAAGCATAAACATCAGCGCCACATACCAGACGGACCTTTACTCAGTGAGGAGCACAAAGCACGAGATAATAAGGTATTTTTTCGAAATGGCGCAGAAGGAAAAGGACATAGAAATTGCCTACCCGCACATGCAATTGGTTTATGGGGACAAGACAACCGCGCCGCAAAGCAATGTACCAGGAAGGCAGAGGAAAATAGTCCCGTGAATCACCAGAAAATAAAGGCGCGGGGTTTCCCGTCAACGGAATCCCCAAAACAGGGGATTGGGTTGTTCAGGAGGATTCCTTTTCTTTCCCGCCGGAGCCGAAAAAAACCAGCAGCCCGAAAACAATGACCGCAAGCGAATACAATGGAATGCTTATTCCCGGCTGTGAGGGGGAAAAACTGAAAAAACAGAGTCCCTCAACAATTCTGGAACAGTATGAAAAAAACCATTCATAAGCAAAGAGGAAAACGCCGAAAACGGTTATTGCCAGGCCAATCTCCTTCAGTTCCATAACTATAGCAGACCACGAAAGTTTTTAGGCATTTATGGTGACCTGCTAGATAGCAAACCGTGAAAGTTTTTCGGCATATGACGCGGTTCCTTCTACCCGTAGGGTACGAGGCCTAATGCCCTTGGGCATAAGGTGCTAGATAGCAGACCATGAGACTTCACCGAATTACTTTATTGGTTTGCTATAGAATGCCATTTTCTGCTTTTATGGACAATTGAACAGCGCCCTATCCAAGTGCCGTCAATTCGAACCAGAAATGCTAATTTTTATTTTTGCCGAGCTGCTTCGTAAATGCAAAGCTCTTCAAAAAACCCTTTTTTGCGCGCGATTATCTTGAATTTCATGCCTTTTGCTTTCAAAAGCTTTTCAGTTTCCGCGTGGCCGTTCAAATCTGTCTGCAGGAAAAAGCATTTCCCGTTTTTTTTGAGGTACAGTGGCATTTGCTCCAGAAACCTGTCGAGGATTTCGCGGCCTTTTTTTCCGCCGTTCAGATCAGCGTGCTTATAATCGTCGCTTTCAAGGTACGGCGGGTTAAAGATTATGATATCGGCCTTTTCCACGCAGTTTTCAAGCAGGTCGGATTTCCTTGCCTCAATGCTTTTGAATCCGGCCTTTTCGCAGTTTTTTCTGGTTGCCTCCAGGGCAATTTCGTTCACGTCAAGCGCAATTACTTTCGCTGCGCCCTGCATGAAAGCGTTTAGTGATTGTATTCCTGAGCCGCATCCCACATCAATCACTGAAGCGTTTTTCGGGATTGAAACGTTTTCCGCGAGAAAATAAGAATCCTCGCTGGGGAAATAGGTTTCTTTCGGTGCCCCAAAATGCGCGCCGTTTAAAAAAAATTCAGGCGGGTGCGCTTGCATCAGGAACACTGGTTTTGTTGCAGGCCTGCAGTTCCGGGTGCCTTGCGCAGAACGAATCCCGGAGTTCGCTCAGGCTCGCGGTTTCCCTGCAGTCAATGAGGAATGTCCCGCTCCTCGTGATGCCTAGTTCCTGCGCGGTTTTTTTGGCGTTGTTGTACATTGCTTCCTTGTTTTCGTAGCATGCCCTGAACTCGTTCTGGTCTATTGTGGCGCGTCCGAGCGCGACGTCCAGTTCTATCTGCGTCAGCGGCTTTCCGTAGTGGTCACTGATGGTCCAGCACCCGTCTATTTCCGGGCCAGTTAATATTGTGGGGTCGCCCTTGAAGGGATTGTTGCAGTAGATTCCGGTGATTGTTCTTTCAAGGTCCGCAAACTTGCCCTGCGAACTCGCGCACATGAGGAAAAGGTTGCCAAGAACGGAGTTCGTGTCCTTAGAGGAAGACTGTGCAAAGCTGAACCGGATGTCTGCGGACTCGTTGAAATCCCGGGCGAAGTCGTAAAATGTTCTCCTTTGTTTCGTGTAGGCTTCGTTGTAGTAATCATCGAACAGCACTGCGCTTGGCTTGTCGCCGCTGCAGAAACCCGGGGCCATGTCAAGATAATAAACCGGGTAATAATTGTTCGGGTCAAGGTTGAGCTCCGGCACAACATATGCGCCGTTGCTTTCCCTGAAGACGGCATCGAAATTCTTTTTTGTGGAGGGGTAAAACTGCATTTTTGCGGAATCAACAAGCGCTGTGGGGAGCATAGTGATGTCCGGGAACCTCGCGAGAATCTGTTTTCCTTCTTCGCTGCTTGCCTCGACTTTTTTGATTGTGTATGGAATCTGCCTGACTTTGAAAAGTTCCTCAACCATATTGGTTTGCCTGCATGACCTGCAGTCATTGGTGTAAACCATTGTAACCGGAATTGTCCTGTAAGCGACGTCGGTTATGGAATTGGCATCGCTTATTGGGGTTGTTTCCGGGGCAGGGTTAATAATCAGGCTTATGGCGTAGCCCCCGAGTATTCCAAGTATGAGGAGCATTACTGCCAGGTATGGCGGGATATTAATGCCCTTGGATCCGGGCTTTTTTTCGCCCTTTGCGGGCTTTTCCGCTGTTTTTTGCTTATCTTCCATGTGACCACTTAAAATTGTTTCTATGGCTAATATAATCCTACCAAGGCAAAATTTTTTAAATGGTGATTTTTTGTTAGCGGACTCCCACTGCCATTTGGATTGGTTCAGGGAACCGGAATCCGTTGTGCAAAGGGCGGTAAAATCGGGCGTTTCGGCCATTCTGTCAAATTCCACTTCACCGGAAAACATTGGGCCAAATCTTGAACTTTCAAAGAAGTTTAAGGAAGTGGGCTGTGCGATAGGCCTGCATCCGGTGGACCTGCTTTCGCTCGGCGAGGCGCAAATTATGGCGGCTGTTAAGCTAGTTGAGTCACGCGTGCATGAAGCTGCCGCGGTGGGGGAAATAGGAATGGACTTCAAGCACGCAAATGCGGCGCAAAAAAAGCTGCAGGAGCGCGTTTTCAGGGGATTTGTTGCAATCGCCATTGGAGCCAAAAAGCCGGTTGTCGTGCACGCGCGCTTCGCGGAACCCGAATGCCTCGATATTCTTGAGGAGCTTGGCGCGAAAAAGGTCCACTTGCATTGGTTCACGAATTTTCACGAAAACGCGCAAAAGGCTGTTGAGCTTGGTTATTTCATTTCCTGCGGCCCGATTATTTTTAGCGATCCTGCTTCTGCCGAAGTCGTGAAGGGAATCCCCCTTGAAAGCCTTTTGCTTGAAACCGATGCGCCCGTTTTCTTTAAAGGAAAGCAGTCCGAGCCATCCTGGATTCCGGAGGTTTGCGCAAAGGTTGCGCAGCTGCATGGAGTGGAAAATAGCGTTGCCGAATCCAAGACAGGGAAGAATTTCACTAAATTGTATTTCAAAGAATAATTTTGGCAGTGCCATTATTTACTTGGCGCGTTGCCGAACGCTTTGGTTATTAGCCTCATGTACTCCGTTGACTTTTCTGCACCGCGTTCCTTTCTTTGTTTGAAAAGGTTCATTGTCGTTGCGTAAATAGTTCTTTTTTCTTCGCTTGTCACAGGCCTCCGGTTTCCGCGGTGGCGGACTTCTATTCTGCCGCTGCGCAGCAGGAAGGTTTTTCCGGGTATTTCGACTTGCAGGAATTTGTCCTCGCCCTCCTCTACAAGCCTAAGCCATTCCTTATCCTCTATTCGGGAAATAGTTTCAACTTTTCTTTCAATATTTTTCCTTTCTCCTTTTCCAAGCCGTATCCTGTATTCAAAACTTTCGTGGTCTTTTGTAATTTCAATTGCAATGGACTGGCTTTGTGGTGTTGTGCCTGTGAATATAGCCTGCCCTCCATTAGAGCCCTTGAGCTTGTCCTCCTTTACCCAGCATCCTGTTATTTTTATATCCCTTAACTCTGCGTGCCTTTCTGCGAGCATATTTGTAAAAGCACGCAGCTGGTGTATCGCAGATTCGTTGCGGGGGTTGAAATGACTGCCGTGGTGGAACATTGCCGAAATTACTGTTGTATGCTTTTTAGAATTTGGCGTAATAAAAGGGCGTGACGGCTTTTCCATAAACTAACAAATGCGAGAGCTGTTTTTATTTGTTGTGCCATTTGCCGCAACAACCTTTAAAATAACTCTTGGAGGCACTTTATCTTATGGCGCCCTTAACTCTTTTTCTCGGTGTCCTGATACTGGCTCTTTTGATAGGCAATGGCCTGCTTTTCCTTTTCAGGCCAAAAGAGGAGGAATCGCAGCAGCCCGCGCAAACAGGCAACGAACCGCTGGTTTACGCGACGCAGCAGGAAAGGCCGAGCATCGCCCCTTTGGAGAAAAAAATCGAGCTTGCCCATAAACGCATCCAGGAGCTCGAAAAGCTGGTTGCTGACTCAAAAGGCGCGGACAACTTAAAGCTGAGGAAGAAGGTTGAAAAGCTTGACCATTTCCGTTCAACTGCCGAAGCCGAGATAATTGCGATGAAGGACATACTCAAGGAGCTTCAGGACAAAAATGTGACTGTCAGGGCGCGCTCCTTCAGGAACTCGAAGAGGGAAAAGAACCTTTCCCCGAAGAAACTTCACGCAATGATTTTCAATTCCTCGAAATAGGCTGATTTTATTTTTCATTTTTCTCGTTTGTTTTCCAAGTCTTTCTTTCGCCCTTGTCGCTAGAATTGTTGCGCAAATGTTTCGCCACTATGCTTGCCGCTCCTATCACGGGCTCCAGGTCATCGCCTTTGGGAAGGAACTTTATTTTTTTGCCCTGAACCTTAAGCGGTGCGCCATCCACTATTACTTCGGCTTCCTCGAAGAATGAAAGTATTTCCGCGATCTTTTCAATTGTTCCGGCTTCGAGTTCATTCAGGTTTTTTCCCTTGTTGCGGCACAAATCAATGAGCTTTGCGTTCAGCACAACAGAAACCGAGCCGAACATTTTTTCGGAAACTATTTTTTCTTTTTTTGCAATGTCGGTTGTTTTCTTGCTGTCCCTTACCTCGCGCACAGAATTCGTGTCCGCCAGAACCCCTGTTATCACCATTGGCCCGATTCTTTCCCCGCGCCCTGTTTCATCAATGCCTATCACGAGCTCTTCCTTGAGGCCCATCATTGAGATTATTTCTTCCTTTACTTTTGCTGCATCTGCTCCTTGTATTGAAAGTTTTCCGGAATTGTAAAGGGTTATTGTGCACCCGCCTTTTTTTGCGCGCTTCTCCTCGAAGTAGTTTGTCACTGGCGCATCCTCGAACAAAGCCAGTATTTCGTTGAGCCTCTTTTTTTCCGGTTTTCCGAAGTTCAGGGTTTCCTGCGTGGGCATGCATAGTATTTGCCCGTTGCTGAAATAAAACCTTTGCGCCTGAAAAACGTGTTTTATGGCAGGCCAACAAATATTTCGGCAATATTTCATGGTCTGCTATCTAGCACCTTATGCCCAAGGGCATTAGGCCTCGTACCCTACGGGTAGAAGGAACCGCGTCATATGCCGAAAAACTTTCACGGTCTGCTATAACTGGGAAGTGTAAGCTTTTATATAAAAAAATCTTAATAAAGGCATATGAAAACTGCCTTTGCCTTAATTCTCGTTGCATTTTTACTTGCGGGATGCACGCAAACGGGCGCGCCGCAACAGGCTCCTGATTCGGGGGAGAAAAGCGCCAATAACTATGCGGCGGAAACACCAGAAACTGCCGGGCCGATTGAAGCGCCCAGCGCAGGAAACGGAGCTGAGATTGAAAATAACACTACAGGGCCTATCGGCGAACAGCAGGATTCGGATGCCAAGCCTCCCGACAGAACATCAGATAATGCGATTTCCGGGAACGATGCGGATTCAAGCGCGAGGGAGAAATGCAGCAGGGAATTTGCACCAGAATTTGGGGCGGAACCTTATTACCGCGGGCCCTTGTTTGACGCACACTTCCACATGCCCGTGGTTTCCATGATGTACCCCGGCATGACAGACCCAATTTTGGACAAGGATGTCGGGCTCGAACAGATACTCTGCACTTTTGATGAGGAAGGCGTTTCAGGCGCGATAGCCTTTTTCATTGCCGACAGCCGGGACATTGAGGGCGCACTGGAAAAAGCCCATGAAATTGTACAAAAATCCGGCAGAAACGTCAGGCTTTTCCTGATGCCAACCAACCTTGATGCCGACACATTGCGGAAAATAGACGAAACGGCGCCAGGCCTTTTCAAGGGTTACGGCGAAATAGCGTTCTACACCCCGTACCTTGCGGGCTCCTCCCCTGATGACTCGCGGTTTTCCGAAATATACAGGATAGCCGCAGGTAATGGGGCGATAGTGATGATGCATCCGGACAAAACCCAGAAGAGCAGCGTTGAAAACGCATTGAAAAAAAACCCGGGAGTAAAATTCCTGCTGCACGGATTTGAAATAGAGAACGATGTCGGCGGCCTGATGGACAAGTACCCAAACGTTTATTTTTCCCTTGATTCGGCCACACTTTACGCAATGGAGGGCCTGTTCATGATGGGGCCGGAAAGCAAATTTACCTCAATGTTCAGGCAGACTTTTGACTCTCGGCTGAAGGAAAAGGTCAGCAAATGGAAGGGCCTGATTAAAAAGCACCCGGACAGATTCATGTGGGGAACGGACAAGGGAGTCAAATGGCATTACGGCGAGGAAATGAGTATGCTGATGGAAGAATTCGGAAGGGCATTCATCGCAAGGCTCGACCCGGAGGTGCAGGAAGGGTTTGCGCACAGGAACGCAGAGGAACTGTTTTCAGGCTGACTGAGCGATAAAAATTATGCATGGAATTGGTTACAATGATTTTCAGGTTCTAACTGACTGCTCAATTGACCGGAATGCCATAAATTATCGGGTTTAAAACAACTTATTTTTTCCGTATACTTATGACAACCAACGCGGGCCCCGAGTATTTTAAAGCAAAGGAAAAATACGAACAGGCAAAAACAGCACATGAAAAGCTGCTCTATTTGCAGGAAATGCACAAGTTCGCGCCAAAACACAAAGCCAGTGAAAAGCTTTTGGCAGAACTCACCTGGAAAATAGCACAGCTTCGCAAGGAAATGGAAAAAGAAAGAGAACAGTCCAAAAAATCCACGGGCCACTCCATCAACATAAAAAAAGATGGCGACGGGCAAATAGCAATTCTTGGCTATCCAAATACAGGAAAGAGCTATTTGCTCAAAATGCTGACCAATGCCGAAGTAGAGGTTGCGCCCTATCCATTCACAACAACACAGCCCGAAGTCGGGGCAATGGAGTACAAGGGGGCAAAAGTGCAGCTGGTGGAAGTTCCTGCAATTGTTGAAGGAAGCAGCGAAGGCAAATCAAACGGCACGCAGCTTCTCGGGCTTGCGCGAAACGCGGATGCACTAATTATCACTTATACAAGCGATGAGGAAAAAAGTATTGTAATAAACGAACTCAAAAAATCAGGAATAATAGTCGGAAGGGAAAAACCCCGCATAACCATTAAGCAGGCAGAATCCAAAGGAATTACCATAGGGGGAAAGCAACATTTGAAAATGAGCGAAAAGGAACTGGAAGACGCACTCAAGGGCTTTGGAATACACAAAGCAAGCATCCTGCTGGAAGAAGAAACCACAATGGAAAAAATTCTGGAAGTGCTGGACACGAACCTTGATTACAAAAACTGCCTCTTTCTAAAATGCCCATTTACAGTTAAAGAGCCGGAATTGCGGACACAAATATTCGGATTATTGAATAAAATTCTGGTGTACACCAAAAAACCCGGCGGAAAACCTGATTTCGATTCCCCCATGGTAATGAAAAAAGGCACCCTGGTCGAGGACGTTCCCCAGCATTTGCACAAGGACATGGCCAAAAACATGAAGTACGCGCGCATCTGGGGCTCGACAAAGTTTGAGGGCCAAAGGGTTTCAAAGGACTACGAGCTTAAGGACGGGGACATAATAGAAATTTCTTGAATGCAAAATGCCCCAAAAAAGTTATTTTGAGTCCGGATGCAGAGCAGCATCTTTTGCCGCGCCCTTTTTTTCATCGGCCATGCGCTTCCTGCTGAAGTAAAACGAAACAAGCACAAGCACAATGATTGCGCCCACAAAAAGCGCCGCGGAATAATCCCTGTCGCGCGACTCGACCCTGAAGGACTTTTCCAGGGCATGGCTCCCCAAAGAATCCGAATAACTCAGGCGGAGAGCCAAAAAATCCCTTTCAGGGCGCTTTCCGGTTGTGAAAGAAAACGAAGACTCTGGAATGCCTTTTCCGGGCTCAAGCAAACCCACAACAAGCGGCGGGCTTATGTTTGTTATAGAACCCGTGGCAAACGCCTCAGCCTTCACTCCGAAAAGCGTTTCCTGCCCTGAATCATTCGAAACACTGAACATTATTTTTCCCTGCTCATTCGGCGAGAAAGAATCCTTGCTCAGGGAAGCATTGAAGGAAACAACAGGCTTCAAAACCTGCAAAAACGCGGAAGCCGAATTCGGCGCATTCTCGTCACCGTAAACCGCCTTTATTTCAAGCGGGGCTTCCGAAAACGCGAGTGGCCTTACCTGAAAAATTCTTTCCTGCTGCTGCCCAGCGCCAAGCGAAACAAAAGTGAAGAGCCTTTCAATTTCATCGGAACCGTTCACAACGAGGGCAGCCTCTTTTGGGGCGAAAAGCAGCACATCAACATTGCGCGCCTCGGCCCCTGAAAGGTTCACAACAGTGAGCCTGTATTCCTTGGCCTCAAAAGGGTAAACAGGATTTGCCGTGCCACCCGAAGGCTCAATCACCACGGCAACCTGCGCAAAGCAGATAGAGGCGGCCAGAACAGAAAAAAACAATGCAAGCGCGTGCTTATTCATCGGCATCAACTTCCTCTGCCGAGGGCGAAATAAAACCCCTTATCTTTCCGCGATTGTTGAAAATGTAAAGTGCAACCAGGAGCGCCGCGAGCACGGCCGCAACCTGGAACAAAAGGTCCTGCGAAAACAACGGCGGATTCTCGGTCGAAACCCTGCCTTTTTTTTCAATTGCAATGACGTCATCAATCGCCTTTTCCGCAGAATCCTTTGCGTCCGCAAAATTCCTTTCACCATAGAGCTTTGTTGCCCTCGCGTAATCCTTCTCCAGGTCCCTCACTCCTGACTGGTTAACCCATATCGGGCGGTTCTCCTTTGAAAGTATCGTTGCCTGCGCCTCGCTCAAAATCTCGAACTGCGAAGAGCCTTTTTTGAGCCTGCCGTTCTCGGAATAAAGCAGGCCATAAACCTCGTTTTTCAGCAGCCTGTTTTCCATTTCATTGAGTATTGAATCCATGCGCAGTGAACTCGCCTCGAGCCTCGATTCAAATGATTCCCTAATCTGCGTGGCATCGAGATTATACGAGCCAATTGCCTGCATGCCCTGCGGAAGCTCCAGAATCCCGAACAACTGTGATTTTGTCTGCACGTCAATCTCCGCAAGTGAAATCTGCTGCTTGAGCTTGTCAACGTTGCTCCGGTATGAAACTGAATCCGAATTGAGCCCTGAAATCGAGTCGAACACAGAATTAAAGGCGCCCTTCATTTTGCCGAAGTTTTCCTGCGACGGCTTCGTTGAAAATTCGTTTTCAAGCGAAGAAGCCGATGCCAGTTTCGATGATATTCCGGAAGCATTGGCAGAGAGGGATGACAGCTCGTTTCTCAATGGAGAGAGATTCAGGTTCAGGCCCTCGGAATCGAGGGTTGTTTCAACCGTGTTGAGCTGAAAAACCTCGTTGTCCATCTGAACAGCAATCTCCGAAAAAATTGTTTCGTACTTCTGCGTGAAAACCCACTCAACGCCCGAATTGGCGGAAATTGATTCCTTGAGCAATTGCAGCTCGCGCAGTTCCTCGGCAACCCCAAAGAGGCCCCTGTTGACCGAACGCAAGGTTGAAAGCCCGCCGGAATCAACAGCAACGGCAAAGTAAGTGGTGATATTGTTTCCGGAAGTCACAGGAATAACCCAGTAGGAACTTCCGCCGAATTCAACCGAAACATTCGGCGGAGTGTAGGTTTCGCTGTCGTAAAGGTAATGCCCCGCATTCGCAACAAGGTTAACCGCCTCATTGCCGGAAACAGCGGAAGCCATCGGCAGCGCAACAAGCACAAACAGGCAGAATAACGCCTTTTTCATGCATTAAATAATGGTTTGGCACAATAAAAACTTATTTACACGGCGAAAAAGCCCAGGCATGTGAAACGCCTTTTCGGACAAAAATTAAATATGTGAAAGCCCATTCATAATATATGCAACACAGGCTCCGGAACAGGACAGACGCCATTCTCAGGGCCTTTCAGGCCAGGCAGGCACAGGACCTGAAAAGGCTTGGAAACGACAGCATAGAGGAAGCGGCAGTCGAAAATGATTCCGAACTCGCAAGCCTTTCTGTAATAGCCTACTCATTGTACAAGATACTCACGAAAGACCATTTCCTGAAAAGCAGGGTGTGGCCGCGCCTTTCACAAGGCATTGGAAATTCCCTCAAAAAATGCCTCGAAGCAGCGCTTAAACAGAATGAGGCAATGTACACGAAAAACCTGAACAACGTAATAAGTGAAATAAGGGAAATCGACGATGAGCTGGGCCATTTCGCGAAAAACATTTACGAAAAGGCAAAAGTAAAGCAGGCCTCAACCGCATACGCCCTCGGCCTGAGCCTGAGCCAGGCCGCCTCATTGACCGGCGCGGACAGGAAAGAGCTCCAGATGTACATAGGAACAACAAGGATACATGATGAACAGCACGCCACCAAGCCCATACACGAAAGGGTTGAAAGGTTGAGGGAGTTGCTTAACACTTGAAACAGTTTGTCGTTGACTCGAGCACCCTGATAACAATTTCCGGAAACTGCATGATAAGGCTCTTCAAGCACCTCGCGGAAATGGAGGGAATCGCATTCATAATCCCGGAGTCCGTTTACCGCGAATCCGTTGCGACGCCCGTGAAAATAAAAAAATTCGAACTCAACGCAATAAGGATACGCGACGCGGTAGAAGAAGGATATTTGAAGGTCGTTAAAACAACGCCGCTGGTGAAAAAGAAAATGAACGAGCTCCAGGCAATAAGCGCGAAAATATGCGGCACAAAGGAATGCCACAACATAAGGCTCATTGACGAGGGCGAATCCGAAACCCTCGCACTGATAAAACAGATGAACTGCGACGCCCTGGTCATTGACGAGCGCACAACCAGGATGCTCATTGAGGAGCCGGAACAGCTCCGCAGCTATCTCGAGAGGCGCCACCAAAAACGCGTTGAACTGGACAGAAACAGCCTCGCGGAATTCAGGCAAAGCTTCGGCGACATACCTGTCTTCAGGTCAATAGAACTGATTGCGCTTGCATACGAGAACGGCTCGTTCGCAAAGGAAATGCACAAATCCAAGCAATCCCTCGAGGCGGCTTTGTACGCGGCAAAATTTGCGGGCGCAAGCGTTTCATTCGACGAGATAAATGATTACCTAAAAATGGTGAGAAACTGAGCATCACAAAGGCCATGGAGAAGGACGCGAAGCGGCTCGCAAAAATGATTGACACGGAGTTCCCGTACACGAGACTCTCGGAGGAAAAAATATCCGAAAGGCTCAAAAAAGACGGGACATTCATATTCAAGAAAAGCCTCGGCAAAAGCATTGCGGGATTCGTGGACCTCGAAATCAGGAAAAACACTGGCTTCATAAACGGCGTGAGCGTCAAAAAAAATCTCCGGAAAAAAGGCATTGGCAAGGAGCTGGTCGAGTTTGCGGTTGAGTTCCTGAAAAGCAACGGCGCGAAAAAGGCATCATTGCTCGTGAAAAGGGACAACGAGGCCGCAAAAAGGCTTTACTCCTCGCAGGGTTTCTTTTTTCTCAGGTTCCACGACAAAAAAATAGACGATTCAATAGTCGAGGTTTGGGAAAGGGAATTTCCCAGAAAAAACGAGGCATACCTCAATTAGTAGGACTTCGCAAACAAAACTTTTTTCTGGGAGGGCTTTCCGGAAAAAAAGCATTTTGCATTCGCTTCCTTCTGGTCAAATGGGATGCAGCGCGAGGTTGCGCCTGTTTCTTCCTTGATTTTTTCCTCCGGCTCCGGATCCATGCAGAAGCAAGCCAAGGCCATCTTCTTCCCGGCAATTGCGCGCTTAAACTCCTCGTAATTTTTCACTTCAACAATGTTCGAATCAAGGAACTTTTTCGCCTTTGCAAACATTTCCGCCTGCATTTCACCCAAAATTTTTGGGAGCCTTTTCTTCAGCTCGGAAAATTTCACGAATTCCTTTTTCGAGGTGTCCCTGCGCACCACAACCACGTGCTTCTTCTCCATGTCCTTAGGGCCCAATTCAATGCGCAGCGGAATCCCCTTGAGCTCCCACTCGTTGAACTTCCAGCCCGCACTGTAATTGTCGCGGTCATCCACAAAAACGCCGAATTCATCAAGGCCTGAAGCGATTTCGCGCGCCTTTTTCAGCACCTGCTCCTTGGATTTCTCGAAAACAATCGGAACAATGACCGCCTTGTTCCTCGCGATATTAGGCGGCAGCACCAAACCCTTGTCATCGCCGTGAACCATAACAATCGCGCCGATCAAACGCGTTGAAAAGCCCCAGCTTGACTGCCACGGAAGTTGCTCTTTCGCATTCTCGTCCGTGAACTTTATTCCGAATGCCTTTGCAAAGCCCTGACCCAAATTGTGCGAGGTGCCCATCTGCAATGCCCTTCCATCCGGCATCAAAGCCTCTATAGTGGTGGTGTAAAATGCGCCCGCAAATTTCTCCTTTTCCGTTTTCACGCCCGCAACAACCGGAATCGCGAGCATTGCCTCAACCAATTTCTTGTACTCATCGAGGAACAAACGAACTTCTTTATCACAATCCTCTTTCGTTGCGTAAACACAATGCCCTTCCTGCCAAAGGAATTCGCGCGTGCGCAAAAACAATTTGGTCTGCTTCACTTCCCAGCGCAGAACATTGCACCACTGGTTAATCCTCAAAGGCAAATCGCGCCACGAGCGAATCCACTTCCCATAAAAATCATACATTATGGTTTCAGATGTAGGGCGTATCGCAACCTTCTCCTCGCCTTCCTCGGCCTCGACCCACGCAAGTTCCGGCGCGAATCCCGCGGCATGCTCCGCCTCTTTCTCAAAAAAACTCTTTGGAATCAAAAGCGGGAAATAGGCGTTCCTGACTTTGTGCTTCTCCATAACTGCGTTGAAGTAGCTTTGAATTGACTCCCAAATTGCGTAACCGTTGGGCCTAATCACCATGAAGCCGCGCGTCGGAGCGTAATCCGCGAGCTCGGCCTTCAGAACCACTTGATTGTACCACTCGCTGAAATCCGCGCCCTTCTTTACCGTCAGGCCCAGAGTTTGTTCCTTTTCAGACATGTAAACAACAATCCGAGAGAATTATTAAAACGCTTTGGTTAAGGCGTAAAAGCGGTTATTTTGCGGCTCGTGGAAACACAAAACCTGAAACATGCCCCGCATATTTTTTAGTCAGCGCTTCATGCAATTCCCGTAAAACTCCGGGCGCCGTTCCCACAAGCTCTTGGGAAGCGGGTTTCCCATTCATTGTTTCAACATGGAACACACCACCTTTGATGTGCCCGTGCATAGCCACACTTTCCCTTCCCGGAACATCGGCGCGAGCCATGAACTTACCGTTAGGCTCTAGAGTAATCATTGGAGGAAGCCTTTTGCCAGGCCGTTCAGTCGCTGACGTTTTTCTACGACGAGATAGCAAACCCATGAAATTATATCGGATTAGGGAAATTTAATGGTTTCTTTTTGGCAAAGCTTCACACTCTTTCTTTTGGTGCATAGGTTAACTTTCTTTCTTTTTTGGCACAGCTTTTTCTTTCTTGACAAAGAAAGAAAAAAGGTGTGGGAGCGCCCAGATTTGAACTGGGGTTACGAGACCCCCAGCCTCGTGTGATAACCAAGCTACACTACGCCCCCCTCTGAATGAATAGTATCGCTCTGGAAAGACTTTTATTAGTTTTCGTAAGGGCTTTTTGGATTCAAAGGAATCGGCAAAAAGCAGGAATAATCAATTATACGTCAAAGTATCTCAAAATCGTCGCTCTTTCTTCCCTTCATGGACTTGAGCTTTTCACCAAGCTCGTTCTCTTTTTTCAGGAGTTCGTTGCCGCTGATTTTTTTGGGCGCGAAGTCAACCGTCTTGAGCTTTATCCTGTCAAAGCTTTTTTTGAGCGCATTCATTTCATCCATGCTGCCCTCGGCAGCAACGCCCTTATAGTGGCAGACCGTGCACTCGATTTCGCCGTTTCCGATTTGAGACAAACTCAGCGAAGCGCACTGCGGGCAAAACCTCATCTTCATAATATATTCAACAGCCCCAAAATATTTAAAAGTTGGCAAAAATGCATTCATTTATCAATGGCTGCTTAGGTAGGCGCGCATTTTTTCCCGAAAACCGGCATGCTGTACCAAATGAAGCCGATTACGAACGAAACCACGGCGGCAACGATTACCGCTACGAAATTTATTTCCACCAAATTTCCACCTCAGCCAAATAAATTGGCTTGTATGGATTGCCTAATAATTGTTTAA